>JAOIST010000029.1 GCA_028222435.1 Candidatus Pelagibacter sp. | reverse complement strand
TAGCTAGAAATACTACAAGATCATCTTTTTCAAAAATAAAGTTTGATCTTGGTATTATCACTTTGTCTTCTCTAATAATTGCACCAATTCTAATATCCGCGGGCAAGTTGGAATCTTTAATTTTTTTATTAATAAGTTCTGATTTGTCTGAAATTTTTGCTTCCATAAATTCGTATTCGCCGTCCAATAAAGAATAAACAGTGCCAATTGTACCTCTATGAACATGTTCCATGATTCTTGAAACAGTTGTCATCCGGGGATCAACTAAGTCATCTATGTTTAGAGAATCTTGTAAAAGATTATAATTAGTTTTATTTACAATAGCGATTGTTCTTTTCTTTAATCCTGTTTTTTCAGCTAATACACAGGCCATCATATTGTTTTCATCGTCATTAGTTAAAGCCAAAACAGTTTCAGATCCTTCAAGATTAGCTTCTTTTAAAATTTCTTCATCCAAAGCATCTCCATTAATTACTATAGAGGAAGATAGTTCATTTGCTATTTCTTCTGCTCTTTGTTTGTTTTTTTCAATGATTTTAATTCTCACGTCTTCAAAATTTTCTTCAAGCATTTTTGCAAGTTGTAAACCAATATTTCCACCGCCAATAATTAAAACATTTTTTGCTATTTTTTCTTCATGACCAAAAGCTTTTAGTATTGGATTTAATTGATCACTGCTAACAACTACATAAACATTGTCATTCTCTAACATTTGATCATTTTTTTTAAGATAAACAAATTTTTCTTTTCTAACTGCACCTAAAATATTTGCTTTAAAATCCGGAAATTTTTCAGTTAATTTTTTTAAAGGTATATTTTTAATAGGACAATTTTTTTCAATAGAAATTTCTAACATTTTAACTTTATTTTTTCCAAACGGAACATTGTCTAGTGCTCCTGGAGCTTCTAATCTTCTGTACAAAGATTTAGCCACTTCAAGTTCTGGAGATATAATTACGTCTATTGGAATATTAGATTTATTATATAGTTTTCTCCATTTTCCCTCTAAAAAATCTTTAGTTCTTATACGTGCAATTTTTTTTGAAACATTAAATAAAGAGCTAGCTAGCTGACAAACGATCATATTTGTTTCATCATTTCTTGTGACGGCAATAATCATGTCTGCCTTCTCAGCTCCAGCATTTTCTAATACTGATGGTAGTGTTGCTCGTCCAACAATGCCTTTAACATCTTGAGTATCATTAATTTTCTTAATGTCTTCTGAGGATTGATCAATCACTGTAACTGAATGACCTTGAGCGGATAGTTGCTTGCTTATTGAAAAGCCAACTTTGCCGGCTCCACAAATAATTATGTTCATTTTTAATTAATTCCCTTAATACCTAAAGATTTTAGTTTTCTGTGCAATGCAGACCTTTCCATTCCTATAAAATCTGCTGTTTTGGATATATTTCCGTGATGTTTTTTTAATTGAGTAGCTAAATATTCTTTTTCAAAATGCTCTCTAGCCTCTTTTAAAGGAGATTGAAAAGATTGTTCTAAAAGATCTTTATTATTCTGAATTTTTGATGAGGGGTTCAAAATGTCATTAATAACTTGATTTATTTTTTCCTTAGTTTCGTTAGATGATAATATTGTTATTCTTTCTACTAAGTTTCTTAATTCTCTAACATTGCCAGGCCAATTATATGTATACAAACTATCATTTTTAATATCAATGTCAGGTTTTTGAACGCCGTTAATTTCTGATAGTTTAGTCTTAAAATAATCAATTAATAGAGGTATGTCTTCAGTTCTTGAAGATAAAGGTGATAGTTCAATTGGCATAACATTTAATCGGTGATATAAATCTTCTCTAAATTTATTTGTTCTAACTAATTCACTTAAATTTTTCGATGTAGATGAAATAAGTCTAATATTTACATTTATATCTTTTGAGCCATTCATCCGTTTAAATTTTTGATCTATTAAAACTCTCAAAACATTTGCTTGAGTTTCATAAGGTATTTCGGATACCTCATCTATTAATAGAGTTCCTTTATTAGCTCTCTCTAAGGCTCCAAAAGAGATATTACCATCCTCAAACTCTTCGCCAAATAATTCTTTCTCATAAGTTTTTTCTTTTAACAAAGCTGCATTAATAATTACAAAAGGTTCTTTAGCTCTTGAAGAATTTTTATGAATTTTTCTAGCCACTAATTCCTTTCCTGATCCAGTTGGCCCTGAAATCAAAATCCTACTTTCAGATGTTAATAATTTTTCTATAATTTTCTTAACTTTAAGTATTGAGGGACTTTTCCCAACAAGATCAAAAGAATGAAATAATTTATTTTCTATAATATCTTTTTCTTTTTTAAGTGATGCTGACTCTAAACCTCTATTAACGTAATTGATAATTTTTTCCTTTGAAAATGGTTTTTCAATAAATTCATAAGCACCCAATCTGATTGCTTCTACAGCGATTTGAACTGTTGCATGGCCTGAAATCATTATAACTGGTGTAAATTTATTTTTTTTGATTATTAATTTTAATAAATCAATTCCGTCTTTATCAGGTTTATCTAATTTGATATCTATGATAGCTAAATCAGGTAGACGATTATTAATCTCAAGTACGGCTTGACCGTAGTTTGCTGCCGATCTTACTGTAAAATTTTTTTCCTCTAAAATATTACAGATTAAAAAACGTATATCTGGGTTATCGTCTATAACTAATATTTCTTTAAGCATATTTAGGTAATGTAATTGTAACAAGAGCACCTTTTTTGTCTTGTCTATTTCTTATTAAAAAATTACCTGAGTGTTCATTTATTATTTTTGTCACTATTGGTAAGCCTAAACCTGTTCCTGTATTTTTTGTAGTAAAGTAAGGCGTCATTGCTTTTTTAGCGTCTGTAATACCTGTGCCATTATCTATTATTCTAATGACTATATAGTCATTATTAGCAGCTATTTCTATGTCAATATTTCCTTTAAAATTAGGGTCTTTTTGCAGATGTTCAGAAATAGATTCCTCTGAATTTTTAATTAAATTAATAAAAACTCTATTAAGCTGATCTTCATCACCGTTAATAAATTGATTATTTGTTTTTTTTACTAAATTTATAGAATTTTTAGATGTAAGTTTTATAAAATCTAAAGATTTATTAATTAATTTTATAATATCAATTTTTTTAAGAATTGGTCTAGGCATTCTTGCAAAATTTGAAAATTCGTTAACTAATTTTTCAATATCTTTGATTTGCCTATTAATTGTTTCTAAATATTTTTCAAAGTCTTTGCTCTCGTGGCCTAATTTATCTTTATATTTTTCTCTAAGACTATCTATTGATAATTGAATTGGTGTTAAGGGGTTTTTGATTTCATGTGCTAATTTTCTAGCAACAGTTTCCCAAGCCTCATATCTTTCTGTTATAAGAAGTTTATCTTGTTGTTCCTTAAGTCTCTCGATCATTTGATTAAAGTTTTTATTTAATTCTCTAAATTCGTCATCAGTTTCTACTTCTGGAACCTTAACATCAAGAGCTCCTTTGCTTATAGAGTCAGAGGCACCAATTAAATTTATTATGGGTTTTGTTAGCCTTGAGGCAAAAGTGATAGCTATAGCAGTTGATAGAAACAATAATAGCGTTACAACAATTATATAAATAATTGCAAAAGTTACTTTAATGCCAGTTTGACTGTTTTCTACAGAATAATAAAAACTT
>JAOIST010000028.1 GCA_028222435.1 Candidatus Pelagibacter sp. | reverse complement strand
AGGTAAAAAAAAATAATAATAATAATACTGTTATAAATATCATTATTTAAATAATTGAATAGCTCTTACTTCAAAAGCCTTTGCGATTTTATTTAAACCAAGCTCAAAAGATTTTTTCATAATTCCATTCAAAATTGGATTTTTTAATTCAAAATCAATAAAAAATTCTAATTGAGTGTTGTTATTTATTTCTTTGAAATGCCATTCGTTTTTTAAGTGTTTCAAGGGGCCATCTAAATTCGTAACAATAATTTTATCAGTTTTCTTGTGGTAAGAAACATAACTTGAAAAAGTTTCATTTAAAATACTTTTACCAACTTTTAGATCTCCATTAAAAGTGATAAGGTCAGAGCTTTCATTCTTATCAAAAATTTTACCTTCAATACACCAAGGAACAAATTCGGGATACTTTTCAATATCCAGAACCATTTCTACAAGATGTTCTTTTTTACAAGGAATAATTTTTTTTAGTGATGCGGTTGACATTCAAGCTTTTTATTTCTTGCGTCCTGTAATCTTCTGAAGTCATCATCCGCGTGATAAGATGATCTTGTTAAAGGTGACGAAGAAACTAGTAAAAAACCTTTTGTTTTAGCAATAGACTTAAATTCTTTAAATTCATCTGGATGATAATATCGGTCAAGCGGATGATGTTTTGTTGATGGCTGTAAATACTGTCCTATTGTTATGAAATCAACTTCAGCTGACCTTAAATCATCCATAACTTGTATCACTTCTTCTTTAGTTTCACCTAAACCAACCATAATTCCTGACTTAGTAAAAACTTTTTTATTAAACGCTTTTGCCTTTTTAAGTAATTCCAATGAAGCAAAATAACGTGCACCTGGTCTAACTTTTGTATAAAGTCTTGGTACTGTTTCAATATTGTGATTGAAAACATCTAAATCAGCTTCCAAAACTTTTTTGTATGCATTACCTTTTCTTAAAAAATCTGGTGTTAAAACTTCAATAGAAGTTTCAGGATTTTTTTCTCTTGTAGCTTTTACGACGTTATAAAAATGTTCTGAACCTCCGTCTTCAAGATCGTCTCTGTCAACAGATGTAATTACTACATGTTTTAAATTTAAATCTTTTACTGCATTAGAAATTTTCAATGGCTCAAGGATATCCAGATCCGTTGGTTTACCAGTTTTAACATCGCAAAATGCACAAGCTCTTGTACACGTATCTCCCATAATCATAAAAGTTGCATGTTTTTTACTCCAACATTCAGTGATATTTGGACAATTGGCTTCCTGACAAACTGTTACGAGATTATTCTGGTTTACAACTTTTTTAGTTTGAAAAAAAACTTTAGAGTCTACTATTTTAGATCTTATCCAATCAGGTTTTTTCTTAATAGGATTTATTGGTTTGTTTACTTTTTCTGGATGTCTTGGTTTTTCACTCATTTCAATTTAATTATTATTTCATCTTCGGTCACATAGTTAAACTTTTGCCTATATAACATATCTAAATAATCAGGATCATTTTTATTTATCAATGAGATTTTATGATCTAAATTTTTTAATTTCGCTGTTAATACCTTATCTTTTTCAACCAATTTTTTGTAAGCGTTTTTTTTATCAAAATACGAGAGTAATCCTCTTTCACCACCAATTAAATTGATACCAATGTATAAAGTAAAAAAAATATTGAATAGAAGAAATTTCTTTTTTTTTAAACTATCAATTAACCTCATGAGTTAGATTCTAGCCATTTTGGCTTGATTGCCAAGTTCTTCTTCGACGCGTAATAACCTATTATATTTAGCTACTCTTTCTGATCTGGCTAATGATCCTGTTTTAATTTGTGATGACATTGTAGCTACTGCCAAATCAGCTATAAATGTATCCTCGGTATCTCCTGATCGATGTGAAATAATAGTATTAAAATTTGCTTTTTTTGCCATTGAAATTACTTTTAATGTTTCAGTTAAAGTTCCAATTTGATTTGGTTTTACTAAAATACTATTAGCTGATTTATTTTTTATGCCCTTTTCAAGTCGTTTAACATTAGTAACAAATAAATCATCCCCAACTATTTGAACATTTTTTCCAATAACTCTGGTAATTTTTTCCCAAGATTCCCAGTCATCTTCAGCAAAAGGATCTTCTATAGATTTTATTGGATAAGCAGATGTAAGTTTTTTATAATAACTTACAACGTCATCAACTTTAGTAAAGTTTTTAGATTGAATAGAATATTCGCCTTTATTATTTATTAATTCGTTTGCCGCAACATCTAAGCAGATAACTATATCATTACCTGGTTGTAGTTTAGCTTTCTCTATTGCTTGCACTATTAGTTCTAATGCTTCTTCATTTGTATTAATGGAGGGAGCAAAACCTCCTTCATCCCCTACATTAGTAAGCATCTTTTTTGATTGTAGTAATTTTTTTAAATTTTGAATTACAAGAAAACATTTTTCTATAGCATCCATAAAATTTTTTGATGAATCTGGTCTGATCATAAATTCTTGAATATTTAAATCATTATCAGCATGCGCCCCTCCATTTATAATATTCATTAAAGGTATAGGTAGCGAATAAGATTGACCTAGATTTTTAAATAAAGATTTTTTATTTGTTTCAGCTGAACATTTTGCGTTAGCCAATGAAACTGCTAGAGTAGCGTTAGCACCAAGATTTGTTTTATTTTCACTTCCATCAAGTTCTAATAAAACTTTATCAATATTTTCTTGTTGGTCTGGATTTAAATTTTTTAACTTAGTTGAAATCTTATCATTTATGTTCTTAACCGCCGTATTGACACTTTTTCCTAGAAATTTATTTTGATCTTTGTCTCTTAACTCATGTGCTTCGAATGCACCTGTTGATGCTCCTGAAGGAGATATTGCTGTTGCAGATATACCGTTATCTAAAAAAACTTCTGCTTCAACAGTAGGATTTCCTCTGCTGTCAAACACTTGCCGTCCTTTAACATTTATGATTTTTGCCATTATTGTTATTTAACTAATTTATCAATTTCAGTTAATTTTTTTAATAAAGCTTTAATTTCATTTAATGGGACCATATTTGGTCCATCAGATGGAGCGTTATCAGGATCTTCGTGTGTTTCCATAAATATAGCTCCAACACCAACAGCAATAGCTGCTCTTGCAAGATAAGGAACAAATTCTCTTTGTCCTCCACTTTTCTCGCCCATGCCGCCAGGCTGTTGAACAGAATGAGTAGCATCAAACACTATCGGAAAACCAAATTTAGACATAATCGGTAAAGCCCTCATGTCTGACACAAGTGTGTTATATCCAAAGCTTGCTCCTCTTTCTGTAATTAAAATATTTTTATTACCAGACTCTTCAATTTTTTTTATTACATTAGCCATATCCCATGGTGCTAAAAATTGACCTTTTTTATATTAATTATTTTTCCTGTTTTTGCCGCAGCAATTAACAAATCTGTTTGGCGGCATAAAAATGCTGGGATTTGTAAAACATCGACATGGTCTGCAACAATTGAACATTGTTCAGCTGTGTGAACGTCAGTTAGAACCGATAAGCCAACTTCTTTTCTTATTTTGTCAAAAATTGGTAAAGACTTCTCTAATCCCATTCCTCTTTTACCTTTAAGACTTGTTCGGTTAGCTTTATCAAAAGAGGTTTTGTAAATTAAATTTATCCCTAATTCACTCGTGATTTTTTTAAGTTCAGATGACATTTTTAAAGCATGTGTTTCATTTTCTAACTGGCAAGGGCCTGCGATCAAAGTAAACGGTTTATCGTTACTTATTTCAAAATTGGAGCATTTAACTTTATAATTTGTCATTGTTTTTTCGAATTGATTTTTGCGGCCTTAATAAATGAAGAGAATAAAGGATGTGGAGCTAAAGGTCTAGATTTAAATTCAGGATGGAATTGAACACCAATAAA
>JAOIST010000027.1 GCA_028222435.1 Candidatus Pelagibacter sp. | reverse complement strand
ATAGTAAATTAAGAAGTATTGTATCTAGTATTAATTAAAAATGTCTAAATTTAATAAAAAAAAATTACCAAGCCGTCACACTTCATTGGGCCCAGATAGAGCTCCTCATAGATCTTTTTATTATGCAATGGGAGAAACAGAACAAGATGTAGCGAAACCATTTGTTGGTGTTGTTTCAACTTGGAATGAAGCCGCTCCTTGCAATACAGCTTTGATGAGGCAAGCACAGTCAGTTAAAAAAGGAGTGAAAAAGAGCGGGGGAACTCCGAGAGAATTTTGCACAATTACTGTTACTGACGGTATAGCTATGGGACATGAAGGAATGAAATCATCTTTAATTTCAAGAGAGATAATTGCAGACTCAGCTGAGCTTACTGTTAGAGGACATTGTTACGATGCACTAGTTGGTATTGCTGGGTGTGATAAATCTTTACCAGGTTTAATGATGTCAATGTTAAGGTTAAATGTTCCAAGCGTTTTTATTTATGGTGGTTCTATTTTACCAGGAAAATTTAAAGGTAAAGACGTAACTGTTGTAGATGTATTTGAAGCGGTTGGTAAGCATTCATCAGGAGTAATGTCTTCAAAAGAATTAAGAGAATTAGAATTAGTTGCCTGCCCAAGTGCAGGAGCCTGTGGTGGACAATTCACTGCTAATACTATGGCTTGCGTTTCAGAAGCAATAGGTCTTGCTTTACCATATTCAGCAGGAACACCAGCACCTTATGAGGAAAGAGACAAGTATGCTTTTGATAGCGGACAAACGGTAATGAATTTATTAGAAAAAAATATTAAACCAAGAGATATAGTAACAAAAAAAGCTTTAGAAAACGCTGCTACAATTGTTGCAGCTACAGGAGGATCAACAAATGCAGCTTTACATCTTCCAGCTTTAGCAAATGAGGTAGGGATAAAATTTGATCTTATGGACGTTGCAAAAATATTTAAAAGAACACCTTATCTCGCCGATTTAAAACCCGGTGGAAAATATGTAGCCAAAGATATGTGGGAAGCTGGTGGTGTTCCTATGTTATTAAAAACTTTATTTGACGGAGGATATATTCATGGCGAGTGCATGACGGTTACAGGTAAAACAATGAAAGAAAATTTAACTAATATAAAGTTTAATACCAATCAAAAAGTTTTAAGAGAATATAACAACCCTCTTTCTCCAGATGGTGGAGTTGTTGGGTTAAAAGGTAATTTAGCTCCAGATGGAGCAATCGTAAAAATTGCAGGATTAAAAAAATTACAATTTACAGGCAAAGCTAGATGTTTTGACAATGAAGAAGACGCAATGAAAGCAGTACAAACAAAAAAATACAAAGACGGTGATGTAATAATAATTAGATACGAAGGTCCAAAAGGTGGACCAGGAATGAGAGAAATGCTTTCAACAACTGGAGCTATTTACGGACAAGGCAAGGGTGAAAAAGTTGCACTTATAACTGATGGAAGGTTTTCAGGAGCAACTAGAGGTTTCTGTGTTGGCCACGTTGGCCCAGAAGCTGCAATGGGCGGTCCAATTGCACTTCTTAAAAATGGAGATGTAATAGATATAGATGCAAAAAAAGGTTCAATTAATGTTAGGCTTACCAACGCACAATTAAAAGCTAGAAGAAAAAAGTGGAAAGAAAAAAAATCAAGTTTTGGATCTGGAACTATTTGGAAATATGCTCAAACAGTAGGACCTGCTTATCTCGGTGCTCCAACACATCCAGGTAAGAAAAAAGAAGTTAAAGAATATTCAAAAATTTAATGAAAATACGTCCAATAATTTTATGTGGCGGTTCTGGTACAAGACTTTGGGCTGATCAGAAACATCATCAACCAAAGCAGTTTATTGATTTTGGAAATTGGACTTTATTCGGTAAAACTTTAGAGAGGATAAAAAATTCAATATTTGATTATCCAATAATAAGCACCAATAAAAAATATATAAGTGAAATTAAAAAACATTTAAGATTAAAAGGTTTTAAGAAATATAAAATTATTCTCGAACCAGCAAAAAGAAATACTGCTCCTGCTATACTTAGCTCAGTATTAATTAAAGAAATACCTGAGAACCAACCCTTACTTTTTTTAACATCAGATCATTTAATTGAGAAAATAAACCTGTTTAATAAATCTATTAAACAACACCAGAAATACTTGACAGATACAAATATCTTTATATTTGGCATTAAACCTTCTAACCCTTCTTCTGAGTTTGGTTATTTTTTATCAAAACGGGTGAACAATAAATACAAGGTTACAAAATTTATTGAAAAACCAAATTTAGAAAAAGCGAAAAAAATTATTAAAAATAATGCTTATTGGAATTCAGGAATGTTTTTTTTGACAAAAAAATCAATAATTAATAACTTCAAGAAGCATCAAAACAGAAACTTTAATCATTGTTTAAATTCTGTAAATAAATCAAAATATAAAAATGATATTTATTATCTCAATAAAAACGACTTTTTAAAATGCAAGACAATTTCTTTTGATTATGCAATTTTGGAAAAATCAAAAAATATAAATGCTATAAAATTAAATATACCCTGGTCTGATCTAGGTAGCTGGAAAGAAATTTGTAAAGTCTATAATAAATTAAAGTCCAAATATCAAAAAAAGAAAAATATTTTTTATAGACCATGGGGCAGGTATACAAATTTATATAATGGTAAAAATTTTTTAATTAAGGAACTTTATGTAAAACCTAAAGGAGTTTTAAGTCTTCAAAAACACTTTCATCGTTCTGAACATTGGGTTGTAACTCAAGGAACTCCAAAAATAACTCTCAACAAAAAAAAATTTTTTTTAAAAACTAATGAAACTATTTTTATACCAGTTAAATCTACTCACAGAATAGAAAATCCATATAAGAAACCAGTAAAAATAATTGAAGCTCAATTAGGATCAATTTTAAAAGAAACCGATATAGTTAGATATCAAGATATATACGGTAGAGTTAAATAATTTCTAGTTCGATTGGCGTGTGATCAGATGGTTTTTCTTTTGATCTTGGTTTTTTATTTATATTAATTGATTTTATATTATCAATTAGACTGTTTGATATTAGAAAATGGTCAATTCTCATACCATAATTTTTTTGCCATGATCCTGCAAAGTAATCCCAGAAGGTATATTCTTGTTTTGTTTTATTTTTAGAACGATACACATCTTTAAAACCTAAATTAATTAATTCTCTATATTTTTTTCTTATTTCCAATCTACCTAAAGCATCATTTTCATATCTTTTAAAATCATGAACATCTATTTCTTCCGGGATAATATTAAAATCTCCTGCGATAAGAATATTTGAGTTTTTTTGAATTTTTTTTTTTATATTTATTATAAATTTTTTCAACCAGTTTTTTTTATATTCATATTTTTCTGTATCCACGGGATTTCCATTCGGAACATAAATATTTATTAGCTCTATCTTTTTTTTTTTTAATTTTAACTCAGCGGTGATTATTCGTGATTGATTTAAATCATCTTTAATAAAACTATTATTTACTTTATCTAATTCATGTTTAGAAATAATTGCAACACCATTGTAACTTTTTTGACCAAATACATATGATACATAACCTAATTTATTAAATTCATCGTTTGGAAAATTTTCGTTTTGAGTTTTAATCTCCTGTAGTAAAAGGACATCAGGATCAGTGTCTTTAATATAATTTTTAATGTTTTCTATTCTTGCCCTAACAGAGTTGACGTTCCAGGAAATTATTTTCATTAAATTGAAAAAGATAATCCACAACCACAAGAAGCTTTAGCTTTTGGATTATTGATAACAAAAGATTCACCAATCATCTCTTTTTTAAAATCTACTTCTGAGCCAGAGATAATCTCTAATGACGATTTATCTATAACCACCTTTTCAAATACCACATCATCATTATTAAATTGTGCATCAAAACCAAAGCTATATTTGAAACCCGAACACCCACCTCCTTGAACGGTGATTCTAAAATATTTTTTATCACCACCTATTGTAATTTTATTAATTTGATTAAGTGCTTGATCAGTGAAACTTAATTTTTTTTCCATAAACATTAATTATCTAGTATATAATCTTAATTGTCACCATGCAAAAAAAACAATTAACAAAATTATCTAATTTAGCGGTACCAATTCAATCAACTGGTAGATTTTTTAAAGAAAAAAAAAACAATTTAAGAAATGACTTTCAAAGAGATAGAGATAGAATTATTCACTCCACGGCTTTTAGAAGACTTAAACATAAAACCCAAGTGTTTGTTAACACTACAGGTGATCATTTTAGAACTAGAATTACACACTCTCTTGAGGTTTCGCAAATAGCTAGAACACTTTCTAAATTTTTTAATTTAAACGAAGACTTGTCCGAAACTTTAAGTTTAGCCCACGATCTGGGACATACTCCATTCGGACATGCTGGTGAAGATGCCTTAAATGACTGTATGAAAAATTATGGAGGATTTGATCACAATATACAAACTCTTAGGATTATAACAATTTTAGAAAATAGATATTATGATTTTAAAGGTCTAAATCTTTCTTTTGAAACTTTAGATGGTTTAATTAAACACAACGGTCCGGTAAAAGATAAAAAAAAATTCAATAAGATATTAGGTAAAAATTTTTTTAAAAATAAAATAAATTTTTTATCTAATTCTTCTCTAGAAGCTCAAATAGCATCTATTT
>JAOIST010000026.1 GCA_028222435.1 Candidatus Pelagibacter sp. | reverse complement strand
TTTGGACATTTCATCAAATTATAGGACCTTTATCTGCTGTAATTAAATCAGTCGGAGGTTTGCTTTCCAAAGACTTGATTAACTGGATTATAAAAGCAATAAAAGTTTTAATTTTTATTTTAGGTCTTGCGGCAGTACTTGAGCTTTGGGGAATTAAGATAGGACCAATCATTGCAGGACTAGGTTTATTTGGTGTTGCTGTAGCGTTAGGAGCTCAAGATTTATTTAAAAATTTAATTTCAGGCATACTAGTTTTGGTCGAAAGAAGATTTCAAGTCGGAGATTGGATTTATGTTGATGGTGTTATCGAAGGCACCGTTGAAAGCATAGGATTTAGGTCAACTGTTGTTAGAAGATTTGATAAATCCCAAGCGACGATTCCAAATTTTCAATTTGCTGAGAAAGCCGTGATTAACAACACACAAACTACAAACAGAAGAATTAATTGGATGATTGGATTGGAATATAGAACTACCAGTGAACAATTAAAAAATATTAAAAATCAAATTGAAGATTATATAAAAAAAAGTGATGACTTTATTAAATCTGAAAACACTATGCTTTCAGTTAAAATAGATCAGTTTGCTGCGAGCTCAATAGACATAAGATTAATTTGCTTTACAAAAACAAAATATTTTCAGGAATGGCTAAACGTAAAAGATACCTTAGCTTTAGAAATTAAAAATATTGTTGAAAAAAATAAAGCTTCATTTGCTTTCCCAAGCACGTCAATTTATGTGGAGAAAAATGGATGAAGTCACTCTTAATACTCTTTGACAATATAATTAGTCTTTATATTTGGATACTTATTATCAACGCTGTAATCAGTTGGTTAGTTGCATTCAATGTACTTAACACTGGCAACAGGTTTGTGTATTCAGTTCTTGAAGTCTCTTACAAACTTACAAGTCCTGCACTAAATTTTATTAGAAGATATCTTCCCAATCTAGGGTCAATAGATATTTCCCCAGTGATACTAATTTTAGGGCTAATGTTTTTAAGAAATTTTGTCTTTGAAATGTTTGCGCCCGCTTTATTTTAATTATGATTATAGATGGAAAAAAAGAAGCAGAATTATTAAGACATGAAGTTAAAAAAGAAATCGATTCATTAAAATTAAAAAATAATAAAGTTCCTGGTTTAACTGTAATTCTAATCGGCGATTTTGCACCAAGTCAAATCTATGTCAAAAATAAAGAAAAAAAAGCCAAAGAAGTTGGAATTAATTCTGAGGTTGTTAGGTATCCTAAAGAAGTTTCAGAACAAGAAGTTCTAAAAAAGATTAAAGAATTGAATGATAATAATGCTGTTTCAGGAATATTGGTTCAATTGCCACTCCCATCTCAGATAAATAAAGAGAAAATTATTAATGCAATTAATCCCTTAAAAGATGTTGATGGGTTTCATCCCGTTAATGTCGGAAATCTTTCATCTGGTTATCATGCAACAGTTCCTTGCACGCCGTTAGGATGTTTATTTTTGATTAAAAAAACAGAGTCAAATCTATCAGGAAAACACGCGGTTATAATTGGAAGATCTAATTTAAATGGCAAACCAATGGCGCAACTTCTTCTAAAAGAAAATTGCACAGTTACTATTGTTCACTCAAAAACAAAGGATTTAAAAATTGAATGTTTAAAAGCAGATATTCTTGTAGCTGCAGTAGGAGTTCCTAATCTAGTAAAAGGTGACTGGGTTAAAAAAGATGCCATTGTCATTGATGTAGGCATTAATAAAGTGGATGATAAAATAGTTGGAGATGTAGATTTTGACAATGTTAAAGACAAAGTTAAAGCAATTACACCTGTGCCTGGCGGTGTCGGCCCTATGACTATTGCATGTTTATTAAAAAATACCTTAGAATGTTTTAAAGGTCGTTAGATTTATCTTTATCTATTTTTAAATACTTACTTCTTCTAAATCTTATTACTACTGTAGCAATCGAAACAATTAAAATTGCGCCTGCAAGATAAATTAAATTCGTTGGATCGGACTCTTTGTCTTGTAATATTATAAATCGAGATAGGGCTGTGATTGCAATGATCAAGGGATATATTACTCTTACCGATCTAGACTCCCAATATGATCTCACTAAACCAATTACCTCAATATAAATAAACATTAAAAGTAAATCAGCCAAAGTAACATTTTGAACTTCGTACATTTTTATTATTTCTAATAGAAAAGCTACCATGGTAGATATGAGAACTACTACTACCGCTACTAATTGAATATTTCGAATCGCTGCATTCATTAAAGAAACAATAACAGAGATTTATGATTTATTTAACTGTTTTGAATGATGTTTAATAAAATTTTCAATTTTTGATTTATTGAATGTTTTATTTTCCTCGAAAGAAACTTTTTTTAGAGAATAAGCCTTGTTTTTTGTTCTTCTTGATAGAATGGTAATGTTCCCTTTATATAATCCAAGTACAACATCGCCAGCTACTTGGTTTCTTTTTTTATCAATAATCTTTTGAAGTTTAATTCTTTTTTTGGAGAACCAATAACCATTGTAAACAAGTTCAGCGTAAACCGGCATGATCCTCTCTTTCGCATGAGCTGTTTCTTTGTCAAGTGTCACGGACTCTATTGCTCTGTGAGCAGAATATAAAACAGTTCCACCAGGTGTTTCATATACACCTCTAGATTTGATTCCAATAAACCTGTTTTCAACAAGATCAACTCTTCCAATTCCATTTTTACCAGCTAAATCATTTAATTTATCTAGTAATTTTTCAGGACTTAGTTTTTTACCATTAATAGATATCGGATCACCATTTTTAAAACCAATAGTAACTTTAGTTGTTTTATTAGGTGCTTTTTCAGGAGAAACAGTTCTTTGAAAAATAAATTCTGGCGCAGAATTTTTTGGATGTTCTAAAACTTTTCCTTCAGTAGATGTATGAAAAATATTATCATCAATTGAAAAGGGTGGAGCTCCTTTTTTATCTTTTGGAATTGGAATATTATTTTTCTTTGCATATTTTATCAAATCTGTTCTAGACTGTAATTTCCACTCTCTCCAAGGCGCTATTACTTTTATTTTTTTTCCAAAATAAGCATAGCCTAATTCAAATCTTACTTGATCATTACCTTTTCCAGTTGCTCCATGTGAAACTGCATAAGCTCCAAATTTTTTTGCAATTTCTATTTGTCTCTTTGCAATTAAAGGTCTAGCGATGGATGTGCCCAGCAAGTATACACCTTCATAAACTGCGTGAGCCCTGATCATTGGAAACACATAATCTTTTACAAATGTATTTTTCAAATTTTCTATTATAATTTTTTTAACACCTAATCTTTTTGCGTTTATGATTATTTTTTTTTCGTCCATGTCTTGGCCGATATCTGATGTATAGGCAATTATTTCTGCTTTATAATTTTCTTGAAGCCATCTTAAGATTATCGAGGTGTCTAATCCTCCTGAATACGCTAAAACAATTTTTTTCATTTAGCCGCAAGTTTTCTTGGCAGTATTATAAGCTTTAGTAAATCCCATCATAGAGTAGTGATCTGTAGTTTCAGCACCTTTTCCGGTTCTTGCCTTGACTATTAAATCAGTTGCTCTTTGCATCAGTTTAATAAATTTTTTTTCTTCCTGATCATCTAATAACCATGCAAAATCTTTCTGTGAAAAAAAAGAATATTTTCTTTTACCTGAGCTAGCTGTAACACTAGAGCTTTTGTAATCATGTCCGCTAGTAATGCTTACTTCGTCCTTAATATTTTCAGCAGGTCTAAAAGTTACAAAAAGTTTTGATTGATCTCGTTGAATAGCCGCAGGCGCTCTTTTTGTTGGCAGTGTTTGAGCAAAACATATTTTCCCTTTTTCTGTTTCAGCTACAAAACTTTCCCAGTTTTTATATTTCCCTGTTGATCTCGGGGTGTTAGCAAAGGCATTTAGAGAAAATAGAGTTATGATAATAATTATAAAAATTTTTTTAAGTAACATAAATTTATTTTTATACTAAAAATTAGCTATTTCAATGGGTTCGATTAAGGAGAAGGATTGGGATTATTATTATGTATTAAATTAATCTTTTCCATTGTCTCATCTGTTAGTTCTATATTAATTGTATCTATATTTTCTTTTAATTGTTCCATAGTTGTAGCCCCAATAATATTACTAGTTACAAATGGTCTAGAATTCACAAAGGATTGCGCAAGTTGAACCATCGTCATATTGTTATCAGTAGCAAGCTTGTAATACTCATCATAAGCTTTCATTGCTAAAGGATTTAAATGTCTTCCCCAACCTTCAAAAAAAAGGTCCATCCTGGAATTTTTTGGCATTTGCCCATTTCTATATTTGCCAGACAACCCACCCGCTGCGAGCGGATAGTAAACAAGCAATCCACATTTTTCTCTTAGCGATATTTCTGACATACCTATTTCATATGTCCTATTGACCAGGTTATAGGGATTTTGAACTGACATCATTCGCGGTAAGTTTTTACTTTTTGATAACTCTATATATTTAGATAAACCATATGGAGTTTCGTTAGACATCCCAATGTATCTGATCTTTCCATTTTTTATAAATTTTTCTAATGCTTGAAGAATGCTTTCAAAACTATTCCAATCTCCCTCACCCTCGTTAACTGAATATTCTCTTTTGCCAAAAAAATTTGTAGAACGTTCAGGCCAATGTAATTGATATAAATCTATATAGTCC
>JAOIST010000025.1 GCA_028222435.1 Candidatus Pelagibacter sp. | reverse complement strand
GAAATGTCTGAAATTATGATTTTTAAAAATATTAATTTATCACATTACAATAAGATTTCTAAAAATATTTTTTTACTAGAAAAAGATGATCCTAATTTCAAACATTTTAATGAAATTTTTAAAAATACTTTTACTAAGAATAAAATCTTTAACCTTAATTGTATAAGCAACTTATCTAGCGAAAAATTTCTAAATACAGCAAATAAAATTGTCCATTTTGGTTGGAAAAAAGAAGCAATTCCAGTTTTGATTGAGCAAAAAACTTTGATCAGAAGGTTTTTTGACCTAATTTTTAATTAATTATTGTTTTTTTTAGAAACATTAGTTGTTTTAAGTTTAAACAACATCTTCTCTATAAGCTTTATTAATGCAAGACAATTATCAAAAAACATTAGCTGAACCTTTGACTTTTGATGGAATAGGTCTCCATACAGGTCAAACTTCAAAAATAACAATATTACCTGGAACTGAAGACCAAGGGATTGTTTTTAAAAGAATTGATTTAAAGAACAACAATTTGATTAAAGCTAATTATAAGAACGTTTCTTCTGCTAAATTATGCACAACGCTTGAAAACAGTCATGGGGTTAAAGTTTCAACTGTTGAGCATTTATTAGCTGCTTTTTTTATATCCGGGATAGACAACGCTACAGTAGAGATTAATTGTAATGAGGTTCCTATAATGGATGGATCGGCAAAAGAATTTTTAGATGTTTTAAAAAAAGTAAAAACAAAAAAACTTCAAAAAAAAATAAAATATTTAAGGGTTCTAGAAAAAGTAGAACTCATTGATGAAAAAAGAAAAATGTCAATCGAACCTAGTGATGAGTTTTTAGAAGTAGATTTTCAATTAAATTATGACAATCAAATAATTGGAAAACAAAAAAATATAATAAATTTTACTAAAGATAATTTGAATGATGTTTCTAATTCAAGAACTTTTTGTTTATTTGATGATATAGAAAAAATCAAAAAATCTGGACTTGCTAAAGGTGGCTCTTTAGAAAACGCTGTAGTAGTTGATGATCAAAAAGTATTAAATAAAGGTGGATTAAGAAATAAAAAAGAATTTGTTAATCATAAAATTTTAGATCTAGTGGGAGATCTATTACTTTCTGGTCACAGAATTTTAGGAAAAGTAAAATGTTTTCAAGGTGGACATGAATTAACAAATATGTTTTTGAAGAAAATGCTAGACTCAAGAACAGAGTCAATAATCATTGAAGAGAAAAAATCTGAGACTATTAAAAGATTTAAACCTGAGTCCCCAGTAAAAATAGCAGTAAACGCATAATCTCAATTTATAACTTATTAATTTTGAATTAATTTGATATTAATCTAATTATGCTTCATAAATTTTTTCTTATATTTTTTATTTTTATTCTACCTTTATCTTGTTCTAAAAAAGAAAAAGTTTATGAACCGACCAAGAAAGTCGATCCATATGTGCTTTATAAAGAAGGATATAAGTCATTCGAGTCTAACGATTTTTTTAATGCTAATAAAAAATTTTCTGAAGCTGAAGTTAATTTTAAAGAAATAGAATTCGCAGCTAAAGCTGCAATGATGTCATGTTTCTCTCTCTATGGAATTAATTTTTACGATGATTCTTTGCAGAATATAGAAAGATATTTAAAAACCTATCCAGCGAATAAAAATGTAATTTATTTAGAATATCTAAAAGCGATAATCTTTTTTGAACAGATGAGTGATGAGAAAAAAGATTTAAAGCCTCTTTTAGAAGCAACTAAACAAATTGATTATTTTATAAAAAAATATCCTGAAACAGATTATTCAATAGATCTACAATTTAAAAAAAAATTAATTCAAAACCAATTAGCAGCAAAAGAAATGTATAACGCTAAATACTATACTTCTGTGCAAAAATGGGCACCAGCAATTAATAGATTAAAAATAATAGTAAATAAATATGATGAAACAATATTTATAGAAGAAGCTCTACATCGACTTGTAGAGATTCATTATCATTTAGGTTTAGAAAAAGATGCTAAAAAATATGCTAAGATACTTGGATACAATTATAATTCGAGTGAATGGTTTAAACAATCGTACAAAATTTTAAATCAAAATTATGAATTCAAAATAAACAAAAAGGAAAAGAATAATATTATACAAAAAATATTAAAAAAGGTTAAATAATTTTTAATGAAAGAAAAAAAAAATATTATAGATCAACATAAAAAATTATTAGTAATTCTAAAAAAACATAACATTAATTATTTTATAAACGATAATCCGAAAATTAGTGACTCAGATTACGATAAAATCAAATCCGATATTTTAAAATTAGAGAAGCAATACCCTTATTTAGAAAAATACGCAAGCTCACAAAGCATAGTAGGAGCCACACCACTAAATAAGTTTAAAAAAATTCAGCACCTATCACCTATGCTCTCATTAAACAATGCTTTCAATCTTGATGATATGAGAGATTTTAATAAAAAAATTAATAATTTTTTGTCTTTAAAAGATAAGGAGATTGAAATGTTTAGCGAACCTAAAATTGACGGAATTTCTGCAACATTAGTTTATGAAGATGGAATTTTAACAAAAGGATTATCTAGAGGAGATGGAAAAATAGGTGAAGATATATTAGAAAATTTAAAAACTATTAAAAAGTTACCAATTAAGATTGTTTCTAAAGAAGTTCCAAAACTATTAGAAATACGATGTGAAGTTTATATTGGTAAAAAAGATTTTGCTCAAATTAAAAAAGATAAATTTGCCAACCCAAGAAATGCCGCCGGAGGTTCATTAAGACAAAAAGATCCAAAAGAAACTTCAAAAATACCACTAAAATATTTTGCTTATGGTTTTGGAGCGGTTTCACCTATGGTATTCAAGACACAATCTGATTTTTTAAAAAAAATCTCAAGTTGGAATTTTTTAACCAATCCTTTATCTGAAAAAGTTCATAATTTTAATGAAATTGAAAAAAAACATATTCAATTAGATCAATTAAGAGCATCACTCGATTATGACATCGACGGTGTAGTCTATAAGGTTAACGATATCTCATTACAAAAAAGATTAGGAAATACATCTAACTCACCTAGATGGGCTATAGCGTATAAGTTTTCTGCTGAAAAAGCTATAACCAGTATTAAAGATATAGTTATACAAGTAGGAAGAACTGGAGCTATTACTCCAGTGGCTAAAGTAACACCAGTTACTGTTGGTGGAGTAGTAGTATCAAACGCAACATTGCACAATGAAGAGGAGATTGAAAGAAAAGATATTCGTATAGGAGATACAATAATAATTCAAAGAGCTGGAGATGTTATTCCTCAAGTAGTATCAGTAGATAAATCTAGAAGAGTTGAAAATAGTAGAAAATTTATCTTTCCAAAAAAATGTTTATGTGGTTCTGAAACTATAAAAGAATTAAGTAAGAGCACAAAAAAATTTGATGCAGTTAGAAGATGTACAAAAGGCTACAATTGTGATTTTACCGCAAGAGAAAAACTTAAGCATATTGTATCAAAAGAGGCCTTTAATATAGACGGTTTAGGAAAAAGGGTAATCGAACAATTTTGGGAATTAAAATTTATAAAAGAACCATCAGATATTTTCGACTTAAACTATCACAAGATTAAAAAATTGGAGGGATGGGGAGAACTTTCTATTAATAACTTAAAAAAAGCTATCGAAAAATCTAAGATAATTTCTTTAGATAAATTTATTTATTCAATAGGCATCAGACATATAGGGCAAGAAAACGCAAAAATATTAGCAAGCTTTTTTAGTTCAATAAAAGAATTTACAAAATTATTTGACTTTAAAAATAGAAAAAAAATTTTAGTTAATTTAGCAGATCTAGATGGAATAGGTGAAACACAAATTCAGTCTGTAGATAGTTTTTTCTCTTCTACAAATAATATCAAAATAACAAAAGATTTAATCAATAAACTTAGCATTAAGAATTTCACCGTTCAAAATAATGATGGAAAATTTTCAAATAAAAGATTGATGTTTACAGGCGGCCTTAAAAGTATGAGTAGATCAGAAGCAAAAGCAATCACCGAGAATAATGGTGGAAAAGTTCTTGGATCTATTACTAAAAAACTTGATTATTTAGTTGTAGGAGAGTCCAAACCTGCAAAAAAGAAAATTGAACAGGCTAAACAATTGAACATCAAGATTATTTTAGAAAAGGATTGGAATATAATATTAAATAGCTGAACAAGCTTTTTGAAGTTCCGATAATTCAATTTTATTCATAAATTTTCTTAAATTTTTAAAAACAGTTTTGTGATAGTCATTAAGCCATTTTTTTTGATTTTTATTGAGACTCTCTGAAATGATCAAATTTTTATCAATAGGCGCCATTGTTAAATTTTCAAAAATCATATCACCCTCTCTATTTTTTTTTACATAAATTAGGTTTTCAATTCTGATACCAAATTTGTTTTTTTCATAATAACCCGGTTCATTTGAAACTATCATACCCTCTTGGAAGTTAATTTTATTTCTTTTTGATATTGCGTGGAGACCTTCATGTACATTTAAAAAATACCCAACACCATGGCCAGTTCCATGTGCATAATTTAAACCAATTTGCCTTAGATATTTTCTTGCGCTACCATCTATTACCGAACCAGAGGTATTTTTTTTAAGTTTAAAATTTGCAACGGCAATATGTCCTTTAAGAACTCTTGTAAAAATATCTTTAATTCTTTTGTTCAAATTTTTTAAAGAAATAGTACGAGTTACATCAGTTGTACCAAATTCATATTGACCTCCAGAGTCAACTAGGTAAATATCTCCTTTCTTTAATTTTCTATTTGTCTCTTTCGTTGCTTTATAATGTATGATAGCTCCA
>JAOIST010000024.1 GCA_028222435.1 Candidatus Pelagibacter sp. | reverse complement strand
GAAATAACCTTATTCATGGCGTTAAATGAACTTATTACTCCCGAATGGGTATAGGGAATTTTTAAATATTCAAAGTAACTTTGAGCTACACCATCTTCTCCGTCTTTTCCGTGTAAAGCGTTAAATATTACATCAGTTTTTTTTTTATCGATTAAGTTTAAATTTTTAAATTTAGGATCGAAAGTTGATACTTTGTAACCCATTTTTTTTAATGATTTAATGCATGCTTTTCCACTTTCTAAGCTAATAGTCCTTTCCCCTGAAGTCCCGCCTAAAATAACTAAAACATTTTTAAATTTTTTTTTAATCACCAATTATTTTAATCTCTAATTCAAGATTTACTCCTGTCTTTTCAAAAACTCTTTTTTTAACTTTTTCTATAAGTTTTTCAATATCTGAAGCTTTAGCGTTGCCATTATTGACAAAAAAATTACAGTGTTTTTTTGAAATTAGCGCATCTCCCTCTTTTAAATTTTCACAACCTGATTGCTTAATTAACATCCATGCTTTCTTTTCTTCACTTATATTTTTGAAAGTGCTACCACATGTTTTTATTTGATTGGGCTGAGATAATTTTTTTTTTTTAATATAATTTAATTGTTTTTTTTCTATTTTATCTTTTTTTCCAACAATACATTTAAATTTTGCAGAAATTATAATTAAATCATCAGATAAATTGGTGCCCCTATATGAAAAATTAATATCTTCTTTCTTTAGTTCAATTTCTGTTAATTTATTTTTATCTATAGCTTGAATAGATAGTAAGACTTTAGAAATATCATTTTCATAACAACCGCTGTTCATTATAATCGCTCCACCTATTGACCCAGGTATGCAAGATAGAAATTCTAAATTTTCTAAACTGTTTTCTTTAGCAAAGTCAGCAACTTTACGATCAAGTGTTGCTGCGCCTGCAACTACGATGTTTTTTTCTTGTAAATTGGTATATGAAAAACCATTTCCTAATTTTATAATAACTCCTTTAACGCCTTTATCTCTAAATAATATATTGGAACCAGCGCCCAATATTGTGGTTTTTATTTTTTTTTTTTTAGCCTCTATTAAAAATTTGATAAGTTGGTTTTTATCTCTAGCTTTGTAGAAATATTCTGCATTTCCTCCCAAGTTAAACCAACTGTAATTTGAAAGTTTTACATTCGTTCTAAAATTACCATCTAATTTTTTTATAAAATTACTTTCTAAATTCATAATGAATGTTTTAAACCTCTAATCCATTTTGATATCAACCCAGCTCCCATTCCGATAATAATTTCATTGTTGATCAAGTTTTTTTTCAAATATCTGCACAATTCAATTTGATTTCTAACAATTATTACTTGTGTGTTTGATCTTCTGGCAATTAAATTAGAGAATCTTATTATATCAAATTTAAAATTCTTTTTTTCGCCCGCGGCATATAAAGGACACATAATTACTAAATTAGATTTAGAGAAACATTTTGAAAATTCATTTTTTAATGATAAAACTCTAGAATATCTGTGCGGCTCAAAAATACTTATTATCTTTCTCTCTGAATTAACATTTCTTACTCCTTCTAGAATTGAACTAATTTCAGTTGGGTGATGAGCATAATCGTCATAAAAATCGTTTTTATTTTTTGAAAAGACCTTAGTCATTCTTCTTTCTACGCCTGAAAAATTTTTCAATGATTTTTTAATAGTCTGTATATCGGCACCAAGATTTATACATACTATTAAAGCTGCAGTTGCGTTTAGAACGTTGTGTTTCCCTAAAAGCTTTACGTTTATATTGGCTATATTTTTAATTTTTTTATTTTTATCTTTAAATCTCAAACTAAATGATGTGTTATCAAAGTTGTATTTTATTTTTTTAATTTGATAATTGGCTTCAATATTTTCTCCATAAGTTAATATATTTTTATTCTTAATTTTTTTCAAAATTTTTTTAATGTTTTTATTATCAATACAAATAATTGATTTACCAGTGGGTGGAGTTTTATTTATAAATTCTAAAAAAGATTTTTCTAAATTTTTATAATTTTTATAATAATCTAAGTGTTCATTATCTATATTAGTTACAATTGAATAATTAATTGGTAATTTTAAAAAACTGCCGTCTGACTCGTCTGCCTCTAAAATAGCCCAGTCTCCTTTTCCAAGCTTTGCATTACTATTGAACGAATTAATCACCCCTCCATTTATAATAGTTGGGTCTAATTTTTGATCTGTTAACATTTTTGCCACTAAAGAAGTGGTAGTAGTTTTTCCATGTGAGCCAGTAATTATTATATTTTTTTTTAAAGATACAACATCCGCTAATACTTCTGCCCTTGAATAAATTGGCAATTTATTTTTTTTTGCATATTTAATTTCTATATTTTTATTCTTAATAGCAGAAGATTTAACGATAATAGAAGCTTTTTTGACATTATTTGATGAGTGCCCAATGTATGTTTTAATTCCTAATTTTGCACAATTAATTATATTTTTATTTTTATTTTGATCACTTCCTTGGACACTGAAACCCATATTTTTCATTATTTGTGCTAAACCACTCATTCCTATTCCGCCAATACCGATGAAATGAATAATTTCTTTTTTTCCTAAATTAATTTTTTCATTTAATATTTTTTCTAATTGAGCTTGTAAATTGTTAAAAATATCTTTATCTGAATATTTTTTTTGATTTAATAAAACATTATCTAACAAATAATTATCATTAAATTATACAATTTCTTCTTTATATCTTTTTCCTCAACTAAATACCCATAACCTTTTTTTAAATAAAACTCAGCGTTTTTATATTGATGGTTTTCTGCTGATGTTGGTAAAGGTATAGATATAAAAGGAATATTATAATTAATTAATTCACCCAAAACAGAGGCTCCTGAGCGTGTTATGACTAAATTTGCTTTTGAATAATAATTGCTTATTTTGTCTGTAAAATTAAATATTTCATGTTCTACCTTGGTTTTTTTATAAAAATCAGATAGTTCGGCATTCTGATTATTTTGACATTGTTGATATACTTTAATTGTAGCTCCATCATTTTTTAACTTTTCAAATATTTCAGGAAGCTGTTCTGCAAATATTTTGGCGGCTTGACTTCCTCCTAGTACTAAGATTTCCATACTATCAAACTTATTAATTCGAACTGTGGAATTTGGGTTTATAATTTCTTCTCTTATAATATTACCAATTTCATAAACCTTATTATTGTATTTTTCACTTATACCCTCTAGTTGTTTATAAGAAACAAATATTTGATACGCAAATGGTAGTAAATACTTATTAGCTTTACCTATAACTAAATTATTTTCGTAAACAATAAATTTAATTCTTAAAATTGCTGCAGCTATGCATACTGGAAAAGAAGAATATCCTCCCATGCCAAAAATAATTGACGGTCTGTTCATCGATAAAAATACAAAAGACTTAATAATTGAATATATATTTGTAAAAATAGAAGTTAAAAACTTTAGAATTGTTTTTTTAATTAGTGGAGATGAGGGAATTTCAATAATATTAAGGTTTTTATAGTCTTTTAAATATTTTAACCCTCTTATATCGGTAGTTAATTTTACATTAAAATTTTTATTGATTAGATAATTCGCCAAACTATAAGCGGGGAAAATATGACCGCCAGTTCCGCCAGTTGCAATTAAAATATTTTTTTTAGTCATATAAGTAAGATTTATTTTTTGTATAGTTTAAGACTAATCCCGCTAAAATCGCACTACCAATTAAAGATGAGCCGCCATAACTTAAAAAAGGTAAAGTCATGCCTGTGGCCGGTAATAAATTGATATTTACTCCAGCATGAATAAACGTTTGAAATATTAACAACGTTGCAAGCCCACTTAAAGAAATTTTTAAAAACTGATTATCTTGATTGAAACAATTTTTAATGATTCTAAATGAAATATATAAAAAAATAGTTAGTATTAATATTGAAACCAATGAGCCATATTCCTCTGATATAACTGCTATAACATAGTCTGTGTGTGCCTCGGGTACACTTTCTTTTAAAATACCTTCACCCATTCCTTGGCCTGTGAGCCCTCCTAATTTTATTGCATCAAGAGCGGTTGAAGACTGAAATTTATCACCCTGACTTGGGTCAAAAAAAGCAACCAAGCGATTAATTACATAACCGAATTTCTCTGGTAAGAAAAAAAGAAGAGAGCTAAGTGATGTTAAAAAAACTAATAAGAAAACAAATATATAAATTAAACTCACGCCAGAAATAAAAACAATTGCAACCCAAGAACAGGTTAATAATATAGATTGACCCAGGTCTGGCTGATCAATTAATAAAATTATAACACAACACAACAATATAAAGCTTAACAAATACTTTATTTGGGAGTTTTTAAATTTTTCAAAAGTTAATATTTTAACTGTCGTTAGAATAAAAAAGGGCTTTAATATCTCAATTGGCTGTAGTCTGAAAAAATAAAAGTCTATCCAACGTTTAGCTCCTTTTACCTCAATTCCAATAATTGGGACTAAAGCTAAAAATAAAAAAGTTATAATAAAAAGGGGTATAATTGATCTAATAAATATCTCTGTTTTAATAGCAGAAATTAAAATCATGATTGATATAGACATAATAGAGAAAATAAGATGTTTGGTAAAAAAAAAATAGTAATCTTGATTGAGTCTCTCTCCAGCGAGAGATGACGTAGAGGAAAAAGAAAAAAATAAGCCTAAAAAAAATAAAATAAAAAAACAAAATAAAATTTTTTTGTCTATACACCTCCAATAATTTGTGAATTGATATTTAAATGAGTTTTCTAACATGTTTTTTACATAAAATTTTAAATTGTTCACCTCTCTTTTCAAAATTTTCAAATTGATCAAATGAAGCGGCGGCTGGA
>JAOIST010000023.1 GCA_028222435.1 Candidatus Pelagibacter sp. | reverse complement strand
TAAGAAATAACAGATTATGTCAAGTGAAACACTCAATACCACTGGTGCTTTTAGTCAAGCTAAAGACTTAAAAAATAGAATAATATTTACAATTTTAATATTAACTATATACCGTTTAGGTACATATATTCCTTTAGCAGGCATAGATCCTCTGGCTTTAAAAGAAATCATGGCTTCAAGTCAAAAAGGATTACTTGGAATGTTTAATATGTTTTCAGGTGGAGCTGTAACAAGAATGGCAATTTTTGCTTTAGGAATAATGCCATATATTTCATCTTCAATTATTGTTCAATTATTAACAGGTGTTTCTGACTATTTCAAAAATCTAAAAGAACAAGGAGAAATTGGTAGAAAAAAAATTACACAAATAACAAGATATGGAACTGTTTTAATTGCATGTCTGCAAGGTTACGGTGTTTCAGTAGGATTAGAAAATGCAGGAAATTTAGTTATTGAACCAGGAATGTCTTTTAGAATTATTACAACTATCTCTCTTGTAGCAGGTACTACTTTTTTAATGTGGCTCGGAGAACAAATAACATTAAGAGGAGTTGGAAACGGTATATCATTAATTATTTTTTCAGGCATAGTGGCAGAGATACCAAGAGCTTTAGCTTCAACTTTTGAACTTGGTAGAACTGGGGCTTTATCAGCCGTTATGATTGTAGGTATTTTTATTCTAGTAATTTTAACAGTCCTTTTCATTGTATTTTTTGAAAGAGCTATGAGAAAAATATTAATTAATTATCCTAAGAGACAAGTAGGAAATAAAATGTATGGTGGAGAGTCATCTCACCTTCCTTTAAAAATAAATACTGCTGGAGTAATACCGGCGATTTTTGCTTCTGCATTATTACTTTTGCCTATCACAATTTCAAATTTCGGTTTTGCAGAGTCTGATGCTTTTTTAAAAATATCGTCATTGTTTACTCAAGGTCAACCTCTTTACATGTTGCTTTACGCTTCAGGAATAATTTTTTTTTCATTCTTTTATACCTCAATAGTTTTTAACCCCAAAGAAACTGCGGAGAATTTAAGAAAATACGGTGGCTATGTGCCCGGTATAAGACCTGGAGAAAGAACAGCAGAGTATATTGATACAATCTTAATGAGATTGACTACTGTCGGAGCTTTATATTTAACGTTTGTTTGTTTAATGCCAGAATTTTTAATCGCAAAATATCCTATACCATTTTATTTAGGTGGAACGTCTATATTAATTGTAGTTGTGGTAGCTATGGATACTGTAACTCAAGTCCAAACTAGATTGATGAGTTCGCAATACGAGTCATTAATTAAAAAAACAAAATTTGGA
This sequence comes from Candidatus Pelagibacter sp., assembly GCA_028222435.1. Next base: position 3,846 of record JAOIST010000023.1, on the reverse strand, counting down.
AAATAATAAGTAAATGAATATTGTTATATTTGGCCCTCCTGGAGCTGGTAAGGGTACACAGTCAGATTTTATTGTAAAAAAATTTAAATTATTTCAAATTTCTACAGGAGAACTTTTAAGAAGTGAGATTAAGAATAAATCTGAATTAGGAATCAATATTTCAAGCATTATGAATTCGGGCCAACTGGTGTCCGATGAAATAGTAGGAAATTTAATTAAAAAATTTGTTTCAAATATTAAATATAAAAACAGATTTATTTTTGACGGCTTTCCCAGAAATATACTTCAAGCAGAAAATTTAAATCATATTTTAAAACAATATGATCAAAAAATATCTCTAGTTTTAAAACTCTCTGTATCTTTAGAGCTAATTAAAAAAAGAATTTCAGGAAGATCAGTATGTTCTCTATGCGGTAAAATCTACAATGAATTTTTTAACCCTGCACCTATAAATTCAGATTGTTGTGCTTCAAGATATTTACAAAAAAGATCTGATGATACTTTAGATATTGCGGTCAAAAGATATCAAACTTATGAAAAAAATATTGAACCATTAATTAATTTTTATAAAAAATTTAATTTACTTAAGGTAATTAATGGTGAGGGTACAATACCTGAAATTAACGATGAAATTAGCTATTTATTGGAGAGTATCTAGGGTTGACTTTAAATGATTAGACAATATAAATACGCAAGAATTAAAAAATTCATAAATTTATGGCTCGTATCGCAGGGATAAATATTCCACAAAATAAGGTAGTTAGTATAGCTCTAACATATATTCACGGAATAGGATTACATTCATCAAAAAAAATCTGTGAACAATTAAATATACCATCATCTAAAAGAGTAAATGAATTATCTGAAGAGCAAGTTTTAAAAATTAGAGAATTTATTGATGCCAACCATAAAGTCGAGGGCGATTTAAGAAGAGAAATTTCTGTAAATATTAAAAGGCTTGTTGATCTAGCTTGTTATAGGGGATCTAGACATAAAAAGAAATTACCTGTGAGAGGTCAAAGGACTCAATGCAATGCTAGAACCAGAAAAGGAAAAGCAATAGCAATAGCTGGTAAAAAATTAACCCCTCTAAAAAAATAATTTAAAATGAATAAAAAAAATAATAATGCAGTAGTTAAAGAGGAAAAAAAAGTGGAGACAAAAAAAACTAGTTCCTTTAAAGCAAAGAAAAAAATAAAAAAAAATATTACCTCTGGTATAGCTTATGTCTATTCAACTTTTAATAATACAATAATCTCAATTGCAGATGAAAGTGGAAATATAATTTCATGGTCCTCGGCTGGTGCAAAAGGTTTTAAAGGCTCTAGAAAATCTACACCTTATGCAGCACAGATAGCAGCTGATGACGCTGGGGCTAAAGCTTTTGAACAGGGTTTAAGAACTTTAACTGTTCAAGTAAAAGGCCCAGGATCTGGAAGAGAAACAGCATTAAGATCATTACAATCAAGAGGATTTAAAATTTTATCAATTAAAGATACCACACCTATGCCACATAATGGGGCAAGACCCCCAAAAAGAAGGAGAGTATAATGCAAACTACGACAACTGTAATAGATAAAAACTGGAAAGCACTTATTAAACCCAATAAATTAGAAATTACTAGCAACGAAGATAGGACTATAGCTAAAGTTATTGCCGAACCTTTAGAAAAAGGCTTTGGTCAAACTATAGGGAATTCTTTAAGAAGAATATTATTATCATCTATTCAAGGAGCAGCAGTTACGGCTATTCAAATTGATGGTGTTCTTCATGAATTTTCATCGATAAAAGGCGTGAGTGAAGATGTTACAGATATAGTTTTAAACATTAAAAATTTGGCCATTAAGTCGTCTACTTCTAGTCCAAAAAAAATTATTTTAGATATAAAAGGTCCTAAAGAAGTAAAAGCTAAAGATATTAGCTTAGTTCCTGAAATTGAAATTTTAAATCCAGAGCAAATTATTTGTAACCTAGATGAAAAAATACATTTTCACATGGAATTATTGGTAAGTACTGGAAAAGGATACGTTTCGGCACCAAAAAATAAATCTGAAGATAGTCCTCTTGGATTAATCTCTATCGATTCTTTATTTAGTCCAGTTAAGAAAGTTTCTTTTTCTGTTGAAAATACAAGAGCCGGAAGCGCTTTGGATTATGACAAATTAATTATGAGCGTGGAAACAAATGGAACTGTTGATGCAGAAGATGCAATAGCATACTCAGCTAGAATTTTTCAAGATCAACTAGCAATGTTTATAAATTTTGAAGATCCAAAAGAAATAACTAAAGAGGTAAAATCTACAGAGCCTGAATTCAATAGAAATTTATTAAAAAGAGTTGAAGAGCTTGAACTATCAGTTAGATCAATGAATTGCTTAAAAAATGATAACATTATTTATATTGGAGATTTAGTTCAAAAAACTGAGCCAGAAATGCTTAGAACTCCTAACTTTGGTAGAAAATCATTAAATGAAATTAAAGAGGTGCTTAATACAATGTCATTATATCTTGGCATGGAAATACCAAACTGGCCTCCAGATAATATAGCTGAACTTTCTAAAAAATTAGAAGAAAATAACTACTAATGAGACACGGTATTGGATACAGAAAATTAAATAAGACAAGTGAGCATCGTAAAGCCTTATTCAAAAATATGCTTAATTCCTTAATTAAATATGAACAAATAATAACTACTTTACCAAAAGCTAAAGAACTAAAACCACAAATTGATAAAGTTATAACTATAGGTAAAAAAAATATTTTAAGTAATAAAAAAAGATTATTTTCCAAGTTGCAAGATAAGAAATCTGTAACAAAAGTCTTTGATGAATTATCTAAAAGATATAACACTAGAAAAGGCGGTTATTCTAGAGTTTTAAAAGCAGGATTTAGAACAGGAGATGATGCACCAATGGCAGTTATTGAATTAGTTGATCGAAACCCTGAAGCAAAAAAAATTGACAAGCCAAAGAAGATTGAGACTAAAGATAAACTAAAAGAAACTGAGTCAGAACCAAAATTGGCTAAAAAATAATTTAAGTTTTAATGCCCAAATTTTTTATTGTGGATGATAATTATCATGACGCAAGACTTGATAAATGGTTTGTACAAAAAGTTATTAGTTTACCTCACTCTTTAGTAGAAAAAATCATCAGACTAAATAAGATTAAAGTTAATAAAAAGAAAACTAAATCTTCATACAGATTACAAAATGGAGATTTAATAGAAATTTATGATATTTCAAAATTTAAACCTACAAACAAAGAAATCAAAGTTAAATATAAACCAAAAAAAAATGAAATAAGTAAATACGATGATTATGTAATAGAAGATAATGAAAATTTTATAGTGGTAAATAAACCAAAAGGTTTACCAGTTCAATCTGGTACGAAATCTTTTAAAAATTTAATAGATATTCTTAAAAACACTAGATATTTTGAAAATATAACTCCTTATATTGTTCATAGAATAGATAAAGATACATCAGGTATTTTAATAGTAGCAAAAAATAGAAAATATGCTCAATTATTTACATCTCTTTTTAGAATAAGAAAAATTCACAAAACATATTTAGCTATTGTTTATGGAAAAGTTGATAAAACTATAAAAACAATGAGGGATGATTTAGTTTATTTTGAAAACAATAAAAGAGTTTCTCAAAAAGCAATTTCAAATCTTAAGATTATTAAATCAAATGAAGGATATTCTTATATTGAGTTAAATCCTATTACAGGTAGAAAACATCAGTTAAGAAAACAACTTTTAAATATAGGTAACCCAATTATTGGCGATGATAAATATTTTTTAAACGATAGAAAAAGACTTAAAATTAAAGATCTTATGCTT
>JAOIST010000022.1 GCA_028222435.1 Candidatus Pelagibacter sp. | reverse complement strand
TTTTTTTTTAGTATTTCATCTGAAAGAGATCCTTTACCTGGTCCAATTTCAATTATATTTTTATTATTAAGATTTGATAGACCCAATATCTTTTTAACTATATTTTTATCAATTAAAAAATTTTGTCCAAGAGATTTTTTTAGATATTTCATATACTGAACTTATCAATATAATCAAAACACTTTATTAAACTTACTGCGCTGGATGTTTTTTTCTTGATTTTATCGACAGCAACTCCATGATCCGGTGACACTCTTATATACTTTAATCCCAGTGTTAAGTTTATTGCATCGAATTTATATAATGCTTTGAAAGGGCCTAAAATTTGATCATGGTACATTCCAATTATTAAATCATAATTTTTATAATTATTTATAAAAATAGTATCTGAGGATAGAGGTCCATCTAGCTTGAATCCAGATTTTTTTAAATTCTTAATCGCAGGTATAATTATTTTTTTTTCTTCAGAATTCTTTCTTAATTCTGCATTGTGTGGATTTAGTCCTAGAACAGCAATTACTGGTTGTCTTTTAAAAGTTTTTTTAAACCAACTATTGATAACATTAATCTTAGTAATTATTAGTTTTTTATTAATTTTATTACAAATAGACCTAATATCCAAATGAGTAGTAATGGGCGAGATCATTAATTCTTTATTCCTAATGATCATAACTTCTGAATTTTTTTTAACTAAACATTTATTTGCTAAATATTCGGTCACACCAATTTTTTTATTTCCTAGCAAATTTTTGTTAATTGGACAATTAATGATGCCCGCAATTTGTTTATTTAGTGCTAATTTATGAGCTAAATCCAATGATTTTAAAACAAAAGGTTTCGCAGATTTTAAAGGCACTTTGAAAGGATCTTTATAATCTAGTTTAATGTTTAAAATTTTCAATTCATTAGACTTGTTTAATTTAAATAAATTTTGTTCATTAGAAAGCTTAATATTATAATTTAGTTTTTTAAACTGATCTTTCAATAATTTGTAGTTCGATATTAAAATAATTCTTTTTTTTATTTTGTTTGGAAGTTTTTTCCAACACTTATAAATAATCTCTGAATTAATACTATTTGGATCGCCTCCTACTAAAACTATTTTTCTATTCATTTATATTCTACAAAATATTTATTTTTTATAATTGAAAGATGACTTATAGAATAAAGATTAAAAAGTTCATTTTCTTTTTGTTTTATCAATCTTTTTTTCATTTCATCTTTGTCTAAATCAGTCCTAGAGACTTTCCTTTCTCTATTTAGTTTTATTAATAAAATATTATTGGATTGTATGATTGGCTCACTTATATCTCCAGGGCTCATATTACTAACTAAATCATAAATACTTTTGGATAAAGTTTTTATATTAATCCACCCTAGACTACCTTTTTCAGAAGAAGAACTTGAAACACTAAATTTCAAAGCAGTATTTTCAAAACCATTTTGTTTAATTTCATCAAAGATATTTTGTATAAATTTTTTATTATTTATGTTTTGGTTATTTAATAATTGTATTTCAGATAAATTTACTTCCTTAACTTCTAATTGATCTTTTAGCAGTGTTTCAATTTCATCATTTAAAGAATTTTCATTAACCTCTATCTTTTTAGAATATTTTTGATATATAAATTTTTGCCATCTAAATTCAGTTTTTAACTCATCTATAAATAGTTCAAAACTTACATTGTTTTGTATAAATAAATTTTTAAGTTTCGCAATATCATTTGAAGATATTTTACTCAAGTATTCGTTAATTCTATTTGTATCAATTTCAACATTGGTTTTCTTTAATTCATTTTCTTTTAATTTTATGTTTATTAAATTATCTAAAACTTGTTCTTTTAGTTTATCAATATTTTCCTGATTAATATTTGAATTATTAAGTATCAATGTCCTTAATATTTTATTTTTTATTTCAAAACTAGTTATTACTTCGTTGCCAACTTTTACTATAATTTTATTTTCAATTTTTGCATTTAGAATTCCATTTAAAAAAAAAATTAAGAAAAAAAATATTATAGAAATTTTATTTTTCATTTTCCTAATTTTGGAGTATTTATATTGCCAAAAGGAACCAGAGTAATTTTAAACATAAGCGAATCTTCAGGTTCTATTTCAGAGTCATTGTAAAATTCTCTTCGATAAACTAGTCCAGCTCTTAAACAATCATTTATATATTCATAGCTCAAGTTATAAAATTCAGAGGATTCTGTAATTAAATTTCTTTTTGTCTCAAATGTAAACTCACCTTTGTTTCTATTTTTGATATTTAATTCTGTTTTAAAATAATCTTGATTTCCCATGTGTTTTTTTTCTCTTAAATAGTCAAAATTAATATTTAGAAGTCCTAAATTATAATTTAATCCTAATTCACTGAAATTCAAATCTTGATAATTTTGATCAACACCAAAATCATAACTAAATTTAAAATTATCATTTAAGCTATAATTTGTTGATCCAACTAAATCAGAAACTTTTTCATTTAAACTACTTTTATCTGGCATGTGATTATTGGCTTTTTCATTTATTATCTGGGCTAAAGAAAAATCAAAATTTCTACCATTTTTATTCTTAATCTCGTAATCTAACCCTAAAGTTCCGCTTAATCCTGTTTCATAATTATTTATGTTTGATACTCTATTTAAAGCAAAAGCATTATCAACATTAAGTCTACTATCTTCCGTTTCTTTTCTCATACTACCAGGCGCAAAACGTGTAAAAAATTTAGGTTTTAGATAATGTATTGAATTGTTATTAAATTTTGTGAAATTGATTTCTGAGAGAAAACCGAGTGATCCAAAAAGTTCACTTGTTGGATTTTCTTTGTAAATATCTATATTTTTACTGTCATAATTGATATTTTTTACATTACCTAAAATTTTTGAGTTAATGCCAGACTTTGAGAAAATTCCATTAGATTCCCAATTAAAATCATTCACTAAGAAATTAGTTAATTTGTTTGTATCATAATTATGGACTTTATAATTAGTTTGTAAAGAGAGGTTTCCAAAATTTTCAATTAAAAAATTTTTATCTAGCGTAACTTCAGGTAAAATAAATTCATACTTATCTTCATAATTGTCGCTTAAAGTTTCAAAAACACTTGCTTTTAAACTTAAAGATAAATTTTCTTCTTGATGCAAAAAATCAAATGAATTTTCAAGTGTTTCAGAATTATAATCAACAAGGTTAGAGTCAATTTTATATAATTTTAGATATTTATCTTGAGAGACATCTTGTAAATTAATATTTAAAGTTCTTTCGCTATCATTATTGTTCTTAAAATTTTTTACAAATTTTGCAAAGAAGTGAGATTTTTCACCACCTTTTTTTGAGGAGCTTGTATTTTTGTATCCTTCTGTAAATCCAAAATCAGCCAATAAATCTGAGTCTTTTAATGCTTGATGATATTCACCTATAAATAATGGATTTTCAGAAGCATAAATTCTATTTGTAAATGTCAAGTTTTTATCTTTGCCAAGATCAAAAAAATATGGAACAGAAATTCCGCTACCTAAATTATTTGAGTTATATAAAGTTGGTGGCAAAAAGCCAGATCTTCTTTCAACAGTAGGGTCTGGATGTGATAATCTTGGAATATAAAAAATTGGAATACTATAGACTTTTATTAAAGCATGTTCATAAAAAATTGTTTTTTTTACATTATCATGTAGCATTTTTTTTGACTGAATAGTCCAAGGTGGACATTTATCCCCTTCTCTATAGCCACATAATGTAAAAATATTTTTTGTAAAACTACTCTTGCCATCTTTTAAATTCATTGTATTTGAAAATATTCTAGGTTTATTTCTTGAGTCTACTTTAAATTCTTTTTGATTTAAAAAAGTTTTGGCATCAGTTCCTAAAATTTCATTTTTTTTGGTATCAATATAGATTTGAGAAAATTCATATAAATTTTCATTCTTGTCTTCTATCTTTATAAAACCAATTGATTTAAACAATCTTTTTTCAAAAAAATACTCAAAATTGTTTAAGAAAATTTTATTTTGATCTTCGTCTATTAAAAATGAATCCTCTTTAGAAAATATAATTTTTTTTTGATTGTCTAATGTTATATCTTTACCATCTAAAACATACTTTTCATTAGTAGTAATTTTAGTTTTACCCTTAGTTTTTAAAATTTTTTTTTCTTCAAAATATTCAGCATACTCAGCTTCAATTGTATTTTTGTGATTATCTAAAATAGATATATTTTCTTTAACAATTAAAAATCCATCATTTTTATAATATTTAGCAAATTCACTTTTAATTATTTTATTTGTTGTTTTTACGATAACATTTTTTTCAAAAATAGTTGTATTTGTATTTTTATCAAAAGAAATATTTTTAGCTTCTATTGTCATATTTTCAGCAAATATCTCGCTAAAAAAAAATATTGAAAAAAAAATTATAAAAAAATTATTTTTCATTTATTTGAATTACTCCGATAAAAGCAAATAAACTTAAAGCAATTACTGGTGTCCATATTGATAAAGTTAAAGGTATTCTGTCTGTTTTTCCAAGCGCAAAAGATAAATCCTTAAAATAATAGATCAAAACAGTTAGAATTAAACCAATTATGATAAATTTATAATTTTCAGACCGTTTCATTGTGTGCATTGCTAAGATAGATGCTAAAGCTGTCATTAAAAATAAGTAAAAAGGTAAAGTCATCATGGAATGTAAAGTTTGGTTTAAAAATTGTTTATTGTATCCTCTAGTAATCAAGTTATTTAAATTAGTCAAAATCTCTAGAAATGAAAATGTGTCAGAATTATTAAATAATGAAACTATGCTATCATAATTATAATTTGATTTTATTTCATAAATTTCTAGCATTTCTTTTTTAACAAGACCTTCTTCTGATTTATAAATCTCGACGTCTTTTAAAATCCAGTTATAAGTCTTAATGTTAGCAGATTTAGATAAAATTTTTCTTTTTAAATTAAAATTTTCATCTAATTCAAAGATTTCAACATTTTCAATTATAAACATCTTAGGATTATTAGAGGTAACAAATCTTTCTCTATCATCTAGGGTTTCTTTAATCCATAATCCATTTTTATTTACAGTCACAAGATGATCTATATCCTTAGCATAGCTTGATTTTGTTTTTTCATAATACTTAACCAAAGATGAAGTTACGGGATTTATAAAAAACAAAATTAACCATCCAAATAAAAATGAAGTAAAAGCTAAAATAAAAAATATTTTTATATTTGAATAACCGTAAATTTTAAGTGTTAATAATTCCTTATTATTTCTAATTTTAACCATAAACCAAATACTCGAAATAAATAGAATAAAAGGCAAAAGTTTAATCATAAGACTGGGCACGAA
>JAOIST010000021.1 GCA_028222435.1 Candidatus Pelagibacter sp. | reverse complement strand
GAGCTAAATTCAGGTGAGATTGGATTTATTATTACAGGTATTAAATCTCTCTCAGAAACAAAAGTTGGAGATACCATTTGCGATGCAAACGACCCTATTAACGAGCCTTTACCAGGCTTCAAACCAAGTAAGCCAGTAGTATTCTGTGGTCTTTTTCCAGTTGATAGTTCTGAATATCAAAAGTTAAAGGATGGGTTAGCAAAGTTAAAACTTAATGATGCGAGCTTTTCCTATGAGCCGGAGTCGTCAAGCGCATTAGGATTAGGTTTTAGATGTGGTTTCCTGGGGCTGCTTCACCTTGAAATTATTTCAGAAAGATTAGAAAGAGAATTTGATGTTAATTTAATTACCACAACTCCTGGTGTAATTTATAAGGTACACAAAACTATAGGAGGCGTTATAGATTTACAGAATCCATCAAATATGCCAGATCCATCCCAGATAGAAAAAATAGAAGAACCATGGATTAAGTCTACTATTATTACACCAGATGAGTACTTAGGCTCTATTATTAAAATTTGTCAGGAAAAAAGAGGAATTCAAACCAATTTAAGTTATTCAGGCAAAAGAGCGGTTTTGTCATACGATCTACCACTAAACGAGGTTGTTTTTGATTTTAATGATAAATTAAAATCTATTTCAAGCGGTTATGCAAGTTTTGATTATGAAATTTCTAGTTACAGAGAAGGAGATTTAGTGAAACTTGGAATTTTAGTTAATGCTGAGCCTGTTGATGCATTAGCAATGATTATTCATAAAGACTTTGCACAGACAACTGGACGACAAGTTTGTGAAAAATTAAAAGATTTGATCCCAAGGCATAATTTTATGATTCCTGTTCAAGCAGCTATTGGTGGAAAAATAGTTGCGAGAGAGTCTATAAAGGGTTTTAAAAAAGATGTTTTGACTAAAATACATGGTGGTGGCGCTACCGACCGAAAAAGAAAACTTTTAGAAAAACAAAAAAAAGGTAAAGCTAGATCGAAGCAGTTTGGTAAAGTCGAGATACCACAAGAGGCTTTTATTGGGGTTTTAAAAATAAATAAAGATAACTAATGAAAAAAAAATTATTTATCTTTTCCAATGAGAGCATCTACACTAATGATAACAAATTTTACTGTGATAATATTGATTTAAAATCAACACCGGAAGGCTTAAATAGGAAGTTTGAAGTTAATTTGTTAGGTAGAAAATCACCTAAAAAAAGATCACATGAAATTAAAATTAAAAATAAGAAAAAAATTAAAGTATTTAATAACATTTTTTCATATCTATCAGAAGTAAAGGATGCCACTAAAAATAAGGATTCAAAATTTTTAATTATTTCAATATCCCCATATACATTTTTAATTTCATTATTTATTAAAATTCTTGGCCAAAAACCAATTGTCTATTTAAGAAGCGATGGCTATGGAGAATATAAGGCAATACTTGGTAAAATTGGAGTCTTGATCTACCATTTAATGTTTACTGCTACTGCAGTTGTTTCAAATTTAATTAGTTGTAGAGAATACATTCTGAAAGGTAAAAAGGGGAAGATTATTAATCCTTCCCAACTAGATTCAGTTTGGTTAAGACAACCCAAAAACACAGAAGTTAAAAATTTTAAATTATTATATGTAGGTAGATTAAGAGTCGAAAAAGGGATTTTTGCATTATCTGAGTTGATTAGAAATAAAAGAGATATTTTTTTGACTATTATTGGAGCCGAAAAAAATAACTCTTATAAAATAAATCAAAGTAATATTAAAGTTTTACCCACTCAAAATAATAAATCTAAATTAATAAAATATTATGATGAGCATAATATTTTTATTTTACCTTCATTTACAGAAGGTCATCCAATGGTTTTACTGGAGGCTCTGGCTAGAAGAAGACCGGTTGTTATTTTCGATGAAATTAAGCACGTAATAGGAGACAAGAAAGGAGTTTTTGTATCAAAAAGAAATTTTTTAAGTTTTTTAAGCACTCTCAATAATATCAAAAAAAATTATAAAAAAATTCAGAAAGATATGAAAAAGAATAAGCTTCCTACAAATAAAGAATTTATTGATAAATTTATTAAATATATAGATGATTTTAATTAGGAGAGGTGGCCGAGCGGTTGAAGGCGCACGCTTGGAAAGCGTGTAAACGGGAAACCGTTTCAAGGGTTCGAATCCCTTTCTCTCCGCCAACAAAAAAGACTCATAATGCACACATAAAATCACTAAATATTGATAAATTAAGCTATTTTGAGACTATATATGCCTTTTTTGCTGTTAGGTGACTCCACAACTGATAAAAGTACATAATTCGAAACGAATATGATTCGTTTCGATTTTTATTAATAAATAAGGGGGAAACATGAAAGCAATCTCAGGATTAACTTCAATGTTCGACAGCTTAACAAAAGTAGTAGTTTCATTACTTGCGTTAGGTATTGCTGTAAGTCTATTAGGTGGAAATGTTCCATTTGTTGGCGAAATAGCAGGAAACATTATTAGTTTAGTACAATCTTTAGGTGATGCAGGCATAGTTGGATTAATAGCAGCTATTATCATTCTAAACTTGTTTAAGTAATAAACAATTAAAGCTACTTCCCTCGAATTAGCTTTTTATAAAGCCGCCCTGAGCTTATAATTAGGGCGGTTTAAAAAAAGGAAAAAAATTATGCTTAATTGGGTTTCAACGTTAACAAAATATTTAAATAAATTTTTGGAACTAGGAATATTGCTATTAGCAGTTTCTGTAATAGCAGAAATTGTTTTTGGGCCAAATGTTGCTTTTTTTGGGTCTCAAGTAACTAAAAATTTAATTAATTTACTTAATTCTTTAGGTGAGCAGGGAATAGCAGCTCTTATTATTGTTTTTGCTGTTATTTTTGCGTACAGAAAAATATTAAAATAATTATAGTTTTAATATCCACATACAACCTAAAAGAGTCTTAAATTTATTAAACGAATCAGATAAATTAGAATTAAGGGCAGTGGAGGGAGACTGAAGCTGCCTTTGCTATTTATAGTCTCTTTATTCCAATCACCTTCAATTTAGCAGTTCGTTCTATTAACGCAATAGTTTGATCGATGCCCATAATCACAGTTTTTTTCATCGGACCATAGGCGTGAATTAATTTTTTACTCGATAAAGCAATAGCAACGTGACCTCTCCAATAAATGATATCATTCTTTTTTATTTTTTTTAATTTTATATTTTTTTTAAAGTACTTAACCTGATCCTTAGCGTCTCGCGGACAAAATTTATTATTAAAATTTAAAAATACTTGTACAAGTGCAGAGCAATCAATTCCTTTGAAGGATTTACCACCCCATTTATATCTAATATTTTTAAAAAAGGTTATTTTTTTAAAAGGATCTTTCTCCTTATATGAAATAGGTTTGACATCATTTTTTTTTATCCATCCACTAGCGCATTTTAAAAATCTAGAATTGATATCTATAACTTTAATTTTAGAGCCAAAAGAAATTTCTTTTTTTTTAATTTTATTAGGTAACTTAAATATTTTTGCCTTCAAAGTATTAACTTTGTGAGTAGGCTTTAAATATTTTGAATATTTCTTATTTTTTATGTAGCCTTTATAATTATCTTCTTTAATTTTGATTTTAAGCCATTTTTTTGATTTTTTAGATATAGAAAAGCTATCACCATATATCATCTGAGTAACTATCTCAGATTTCACCGAAGGTCTCTTATGCAGGTTTATTACTGAGAAATTATTTGTAAAATATTCACTCATTTAATTTTAATTTATGTCTTATCGTATAAAGAAATATAAGAGATGGAATTACCATTATAGCAGTGATGATAAAAAATATACCCCAGTCTCCATTTAACCAATCTACTAAAGCACCAGATGATGCCGCTAAAGTGGTTCGACCCGCTGTTCCAATGGATGCTAATAAAGCATATTGAGTTGCAGTGTAAGTTCTATCCACTAGCATCGAAATGAAAGCAACAAAAGCTACTGTTGCAAAGGCTGCTGCCATATCATCAAATATAACTGCAATAGCAAATAATAATTCTGATTTCCCTGACCACGCTAATAATGAAAAAAGTAAATTAGTTGAAGCCATCAGTATACCAGAGACGAACATTGCTTTTATAACTCCAGATCTAATAGCAAATAAACCGCCTAGTAGAGTAAAAATCACTGTGGTTAACCACCCAAGACCTTTAGAATACAATGCAATATCTGTCTTAGTAAAACCTATTTCTTTATAAAAAATCACTGACATTCTGCCAAGAAAAGCTTCTCCAATTTTAAAAAGAAAAATAAAAGCTAATATTGCTAAAGCAATTTTAAATCCATTTTTCTTAAAAAAGCTAATAATAGGACCGGCAACTGTTCCAGTAATCCATGCAACAGTTTTTGTTAATAGGTTTGAAGTGCCTAATTTACCTTCAATTATTTTGTCAGTTTTTTCTTGAGACTCGCTTCTATCTACCTGCAAATTTTCGTTTACAAACATTAAACCAATATTACAGGCTATAATTACAGTTCCAAGAACTAGAAAAGTTATTTGCCAATAATTTTCAAACCCAAAATTTTGGAAGAATTCTGCAGAAGTAAGAGCTATTACACCTCCTAATTTATAACCAGTCCACCAACCCACCACTGCCATTGCAGCACCAGCTTGCATAGATTTTCCCTCTTTCTCTCCGATTTGCTCGATTCTCAGTGCATCGACAGTTATATCCTGTGTGGCTGAGGCGATAGCAATTATCAGTCCAACACTTATTACTAATGCTAAATTTGCAGTTGGATTAATCATGCTCCACAAAATTAAACTTATAAGAATGATAATTTGCATTAAAACAATCCATCCTCTTCTATGCCCAATTTTATTTGTAAGCCAAGGAATTCGAACACGATCTATAATTGGAGCCCACAAATAATTAAAAGCATAAACTGCAAAAATTAATCCAGCCCAACCTACAGTGCTTCTGCTTAAACCATCCTCTTTTAACCAGAGACTAAGACTACTTCCAATTATAACCCATGGAAAACCACTTATTGCACCAAGCAATAATATTTTAATCATTCTACGATCAAAATAAACTGAGAAAGTTTCTGCTAAAGTTTGTTTTTTATATATTTCCATAATTTAATTTCTCCAAAAAGATGGAAAGAAAAGCACTAGGACAGCAAATAATTCCAACCTCCCAAGCAACATGCCAGTTGCTAAAATCCATTTTGATAAATCAGGCAAACTTTTATAATTTCCATCAGGTCCAATTATTTCACCTAATCCAGGTCCAACATTAGAAATTGAACTAGCTGCTCCAGAAATTGAAGTTACAAAATCTAAACCACTTATAGAAAGAAGCATCGCAATAATTAAAAAAATAAATAAAAAAGAAAAAATAAAGATAATGACTGATC
>JAOIST010000020.1 GCA_028222435.1 Candidatus Pelagibacter sp. | reverse complement strand
GATATGAGATGAAAGGGATGCTTCCTAATATAATGAATATACTTGCAACAATTTCTATATTCGAATTTTTAAAAAAACCAATAGAGTCATTATGAGTTGAAAAGCCTCCGGTAGCAATTGTTGTCATTGCGTGACAAACGCTATCAAAAACTGTCATTCCAAATATCCAATAAAAAAAACCACAAAATAAAGTAAGAACTATGTAAGTTGAAATTATAATAGCCGCAACTTCAATAGTTCTTGGTAATATTTTTTCTGTACTATCCGGACCTTCCATTTTAAAAAGTTGCATCCCACCTACCTTTAATAATGGTAAAATTGTAATAGCCATCACAACTATACCTATGCCGCCCAACCATTGCATTATTGCTCTCCACAATAGAATACTTTTAGGACTATTATCTAAGTCGGAGATAATAGTTGCACCTGTAGTTGTTATACCTGACATACTCTCGAAAAAAGCATCACTGAATGAAAATGTTTGATTTGACAATATAAAAGGCAAGCTTCCAAAAATTGCTACGATTACCCAAGCAAGTGTTGAGAATAAAAAAGTTTGTCTAAGGTTTAATTTTAAGTTTTTTTCAAGATTTGCTAATATACATAAAATTCCGATAAATATTGTCACGAAAGATGATGATATAAAGCTATGACTATTTTCTTCATATATAACTTGAATTGAATATGGTGCTAGCATTGAGAGCCCCAACACGATGAGCAATACACCTATTAAGAAAAAAACTGTTTTGTTATTGGTCATTAAAAAATGAGATTATTTAAATAGTTTTAAAATTCAACTTAATATGACGTAATTATATCTGTATTTTGCATATAAAATTTAATAAACCATTACTATGCTGGATAATAACTTAATTCAATCTACATCATCTTGGCCATTTGTCGAAATAAGAAAGCTACTAAAAGACAGAAAAGATATTATTAAAAAAAAGAATAAAATAACTTTTCAAACAGGTTACGGTCCAAGTGGTTTACCGCACATAGGCACATTTGGTGAAGTAGCCAGGACTACAATGATGATAAATGCACTAAATCATATAGAAAAAATTAATCATGAACTTATTACATTTTCTGATGATATGGACGGTTTAAGAAAAGTGCCTGATAATATTCCAAATGATCAAGTTTTGAAAGATAACCTCGGTAAACCACTAACAAATATTCCAGATCCTTTTAAAAAATTTAACAGTTTTGGTGAGCATAATAATGAGATGCTTAAAGATTTTTTAAATAAATTTAAGTTCAAATTTACTTTTAAAAGTTCAACAGAAAATTATAAAAAAGGCGTCTTTAACAAATCACTATTAAGAGTTGCAGAAAAATATGAAGATGTAATGAACATTATTCTCCCAACTCTGCGAGAGGAAAGAAGAAAAACATATTGTCCATTTTTACCTATTTGTCCAAAAACAGGCAGGGTATTGGAAATACCATTATTAGAAATAGATAATAAAACCGGAAAAGCAATTTTTGATAATAAGGGAGAAAAAATAGAAACAAACATTTTAGATGGTAACTGTAAATTACAATGGAAAGTAGACTGGGCGATGAGATGGTTTACTTTTGATGTTGATTTTGAAATGTACGGTAAAGATTTAACTGAGAGTGCTATTTTATCCAATAAGATTTGCAAAGCCCTTGGGAAAAATCCTCCTAATGGTTTTGCTTATGAACTTTTTTTAGACGAAAAAGGGGAGAAAATTTCTAAATCGAAAGGGAACGGAATTTCTATTGATCAGTGGCTTAGATATGCATCACCTGAAAGCTTATCCCTTTATATGTATCCTAATCCAAAAAGAGCAAAAAAACTTTACGCCGAGGCGGTGCCTAAAACAGTCGACGAGTATTTAACAAGTATTGAAAAATACCCAGCTCAAAAAGAAAAAGATCAAATTTTAAATCCAGTTTGGCATATACATAATGGAAAGCCACCCGCAGAAAAAATTGTGATGCCTTTTTCAATGTTATTAAATTTAGTTGGATCAAGTAATGCAGATAATAAAGAAATTTTATGGAAGTTCATAAATAGATTTCATCAAGAGATTAAACCTAAAGATTATCCAATTTTAGATGGATTAACCGAGTTTGCAATAAATTATTTTAAAGACAAGGTTGAACCGAATAAAAAATTTAAAAAACCTTCATCTAGCGAAAAAAAAGCTTTAGAAAATCTTGTTTTAAAGTTGTCTGAAATTAAAGAAAATTTAAAACCCGAAGAAATTCAAACCATTGTTTATGCCACTGGTAAAGAAAATGGGTACGAACAAAATCTAAGAGATTGGTTTAAATTAATTTACGAAGTTGTATTTGGAGAAGAAAATGGTCCTAGAATGGGTTATTTTGTCAGCTTCTTCGGATTGAAAGAGACAATTGAGTTAATGAAAGATAAAATAAGTAATAATTAATGTTTTCAATTCTAAGACCTTATATATTTTCCTTAGATCCAGAAGTAGCTCATGATTTGGCTATTAAATCATTAAAAGCAAATATCCTTCCAAAAAGTTTTTTTAATGTTGAAAATGAGGAAATGCTTAAAACAAGTCTTTTAGGAAAAACGATTTCAAACCCAATAGGTTTAGCGGCAGGTTTTGATAAAAGCGCTGAGGTTTTTAATTCTCTATTTAAATTTGGCTTTGGTTTTATTGAGGTAGGTACTGTAACTCCAAAACAACAACTAGGAAATCCTAAACCAAGAATATTTAGGTTAGAGGAAGATGAGGCACTTATAAATCGTCTTGGATTTAATAATCATGGTTCAGAAACAGTCTCAAGAAGAATATCGAGTAATCACCCAGATGGCTTTTTAGGCATTAACATTGGGCCAAATAAAGAAACAAAAAATAAAGAGGAAGATTATTATATTTGTCTTTCAAGACTTGGAATATATGCTGGATATATAACAATTAATATCTCTTCTCCGAACACAGAAGGTCTAAGAAATTTTCATGATCAAGAGGAAATGAAAAAACTTTTATCTGGTATAAATAAAATTATAAAAGAAAAAAAAATCGAATGTCCGGTAGCTATAAAAATATCACCTGATATTAAAGACAATGAAATTAGCAAGATAGTCGATTTAGTGAGTAGTCATAAAATACAAGGCTTAATAATTTCTAATACAACTGACAGCAATCGTGATAATCTCTCTGATATTAAAAAGCATGAAACTGGTGGATTATCGGGACAACCGCTTAAAGATATTTCAACAAGTTTAATTAAAAAATTCTATAAAGAAACCAAAGGTAAGATTGAGATAATAGGAGTCGGGGGAGTGGACTCTGGTGAAAGCGCTTTTGAAAAAATAACAGCAGGTGCTGATGCAGTACAACTATACACTGGCATGGTTTATAAAGGACCTGGGATTGTTAAAGAGATTAAGAAAGACTTAATATCAATTTTAAAAAAAGAAAATCTCAAAAATGTAAGTGAAGCAGTTGGAATTAACGCTTGACCCCACTGGCTACACGAATTATATAACACCAGGAAAAAATTATGTCTAAAAGATGCGAATTAACAGGAATATCACCTTTAAAAGGTAATAACGTAAGCCACGCTAAAAATAAAACTAAAAGAAGATTTCTACCCAATTTAAAGAAAGTTATTTTTAGGAGTGATATTTTAAAAAAAGATATTAAATTGAACGTAGCTAATGCCGCTGTAAGAACAGTAGATTTTAAAGGTGGTTTGGATAAGTTTTTAATATCTGCAAAAAAAGCGAAACTATCAAAAAAAGTTAAAAAACTTAAAGCATCTATTTCAGCTAAATCTTAATTATAAGATTAATCAATGTCATTATTTTATAAACTATCCATAACAATGGGTTTGCTTGTTATTGCTTCAAACTATTTGGTGCAATTTCCAGTTAACTATTTTAATCTAGAACAAGTTCTTACTTACGGTGCATTCACTTACCCCATCACATTTTTTATTACTGATTTATCTAACCGTGCATATGGAAAGATTGTTGCTAGAAAAGTTGTCTATATTGGATTTGTTATTGGAATTCTTTTAACTTTATTTATATCCACAAACTTTTCAGATATCATTTCAATACGTATAGCTATAGGTTCTGGTCTTGCTTTTTTCATAGCTCACAATATAGATATCAAAATTTTTGACACACTAAGAAAACTACACTGGTCAGTAGCTCCTCTTTCATCATCTGTATTTGGATCGATTATTGATACCTTTTTATTTTTTTCAACAGCTTTTTATGGAACAGATGTACCTTGGCTTACGTTAGCTCTAGGTGATTTAACAGTAAAATTAATTATAGCTTTGTTAATGTTAATTCCATTTAGAATCTTAATTAAAAATATTAAAGATTATTCTCAAAATACTTAGCAGAGCAATTGATTTGTAATCAATAGGTCTACAATCAATTAATGAAGAGTTTTTTTATTTTTTTCGACAAAAAGATCAGTTAATTGATTAATCATAACATCCCCTAAATCTTGAACATCAGTGATTTTAACTGCTTGAGTATAGTACCTTGTAACATCATGACCAATTCCAATTGCTAGTAATTCAATATTAGTTTTATTTTCAATCCACTTAACAGTTTTTTTAAGGTTAGACTCTAGATAATCGCTAGTATTTGTTGAAAGAGTCGAGTCATCGACTGGTGCTCCGTCAGATATTACCATTAATATTTTTCTATCTTCTTTTCTTCTGCTCATTTTATTGTAAGCCCACTTAAGTGCTTCTCCATCAATATTTTCTTTAAGTAAACCTTCTTTAAGCATTAAACCTATGTTATTTTTTGCTTGTCTCCAAGGAGTGTCTGCTGATTTATAAATAATATGCCTAAGATCATTTAATCTTCCTGGTAAAGTGGGTTTATCATTTTTCATCCATTTTTCTCTAGAAGATCCACCTTTCCAGTGTTTGGTAGTAAATCCAAGTATCTCAACTTTAACCGCACATCTTTCTAACGTTCTTGAAAGTATATCTGCACATATTGCTGCAACAGAAATGGGTTTCCCTCTCATTGAACCTGAATTGTCTATTAAAATCGTTACCAATGTATCTTTAAACTCAATGTCTTTTTCTTTTTTAAAAGATAGTGAATTAAAAGGATCTATAATTATTCTTGGTAATTTTGAAGTATCTAATAACCCCTCTTCAAGATCGAAACTCCATGATCTATTTTGTTTTGCTAAAAGTTTTCTTTGTAGTTTATTTGCAAGCTTTGAAATAAAATTTTTTAATTGTAACAATTGCTGATCTAAATTTTTTCTTAACCTTGTTAATTCCTCAGCGTTCTCTAATTCCTCAGCTTTTATAATTTCATCAAATTCCTCAGTGTAAGTTTTGTAATTTATATCACCTAACGTGCTTTTACCTTTTTTTCTTAAATCAGGTTGAGAACTGTCTTCTATTTCAACGTCCTCCTCTGCTTGATCAGATTCTTTTGCTTCATTTTCAAGATCAGGCATACCGGAGTCTATAGACATCTCCTCTTGTTTATCCTCTTTTTCTTTTGCCTGTTTTTCTTGGTTATCTGGTTTATTTTGTTTATCGGCATTATTTTGTTCATCATTTTTTTCTTCATCATC
>JAOIST010000002.1 GCA_028222435.1 Candidatus Pelagibacter sp. | reverse complement strand
TAACAAATTAGACATTAACTCAGAGAAAAATAATAAAATAAACTTAAATACAAATGAAAAAAAGTTTTAGAATATTAAAATTTAAAAAAGATAAACCAATACTTGAAATAAAAGATATAAGTAAATCATTTGATAATAGGCCTGTCTTAAAAAAACTTTCTCTTAAAGTTTTTCCTGGAGAATGTGTTGGTATTTTAGGCCCTAACGGATGTGGAAAAACTACTTTGTTTTCGATGTGTATAGGTGAACAAAGTGTGGATGGAGGTAAAATTTTTCTTAACAGTAAATCAATAGAAAATATACCTATTCATTTAAGATCAAAAGAAGGTCTTGGTTATTTGCCACAACAAAGAAGTGTATTTAATATGAGTGTGTATGACAACATCATTGGAATAGCTCAAATATCAATCAAAGGTACTCAAAATCAAAAAAAAATTACGGAAACAATTTTAGATGAATTTAATTTACAGCACCTAAGAAACCTTAGTGCCTCAGTTTTATCAGGCGGAGAAGTCAAACGATTAATGATGGCAAGAATTATGATTAATAAACCAAAAATAGTTTTACTAGATGAACCTCTGGCAGCACTTGATCCTTTGGTAATTCAAGATATACAAAAATATATATTAAAAATTCAATCAAGCGGGACTGCTGTTTTAGTTACAGATCATAATGTTAGAAATTTATTTGACATAACAGATCGAAGCTATGTTTTAGGTGAGAACACTGTCATTGCTGAAGGCACTTCAAGGGAGCTTCTTAAATCAACTAAAGCGGTCCAACAATATTTTGGTACCGACATAATCTAAAGTTTGGATGTTTAACAAAACTTTTAAAGTAATTTTGAACAATAAAATAAAACCTTTTAATAAGGTAATAAATGTTGATGCTGACAAATCTATTTCGATCAGAAGTTTAATCGTCGGTTCGATATCTCATAATATCTCGTATGTAAGTAATATTTTAGAAAGTGAAGATGTAATATCAACTATAAATTGTTTAAAAAAATTAGGCGTAAAAATCTATAAAAAGAAAAATTTATATTATATTTACGGAAAGGGTCTTGGATCATTAACTGCAAAAAAGAATACTAAATTAAATTTTGGTAATTCAGGTACACTCGCTAGGTTACTAATTGGGTTGCTTTCAACAAATCCTAATATCTCTTTGTATCTTTCTGGAGATAATTCTTTAAAAAAAAGAAGTATGAAAAAGTTAATTTTATTAATGTCAAAATTTGGTGCATCTTTCTACCCAAAAGGAAAATTCTATTTTCCTCTAAAAATGGTTTCATCAAAAATGCCAGTAGGAATAAAATATAAAGCAGGCGTTTCGGCTCAACTAAAAAGCGCGGTAATATTCGCGAGTCTGAATTCTTTTGGAAATACAAATGTAAAAGAAGTTCAAAGAAGTAGAGACCATACAGAAAATATATTGCTAGGTAACCCTAAGATAATTAAGATTAATAACCAAAAAGTAAAAAATATTACTATAATTGGTAAAAAATATTTAAATCCACTTAAAATAAATATACCTAACGATCCATCTTCAGCAGCCTTTTTTTGTGCTTTAACACTTCTTAATAATAATTCTTCACTTACAATAAAAAATGTTGGGTTGAATCCAACTCGTATAGGTTTTTATAAGCTTTTAAAAAAACAAGGGGCAAACATAAGGTTTAAAAATTTGATGAAAGATAACAATGAACTAAGAGGAGATATTAAAATAAAAAGTAGTAATTTAAAACCTATCAAAGCTTCAAAGTTTTACTATACCAATATGACAGATGAGTATCCAATTCTATTTGTAATGGCTGCTTTAATAAAAGGTATCTCTACTTTTAAAGGAATAGATGATTTGGTCAACAAAGAAAGTAATAGAATTACTGAAATGCAAAAAATTTTAAATCAAATTAATGTAAAATCTAAATTTTCAAAAGGGGAATTAAAAATTTACGGTCAAGGAGTGGTAAATGCAAGTAGTAAAAAAATAATAGTACCTAATAAAGGTGACCATAGACTATGCATGAGTGCAAAGGTTTTGGCTTTGTTAACTGGAGCCAAAACAACAATTAATAACTTTGAGACTGTTTTCACATCTAGCCCATCATTTTTAAAGATTATGAAATCACTAGGAGCAAAATTTGAGATTAAACGATAAATTATTAAGAATAACTTGTGATGGAGGTGCTGCTACTGGAAAATCAACTGGCGCAAAGCTAATTGCAAAAAAATACAAGCTTGCTTTTCTTTCTAGCGGTCTACTTTATAGATATGCAAGTTTTTTAATTTTAAAATATAAACCTAAAAATAAAATTAATTTTATCAAAAAAAAATTTTTTAGTCTTAATTATAAAAAATTAAACAATATTAATTTACACACTCAGCAAATATCTGCTGAAAGTGCGATAATTGCTAAAATGCCAAGTATAAGAAATATACTTAAAAAATATCAAAAAAATTTTATTGAAAAAAATAAAAGTTGTGTTTTAGAAGGGAGAGATGCATCAACTCAAATCTTGCCTGGCTCAGATGTTAAATTTTTCTTTATTTGTGATCTAAATATAGCTGCAAAAAGGAGATTTAAGGAACTTAAAAAAAAATCTAAAAAGATAAGTTTTATTGAGGTAAAAAGAGCTCTTTATAAAAGAAACCTTGCTGATAAAACTCGTAGTATTTCACCTTTACAAAAACATCCTGATGCTGTAGTTGTAAACACCACAAAAAATGGCAAACATGCGATGATAGATAAAATGTCAAAACATGTTGAAAAATTTTTAAATAAAAAATATGGCAACAGAACAACAACCTGATAAAAACGTTAGTGGTCAACATAAAGAATTTCAATCTCTCTTAGACCAAGATTTTAAAGATAGAAGACTCAAAGAAAATGAAATCATTTCAGCAACGGTAACAGAAATAACAAAAAACTTTATTATTGTAGATTGTAAAGCAAAAATGGAGGGGATGATTCCGATTGAAGAGTTTAAAAATGATAATGAACTATCTGAAATTAAAGTTGGTTCTCAATTAGATGTCTATCTTGAAAGAATAGAAAGTTTCAAAGGTGAAATAGTAATCTCTAGAGATAAAGCAAGAAAAATGAAGGCATGGAAAAAGTTAGAAAAAGTTTTTGAAACGCAAGAAGAGATGACAGGTTATATAACGGGGAAAGTCAAAGGTGGGTTTATTACTACTGTAGAAGGATTGCCTTGTTTTATGCCTTCTTCCCAAATTGATGTAAGACCTTTGAAAAGAATTGATCACTTATTAAACACTCCTGTTAAAGTTGTTGCAACTAGAATTGATAAAAGTCGAGGCAATGTATGTGTTTCAAGAAGAGCAGTATTAGAAAAAAGTAAAAAAGCTGAAATGACTGAAGCTTTAAAAAATATTAAAGAAGGTTCCATAATTGATGACGCAATAGTTAAAGCTACTACTGACTGGGGAATTTTTTTAGATATTAAAGGCGTAGATGCACTATTACATGTTTCTGACTTAAGCCACGGTAGAGTGAGTAAACCTGCGGACTTAGTTACGATAGGGCAAAAACTTAAAGTTAAGATAACGAAAATTGATAAAGTTACAAATAGAGTTTCAGCATCTGTTAAGGCTTTAACTGAAGACCCATATGAAAATATTGAAAAAAATTATAAGATTGGTGAAATATATGAGGGTACAGTCACAAAAATTATGGACTACGGATGTTTTGTAAAAATAGAAGATGGGATAGAAGGCTTGATACATAATTCAGAGCTTGATTGGACTAATAGAAATATTAAACCTAGTAAAATATTAAGTGTTTCCCAAAAAATAAAATTCAAAATTGTAAATATTGATAAAGATACAAAGAGAATTTCTCTCTCATATAAGTCAATAATGGATAACCCATGGGAAAAAATTAAAGATCAAATAGGAAAAGAAGTTAAAGTTAAAATAAGTAATGTCACTGACAAAGCAATTTTTGCTGAACTTGTAGAATCTAAATTATCTGGAATGCTGCATTATAAAGAAATATCTTACCAAGAAAATGTAGAAGAATTAAAACAGTATAAGAAAAATGATGTAATATCAGTTAAAATTATAGAGGTCAAAGACGACAAAATAAGATTTTCAAAAAGAGCTTTGGAAAGAGATCCGTTTGACTGGTTTAAAGAAAATCGAAAGAAAGTCGGCGATATTATTACAACTAGAATTCATGAAGTTTTAAAAACAGGAGTAAAAGTCGCGATTGACCAAGAAAAAAAATTAATTGTAACAATTAGAAAAATGGATCTAGCAAAAGATATGGCAGATGCTAGGCCAGAAGTTTTTTCAAAAGACAACGCATTAGACGCTAAAATTACTGATCTTGATTTAATAAATCGTAGAGTAAAACTTAGTGTTAAAGCTGCTCAAATCGATGAAGAAAAGTCTTTAATTGCAAAATTTGGGGAAGGCGCAACAAAGTCTGGTGCAACTTTAAAAGGAATTTTTGAAAAAGCAATTGGTAAAAAAAATAAAAAAGAAAAATAATTGTCAAGAACAAAGCTCATAAAACAGCTTAAAGAAAAAAACCCTCAACTTAATAAATCTGATCTTGAGACCATAATAGAGGTTTTCTCTGATGGTGTCTCAAAGACTCTAATTAATAATAATAATGTTGAAATTCGTGGACTAGGAAGATGGTACTGTAAGAAATTAAAAGAGAATTATAACGCAAAAAACCCTGCCACTAATGAATTAATTTACAAACCAGAGCGTATTAAAGTAAGATTTAAGCCATCAAAAAAATTAAAAAAAATTATTAACGAATGAAAAAATCAAAAATATTTATAGCTTGTGATACAAATAAAATTAATGAAGTTAAGCGGATAATTAATCAAACCAAAACAAATAAATTAGATATAGGCTATAAGTTTGGATTAGAGTTTTTTTATACTAAAGATGGTCGTAAATTTATCTCAAAAATAAAAAAAGAAAAAATTTTTTTAGATCTTAAATTAAATGATATACCAGCTACATGTTCTGCGGCTGTAAAATCTCTCAAGGATCTTAAAAATATTAATTATTTAACTTTACACGCAAACGCTGGAGAGGAAACTGTAAAAACAGTTGTTAAAACGGCAAAAAAAATTAATTCTAGAATTAAAATATTGTTAGTTACTATATTGACTAGTATTTCAAATTCCTCCGTTAAAAAAATTGGATACACAAGACCTATAAAAGAAATAGTAAAAAAACAAGCATTGCTAGCTAATGCCTGCGGTTGTCATGGAATTGTTTGTGCTGGAACTGATTTAAAGTTTGTAAAAAAAATATTTAAAGGTGAAATAGTTACTCCAGGTATTCGTCTACAGAAAGATAACGCTGGGGATCAAAAAAGAGTTATGGGGCCTAAAGAAGCTTTTAAAAATGGAAGCACGGCCCTTGTTATGGGAAGGTCCATAATTAAGGGCAATATTAAAAATAATATATCTAAATTAATTAAAGAACTAAGTTAATGAAAATTAAAATTTGTGGTTTAAATATAACCAGAGATGTTCAGCTGTGTATTGATCTTAAAGTAAATTTTTTAGGCTTTGTATTTTATGAAAAATCTCCTAGGAACATAAATTTTAAAGATATTAAAGAACTCTCTAAATTTAATAAAAAAAAATCATCCTTTGTCGCTGTTACTGTGGATCCATCTGATAGTTTTATTAAAGATAATTTGTTGGGCAACTTTGAATATATTCAGCTTCATGGATCAGAAACAAAAGATAGAGTAACGGAGATCAAAAACATGGGAATTAAAATTATCAAAGCTATTAAAGTTAAAGAAGAGCAGGATATTGATAAATATAAAGAATATAGTGATGCTAATATAATATTATTTGATACACCGAGTATGGAAAAGTCTTTAGAATTTCCCACAAATTTAATCGGTAAACTCCCTAAAGGTGAGAAATATGCATTAGCAGGTTCAATCTCGTTAGATAATGTAGAAAATTTTTGTAAATTAGGGGTTAATTTTTTTGATTTATCATCTAGTTTAGAAAATCAATTAGGTTACAAAGATCATCAAAAAATAAAAAAATTTATTAAAAAAATTAATGAGCTTAAAAATTAAAAAAGGTGTTCCTCTTATAGATCAGCATGACAAAAATTGCATGTATGGAGGAAAGTTTGGAGGAAATTTCATCCCAGAAACATTAAAAAAACCTATAGATGATTTAACAAAATTATTTGCTAAATTAAGAAGAAATAAACAATTTCTTAAAGAAAGAGATTATTATTTTCAAACATATGTAGGTGCCCCAACCCCTTTTATTAAATTAGAAAATTTATCTGCTCACCTAGGAGGAGCACAAATTTACGCAAAAGTAGTATCTGAGGCCAATGGTGGGGCTCACAAAATTTATAACGCCACTGTTCATTGTTTAATAGCTAAAAAAGCAGGGAAAAAATATGTAGTTGGTGATACGGGTGCAGGTTATGCGGGAAAAATGCTTTCGATGGCAGCAAAAAAATTTGGTCTAAAATGTAAAATTTTTATGGGAGCCAAAGACATTAAAAGACAAAGACCTAACGTAGAAGCTATGAAAAAAAATGGTGCTGAAATAGTTCCTGTGACTACTGGAAGTCAAACTTTAGTTGATGCTGTAAGTGAATGTATGAGATACTGGGTTTCAAATTGTGACACAACACATATGTGCGTTGGTTCAACAGTAGGCCCAAACATATTTATTAAAATTTGTGCTTGGAGTACAGCTCAAATTTCAAGAGAACTTATTAAACAAGTAAAAGATGAATTTGGGAAAATACCGGACAAATTACAATTAATTAACTGTGTTGGAGGTGGAAGTTCCGCAGCAGGATTCTGGAATGAGTTTATGGATACTCATGCGGAATTTATAGGCGTTGAAGCTGGAGGTCCAAAAAATAGCAGGCTTCACGCTGCTCCTTTAACTAACGGATCTAAAATCGGTATTCTACACGGTGCTGCTCAATATGTAATACAAGACAAAGAAGGACAAATAGGTTCAACAGAGTCAATATCAGCTGGATTGGATTATCCAGGGATATCTCCTTTGCATTGTTTTCTTAAAGACTCAAAAAGAGCAAGATACACTTCAGTAAATGATGAGGATGCATTAAAAGCTTATCAATTAGTATCTAAACTTGAAAATATTTCTCCTTCACTAGAACCATCACACGCTTTTGCAGAAGCAATACGAACTGCTCCAAAATTAAAATCTTCAGAAGTTATTATAGTAAATTCTTGTGGCGACAGTCTTAAAGACAAAGATATAATTAAAAGTAGATTAGGCTCTTATATTAGATGAAATCAAAAATTGCTTTAGCGTTTGATAGGTGTAAGAAAGAAGAAAGACCTGCTTTAATAACTTATACGGTTGCAGGCGATAATACGAAAAATAATTCTCTAAAAATACTTAATAAAATCTCTAAACATGCGGATATTTTAGAACTTGGATTTCCTCATAACACACCAATAGCAGATGGAGGTCAAATACAAGGTAGTTCGCACCGAGCTCTTAAAAATGGAATTAAATTAAAAGATGTTTTTCAAATTGTTAAAAAGTTTAAAAAAATTAATCCTAATAAACCCATAATATTAATGGGCTATTTTAACTTGGTTTACCAAAATGGTGAGAACAACTTTTTAAATAGTTGTAAGTCATCAGGAGTCGATGGTTTAATTATTGTTGATCTTCCTTATCCCGAAAATAAAAACTTTGCTAATAAATGTAAAAACAAATCAATAAATTTTATACAACTTTTATCTCCTACTACTTCTAAAATTAGAATGAAGAAAATTATTAAAGACTCACATGATATGATTTATTATATATCCATGTTATCTACTACGGGCGGTAAGCTTAAGGTTTCGCCTAAAAATATTCTTCATAACTATAATATAATCAAAAAAATCAATCCTAAAAAAAATCTTGTAATTGGATTTGGAATTACTGATAAGACCATATCTTCTCTAAAATCTGCTAATGGACTCGTTGTGGGCAGTATGTTGTGTAAAACAATAACGAATTCACTCAAAATGAGACAAAATCCTGTCACAAAGTTAGATAAAGTTGTGTACAATCTAAAACGAAAAATAATATGAATTGGATCACAAAATTTATAAAGCCTAAGATAAAATCTCTATTTGAGAAAAAATCATCGAAAATTGAAGGAAATCTTTGGACAACATGTGGCTGTAAAAATTTAATTTATAAAGAAGATTTAGAGTCCAATCAAAAAGTTTGCCCCAAGTGTGGCGCACATCATAAATTAACATGTAGAGAGAGATTTGAAATCTTTTTTGATAATAAAGAATTCGAATTAATTGAAACACCACTACCTAAAGATGATCCATTAAATTTTCAAGACAAAAAGAAATATACTGATCGTTTAAAAGCAGCTCGTAAGCTAACTGGCCAAGATGATGCAGTATTAATCGCAAAAGGAAAAATTCAAAATATTGATATTGTAGCAGGATCACAAGATTTTAGATTTATTGGGGGATCGTTTGGTGCTGCGTCAGGTGAGGCTTTTATTGCAGGAGCTCAACATGCCATTGAAAATAATATTCCTTATATATTCTTTAGTTGTTCAGGTGGCCAACGAATGATGGAGTCGTCTATTGCATTAATGCAAATGTCTAGAACAGCCTTAGCTGTAAATGAATTAAAGAAAAAAAATGTTCCTTTCGTTGTAGTTCTTACAGACCCAACAACAGGTGGTGTAACCGCTTCATGGGCAATGTTGGGTGATATTTTAATTGCTGAACCGAAAGCAACTATTGGTTTTGCAGGAAGACGTGTTATTCAAGATACTGTTAGAGAGACTTTGCCTGATGAATTTCAAACAGCAGAATATGTAAAAGATCATGGTGGTATTGACTTGGTTGTTGAAAGACAATACTTAAATTCAACTATTGGAACGTTACTAAATGTTCTATTGAAAAAAGCAGAGGCTCAAGCTAAACAAGACACGAATGTCACAGTCGATAAGTCTCTACAAACAGCTAGCTAATCATAAGCTTTTTAACAAAACTATAAACTTTGATTTAACAAGAATTAAGTTAGTTCTTAAAAAATTAAGTCATCCGGAAAGAAAGCTAAATAATGTAATTAATTTTTTAGGCTCTAGTGGAAAATTTACAACTCTTCATTCTGTTAAAAGTTTTATCGAAGCTAATAATCAAACTGCTACAGCTTATATTTCGCCATCACTTAAAGATATTAAAGAAAGATTTTGGTTGGGTGACAGATATCTGACTCATGCAGAAATCAAAAAATCAATTAAATTAATTGAAAAAATAAAAGTACCTTTAACTATTTTTGAAGTTCTTACTGTGATTTATATTCTGAATGCGGCACAACAAAAAGTTGATTATCATCTTGTTGAGGCTGGTGCTCTTTTTACTAAAGACTCTACAAATGTTTTTGATTTTCCTTTAGCTCAAGTAGTTGTTAATATAAATAAGCAACATCTAAACTTTCTAGCCAAAAATAAAAAAACTCTAGATGAAGTAATTTATCAAAAGGTAGGTTTTTTAAGCAATTTTACTCATATTTATATAGGTAAACAAACACCTTATGTTTTAAATAAAATCCAAAAAAGACTTAGGCAAAATAAAAGCATAATTACCTATGCAAATACTTGGAAATTAATTAAAAAAAATAAGCATTATTTTTATCAAGATAAAAAATTTCAAATTAAAATAAATACAAAAAATATTTATTCTATGGGATTATTAAATAACTTATGCCATGCAATAAAAATTGCTTTAGATCTAAAAATACAGAAAAAAATAATAGAAAAAACAATTCCCAAAATTAAGTTTGAAGGGCGTTTTCAATACTTAAATAAAGGAAAAATTAAAAACAGGCTGCATAAAAATGAGAAAATTATGTTAGATGGTGCTCATGCCGAAATCGACGCAAAAAATCTTTCAGCTTATTTAAAATCTTTAAAAGTTCCAGTGTATGGTATCTGGTCAATGATGAAAAACAAGGAGCCTAATTTATTTATAAAACAATTTAAAAATATTTTTAAGAAAGTTATTACTATTCCAATTGAAAATGAAAATGGATCTATGAAATCTAATGATCTTTACCGAATAGCGGTAAAAAATAAATTAAATGTTGAAAAAGCTAATGATTTCAACGAAGCTATAAAGAAAATTTCTTCTAAGGAAAAAAAAATTATAGTTTGTTTCGGATCGCTTTATAATGTTGGAAATATTTTAAATAAAAATTAGATATGTGGTTGTATAAATTCTAACATATCTTTTTCACTCGTAGCGCCAACTTTTGTACCTATAAGTTTTCCGCCTTTAAATAATAAAACTGTTGGAACGCCTCTTACGGAATACTTTGTTGGTTCGTTAGGTTGACTTTCAATATCATGGTAGTAACAATCAATTTTATCTTCCATATCATTAGATATTTTTTCTATAATTGGTTTTAATTGCTGACAAGGTCCACACCAACTTGCAGAAAATTGAATTAAATTTAATTTACTTCCGTTGATTTGTTCTTGAAATTTTTCGTCTGTTGAATCTTTGAATGCCATACACTCTAAATAAGTATTTTTGTTTTATTGTCAACTATACAGATGAATAATGTTTTTCTAATTCTTCAACGTATGCGTTAATTTCGTCTAAAATTTTTAATTTATCTGGCTCACCCTGTTTCTCAAATTTAGCTCGCAAAGTATCAATCTCTGAATAAGTTCTTGGAATAGTGTTCCACTTTTCGTTATTAGTGCTGAGTAACTTTTTTGCTGTATCTTTATGGATTAAATTGTAGTCTTCTTTGCTAAGGACGTCAGGTTTTTCCATGTAAAGCAATTTCTTTCCAAAATATTGTAATCTTTCATCTTTAAATTTTGAAATTACTTGTATTTTTTTATCCCACTCTGTTGAATGAAATTCAGGCATGATTTTGTTGTCCTCAGCTGTGGTGAATTTAGAATAAATACTTTCTTCATTATATAAGTCTTCTTGTGATTTATTTTGTTCTTTTTCCTCAGCTTCAGACCTCTTAATTGACTGAATTTTTTCTGCAAATTCTTTATTTTCTCTCACTTGCTTTGCTCTGGCTTCTAATTTAGCGGTACCTATAATTTTATACTCATCAAATTTATCTCCATAAGATGGGTTCATTATTACAGGATGTTTATTATGCCTTACGGTTCTTATAAATTTTGGTTGTTTTTTCATTGCAGCCTCTAATTCATTTAAAGGCATGTTTAAAAATGGAGATGGATCGTGTTTTAAATCAAAACATAAAGGCCACTGATATTGAGGATGTTGACATACAAATGTTTGAACATATGGTCTACTTTTTCCATAAAAATATTCATTAGTGCAAAAAAACAATTCTTTTTTTATAAGTTCTAAAGACTGTGTTTTGTCCATAGTTAACATGCTGGCCTTCCAAACGTTGGGTGCTTTTTTAGAAATTAATTTTGCAATTCCGACGGTTGCCATAACATCTCCTATGGCACTATGTGCATCTCCATGCTCAATTCCATTTAAGGGGGCCATTTGATCTAATTTATAAACATCATTACCTTTATCGTTTACCGGATTCTTTAAAGTGTTCGGATAATAAAGGTTTGCAGCCCTAGCTAAGCTGAGCACGTCCCCTCTCGTGTTTCCATTTGTGCTAGTTAGATATGGATACTCTAAAGTTTGAAAAAGCGTGCATCTTAAAAATTCTTCATCAAACTCTATACTGTTAAAACCAATGTAAGTTGCCTTACCCCATCTTTTTAAAGTATCAACGAATTGTCTAATCATTTGATAATGGGATAAGTTAGAATTTTTTAACATTTGAGGAGTAGACTTATTTACAATTAAAGCCATAGCTTCTGGAATTATTCCTGGACTTAATCTACACCTTGCGTCAAATCTATCTAGTTCATCAAGATTATCATTTGTAAGCACGGCACCAATCTGAATTATCTGACCCCAATATTTATTAGAGGAGCTGGTCTCAAAATCGTAAAAGACATAATTTGACATGATAAATTTATTTTAGAACTTTAATCTTTTCTGAATTTTCCTCTAAAGTTTCTTTAACCTGTTGAGGATCTTTTATATTTGAAAGCGTGTTCATTATTGATCTAGCGTCTCTTCCAAAACCGTCTGTTACGGTCATTGCTTGCTCAAGTTTTTTTCTCAAATCTTTAATTCCATCAAAATGTTTATCAAATCTCGAACTTATATTTCTCAAATCACTATAGATTTGTGTTGCATGTTGTTGAACCTTCAAAGTTTGAAAGCCAAGATGATAAGATTGTAGTAAAGCTGATAAGGTATTGGGCCCTGATATAGTGACTTTGTATTTTGTTCGTAATTCTTGAAGCAAAAGTTCTTTTGTCTTTGGGTCTCTATAACTAGAAAGCTCGGCAAATAATCCTTCGGTAGGAACATATACAATAGCAAAGTCTGTGCTTTTTGGTGGAGCTATATATTTTAAATTCACTGACTTAGCTTTTAATCTAAACGCTGCAGCAAGATCTTTCCTTGCTTCAGCTTGAGCTTCTTTGTCGTTTGCGTTGTAAGCGTCATCAATTGCTTTATATTTCTCTACGGGCCAGTGGCTATCAATTGGCAAAAGCACATCTTGAAGTTTTATTGCAAACTCGACAGTTTCTGATGTTTCTTCAGGTTTCATTTTTACGTTAGCAATAAATTGTGATGCAGGTAAAAGGTCTTTTAACAATGAGCCTAGACCGAATTCAGCTAATGTACCGTAAGTTTTAACGCCACTTAAAATTTTACTAAAATTATCTTGGCTTTTATTTAATTCACTTACTTGTCGATTAAATACTCCGACTTTTTCATCGACTTTAGTTAGTGCTCCCGTCATGTCTTTTGCTATCTCTTTGCTCATTGAACCAAAAGATTGACTGAAAGAATTTTTTAGTGAACTTACTTCGTCTTTAAAGATTTGGCTGTTATCAATCTGATCTGGTTGTTTTCTTCTAAAAAGAAAAATAACTGCTACTAGATTTGCAACTAGTAAGCCTATTGCTAATATTAAGAGCATCGAATCCATAAATTATTATATATCATTTAAGATATTAATTCTAAAAGAATGGTTTAGGACTTATTTTCTGTGTTTGATAAGTCAGCACCTGTATCTGGATCAAGCTCAATACCTAGAGGCGTGATATCTTTTGGTAAAGGCGTAAAAGTGGACTCAGGATTTTCCTCATAAGGATTTTGAGTTATCCTGTATGTACCAAAGAAAACCATCAAAACTAAAAAAATAATAATATAGAGAAAAAATCCATTGGGTCCAAATTGCTCCATCGCTATTGAACAAATGATAGGTCCACCCATTGCTCCCAATCCAAAAATAATATTCAACCCTGACCCAGCAGCAACAAATTTATCTTTAGAAATATTATCATTCACGTAAGCCAAAATGATTGGAAACATGGTTAAGGTTGATCCAGCTAATAAAGTGACAAACAAAAATAATTTACCTTTATCTAGAGCTGTTGAGAAGTAATTAAATTTAGTTAAATTTTGAGTAAACGCGTTAGGCAGTGATGTTCCTGAAAATAATATAGACATAATACAAAATACTATTCCAAGAGTTGCGCTAAATAATAAAACTTTTCTTCTATCCATTTTGTCTGAGATATAACCTAGCGGCCACTGAAAGATTGCAGATGCTAAAGTAATTAATATCAGTAAAACAGAAACCTCAAAAATAGAAAGGTTCATACTCGTAGCATAAACTGCAGATAAAGTTAAAATCGCAGAATAAATAAAACCAACACATAACATAGCGAAACTGCCAAAAGGAGAAACTTTGTAAAGTTCCTTAATTTTCATAGAAGTTGTTTTTTTAAATTTAGGAGGTTTTCTTTTCGTTAAAAGAATGGGCACTAATGCAATTGAGAATAAAATCGAAATTAAAATAAACGGTTCATATTTTATAGGGCTACTAACGTTCAATAAGACATTTCCTAAAGCGAACGCAAAATAAGTAATAAACATATAAAGTGATAAAACTTGGCCTCTTGTTTTATTATTGGCTCGATCATTCAGCCAACTTTCAACAATGATAAAAATTCCAATTAGAGAAAAGCCGGTTAGAAATCTTGCAGCAATCCAAACCGATGGAAAGACAAACACTGCATGAACTAAAGCGCTTAAAGATGCCATCGAGGCACAGGCTGCGAAAACTCTAATATGGCCAACACGCGTCACTAATTTTGGTACAAGATTTGCTCCTAAAAAATAACCAATGAAATAACCTGACATTAAGGTTCCTGTAGCTAAATAATCAAACTCTTCTATTACAGCTCTAACTCCTAAAAGATTTCCTTGAAAACCATGTGCGGTTGCTAAAATAGCAAAACCAAAAAAAAGAGCCCAACTATTCTTAAGAACTTTGTACATTTATAATTTTTTTAGCTGGAATAGTTTTTTTAATCCAACTATTTGGAATGCCTTTAATGCCATTTAAAGCAGCAAAGTAAGATCCTACAAAATTTGCTCTAGAGCAATTACAGCCCCCAGCTTTAATTGTCTTGATTAATGCTGATTTATAATTTTTTGAGGTGATCATAGCGTGTATGGAACCCATGAATGTGCCGGGATAACTACATGCTTTACCAAACTTTTTGACTACTTTGATGTGATTATGTTTTTTAAGCTTTATTACTTTTTTAATATTATTAATTACTTCTCTAAAATATCTATTTTTCCCGTATTTCCTTACAAAAGTATGGATGGGATTTTTGTCACCACTGTTAGCTAGATCAATAATCTTTAGTTTTGCTAACGCATAGGTCTCGTTTGTTTTAGAATTAGCGACACTTTTAATAACCTTTTTTAATTCTTTGTCATTATTGTTGTAGAGGAAGTAAGGCAATGCAGCGCAGAAACCGTCTGACTCGTTAACTTTAGTACCTCCTGAAATACTTTTTTTAGCTTTAATATTTTGAATAGTTTCAAGTATATTTTGATGGATCCAAGGACCTTTCATGGGTTTTTTCCATTTTATCTTTTTATATTTTTTTCTAAGTTTTAAATTTTTCCAGTAAGCAGAACCAGGACCAAAATTTTTAATAATATTCTTTTTAAAGTTTCTTAAAATTTCTGACTTTTTCTGCGTTGAAATCAAGGTCTTAAACATCACTTGTCCGACATCGTTATAACCGGAAACCTTACCTGTTTTAATAGAATAAAAAGGACTTTTGTTTTGATTTAAAAAAGCAATTTCTTTTTTTTCTTTGATAAACTGATTTAATTTTTTAGGATCATACACCCAATGCAAAGGTCTTGCAGCTGCATCGGCAACGGTCGCGCCCAAAAAAATATGTAAATTATCCATTGCCCACAGCTTTCTTATTTGCAAGCGAACCGCAAGAGGCATTAATATCTCTCCCTCTACTTCTTCTAAATAAAGATAAGAAACCATTATCTTGAATAGTTTTAGAAAACTTATCTATGTTTTCTTGAGATGCAGGTTTAAAATCTTTGTTAGCTAGAGGATTAAATTCAATTAAATTTAATTTTGAGGGAACTTTTTTCATAATCTTAACTAATTCTTTAGCATGTTCATCGGTCATATTTTCTTCTAAGCAAATCCATTCGATAAAGATAGGTAATTTTGTCTGATCATAATATTTTTTAAGTTGTGGAATTAATGAGTCTATAGAGTATTTATCGTTAATAGCCATAATTTTTGATCGGTGTTTTGGAATAGAACTATGTAAGCTCCACGCTAAATAAACATCTAACTCTTTTGCAGCCCATTCAATTGCATTCATTTCATCTTTTTTAATTCCTACACCAACTGTGCTAACTGTAATACGAGTTCTTCCATATTCAAGACCATCCTTATTTTTAGAATTATCAATAGCAACTTTGACATTATCTAAATTTAAAAAAGGGCTACCTTCTCCCATTAAAACTTGATTGGTAATTTTTTTCTGTGTCGACCAGTCATCAATATAATCTTTGGATAAAATAATTTGAGATATAATTTCTCCAGGAGTTAGATTTCTAACCAGCTTTTTTGAAATTTGGGCTGTAGCACAAAACTCACAGGATAGGTAACAACCAACAGAAACTGATAAACATATTGTATACCGGGTTTGTGATTTATCAGGAATTAAAACTGTCTCAACATTTCTTTTATCTTTTAGCTCTAATAAAAACTTAATCGTTCCGTCTTTAGACTTTTGAACATCTACAATCTTTGGTTTCTCTAGACTCATTAGGTTTTTTATTTTTTCTCTTAACTCTAGGCCAAAAGTTGTAAGTTCATCAAAACTTTTTATATTTTTTTTATAAACAGCATTAAACATTTGCTGGGATCTCATCTTTGCTTTTTTATTATCGACTTCTGCTTTTTCAATTAAGAAGTTTTTTAATTGATCAAAGTTAAGATCGTAGAAATTTTGTTTATCCATCAATGAAGATATTAAAGACTTGAGTGGGGTATTAAAACCCCACTCTATAAAGATTTATTAAAGCTTTGATCGATCAGTTTTTAAATGCTTGAGAACTTTTCCAGCATTTTTGCCTTCCTTAATCAAATAGCCGCTTGTTCCATTCGCATTAGCTTCTGGAGCTTCGACTTTTTTATTAAGTTGCTGTGCAAGTTTAGCCTTCTGACTGTTTCGGCTGAACTCACCAAGCAAACGTGAAAATCTATTCATCACATCTCCTTTCTTTCAACCTACTTTGTAACCCCTTTATAGAGTCCCGCATGTAGATGCGGAGTCTTTTTTCCATGACTTATGGTTAGTTGAACTTTATTATAAGTAATAAAATTGTCAATGAATAATAAAACGCTTGGAATAATCATAATAGTCTTTGGTGGGCTCGTCCTTTATTCAGAACAAGAGTATAGTTGGATAGTTTCAGCGGTAGCTATTGGTATTGGTAGCGGTATTTTTTTCTGGAAAGATAAGAAAAATGATGTAGACACGTAATTAATGTCAAAACGAATATTCATTGCGTTCGGTCATAATAATTACAAACCTGGTTCTAGTTTTAATGCTGCTGTTCGAGATGCTTTCATCGAAGAAGCTAAAAAACTTAATCATGAAATAGATCTAATTAATATTTATGAGGAAAAAACCATTGAGTTTTGGAACAACAATAAAACAACAGAACAAATATTGGATTATAGAAAAAGGATAGGACAAGCAGATGTATTTCTCGTCATGAGCCCTTGTCATAACTATATTATGAATTCTGCAACTGAAAATTTTATTGCAAATGTATTTACTCCGCCTTGGAGTTTTAGTTATAAGAAAATTATTGGAAACTGGGGTTATCCTGTTCCCAATGCGTTAAAAAATAAAACAGCTATTATTAGTATGACTTATGGAGGTCCAAGTTTTTTTGTCTCAGCAATTATTCAACAGATTCCAAGAAGAATTAAAAAAATGGTCTTTAATGGACTGTGTGGAATGAAAGTAAAATATCTTCGTTTCTATGAAGTTTTGCCAAATATGCCAAAAGAGATTTTTGAAAAACACATGGAAAAAGTAAGAAAAACTGTGCAACAATTGTAACAATTTACTTTTTAGATTTTAAAGTTATAAGAATTAATATGTTAGAAAAATTTAGAAATTTTATGATCGAGTCAGCAAATATTATGTTTGATGACACTAAAAACGATTTGCGCAGTTTACCAAAATCTGTGCGATTACAAATTTTAATTGTTTTATCTTTTGTTTGGTCAACAGTTTTTAGTTTATATGTTTTTTCAATTACATCATTCATTTTTGGATGGGCAGGTGTAGTAATGGGTCATATCGGTTTAATCATTGCAGTATATTTGACTTTCAAATTTTTCCATAAAAAGCAAGAACAGGCTGTAAGTGTATTTCAATCAGGAAACTATAACCCTGCCAAAATCTTTGCTGTTTTTTTTATAATCTTTTTTATTTTTATTTTTACTAAAGGAATTGATGTTTTAACTAGAACGAATTCATACGAAACCCCTTACTCTGGCCCTGATACAACGACTGAAGAGAGAATTAAAAGATTTGTAAAATAGTAAAATCTTATTTAAAATTATTCCATGAAGTTATTAAGAGTAGGTAATAAAGGCCAGGAAAAAGTTGCTGCCTTAGACTCTAACAATCAAATAAGAGATTTATCTTCGCTTATTCAAAATTTAAGTCCTGACACATTAAATGAGTCTACTTTAGATAAATTATCAAAAGTTGATTTATCAAAATTAAAAGAAATTGATGCAAAGACTAGAATTGGAAGTTGTGTATCTAATCCAGTAGACTTTTTAGCGATCGGTTTAAATTATAAAGCCCATGCAGAAGGTACAAATTCTAAACTTCCAAATGAGCCTATTCTATTTAATAAAAGTTCTGGCTGTATTCAGGGTCCTAACGATCCAATAATCAAACCGAAAGCTGCAAATAAAATGGACTATGAAGTGGAAGTGGCAATGATAATTGGTAAAGAGGGGAAAAATATTTCCGAAAACAAAGCTCAAGACCATGTTTTTGGTTATTGTATTGTTAATGATATTTCAGAACGTTCTTGGCAAAAGGAACGAGGTGGTCAATGGATTAAGGGTAAGTCTATTGCAGGTCCGTGTGGTCCTTATCTTGTTACAAAAGATGAAATTAATGACATTAATAATGTAAATCTTTCCTTAGATGTAAATGGAGACAGAAGACAAACTGGAAACACGAAGAGAATGATATTTAGTTTTAATTATCTAATAGCTCACATCAGCCAGTTTATGACGTTATATCCAGGAACCATTATCACAACAGGGACACCCGCAGGAACTGCAATGGAAATGTCTGAACCTAAGTTTTTACAAGATGGTGATAAACTTAATTTAAAAGTTGATTTTTTAGGTGAACAAAATCAATTAATCGTAGAACAGAACTAATCTTTAAATCTTTTTTTCTTAAAAGAACTTTTTTTATTAGTAAAGCTTTTTTTAAATCTAGAACCTGGTCTTTCGTCTCTGCTGCCTCTGTCGTTTCGATCATCTCTTTTTTTAAATCTAGAACCTGGTCTTTCGTCTCTGCTGCCTCTGTCGTTTCGATCATCTCTTTTTTTAAATCTAGAACCACCTCTACGGCCGCGTCTATCAAAAGAGCGTCCTCCTCTTTTTCTTCTTCCAGTTGCTTCACTTCCAGGTTCTGCTCTAAAATTTGGATCAATCAAACGCTGTATGGCATTCCATTTTGATCTATCTTCGCCGCCTACAAAACTTAATGCTGAACCTTCAGCCCCTGCTCTGGCGGTTCTTCCAATTCTGTGAATGAAGTCTTCGGGAACTTGCGGTAGATCAAAATTAATTACATGCTTAATAGCGGGAATATCGAGCCCTCTACTAGCGACATCTGTTCCTACTAAAATTCTGAAATGATTGTTCCTAAAAGCTTTAATAACTCTATCCCTTTTATTTTGTCTTAAATTGCCATGTATTGCATCAGCATCATGGTCATCATATTTTAATCTCTTAACCATTTTTTCAGCATTTCTCCTAGTCTTAACAAAGATTAAAATTGAGCCTTGGCGAGTGTAGATTTCTTTTATTAATTGATTGTATTTATCTCCGTCTTTCACGCGTATTACTTCTTGTTTAATTTTTGCAATTGGTGTCGATGTAGAACCAACTGAAATTCTTACAGGTTTATTTAAATATTTTTCTGCTAATCTTATGATGTTGCCAGGTAAAGTTGCTGAAAATAATAGTGTCTGATGTTTATTTGGAACAGTTTCTAGAACTTGATTAATTTGAGGAGTGAAACCCATATCTAACATCCTGTCTGACTCGTCTAGAACTAAAAAAGTTGTATTATTAAGTTTTAAAGTTCGGCGAGATAGGTGATCATTGATTCTTCCGGGTGTGCCAACAATCAATCTTGGGTTTCTTTTCATTTGTTTAAGTTGTTTTTGCATGGAATCGCCGCCGATTAATAAAGCTGTTCTTATATTTCCTCTTCCTATTAAATTAGTCATTGTTTGCATAACTTGAGTTGCTAATTCTCTTGTTGGTGTCATTACTAAAGCTGTATCTTTTTTTGTTTTTAAAAGAAAATTTATAAGTGGAATGCCAAATGCCGCCGTTTTCCCAGTTCCTGTCTGGGCTGTACCAAGAATATCTTTTCCCTCTAACGCAACAGGAATTGCCTCGGCTTGAATAGGTGTAGGTGTCTTAAAGTTAATCTTGGCTATAGAATCCATGAGAATCTGCTCAAGTTTAAGTGATAAAAAATTTTCCATCTGAATTTTGTTTTTTAAGTAAAATCTTACTATTAGTGGGTCTTTATACCCTCGGTTGAACCTTAGCAAGACTTTGTTATGATTGAACATGAGAAAAAGAAAGAAAAGAAAGAGCTTTAGACTTAAAATGAAAAAAAGAAGACAAAAGAGAAACACAAAAGGTATTCTAAAGATAATAAAAACAGGTAATAAAAATGTCTAAAAGATACTCAGGAAAAAGCTTTAAAGATACAAGTATAATGAAAAAGGCTAAATTAACATTGAAACAAAAAAGAAAACTTAAAAAGGAAAAGAAGAAAAAATAATGTGTGGACGTTATAAAATTACTAAGCCTGTAAGCAAAACAATAGATTTAGTCAAAACTAACATCAAAGTTGAAGATAATGAAAACTATAACGCTCACCCAACACAAAAACTTCCTATCATCAAATCATATACTAATGGGAAAGCGCTAGAATTATGTGAATGGGGTCTTGTTCCTGGATGGTCAAAAAAACTAGATAAATTTTCACCATTAATAAACGCAAGAAAAGAAACGCTAATGGAAAAAGTTACTTTTAAAAATTTAATACAAACTTCAAGATGTATTGTTCCTGCAGACGGATACTATGAATGGAAAAGAGAAGATAAAAATAAAATTCCATATTACTTTGCCAAAGAAGATGATGAAATTATGTTTTTTGCAGCTATTTATCAAAACAATCAATTTTGCATTATAACAAGAGAAGCCACTGAAAAAATTAGCACTATTCACCATCGAGAACCCTTGATCATCAATCAAAGTCAGATTAATAATTATTTAAATATTAAAAAAGACGCTATGGAAATTTTAAACTCTATTAAACCTCCTGCATTAAAATTTCATGAAATATCTAAAGATGTTAATAATCCAATTAACAATGACCCGGCACTAATTAAACCTGTAAATTAAATGAGCTTATCTATTACACCAGGAACAAATAATGTAGGAGCATATATCAATAGTGTTGATTTAAATAATTTAGATCAAAATCAAACAATAGAATTAAAAAAAACTTTAAATGAATTTGGCGTTATTTTTATTAAAAAACAAAATCTTGATCCTGAGTCTTATCAAAATTTTGCTAAGAATATTGGGCAACCTGTTGTTTATCCTAGATTAAAAGGGTTGGATAAAAAATTTCCATTTATTAATGTTATTGAAAGAAAGCCAAGCGATAAAAATTTAAGTTTTGGTTCAAGTTGGCTTCACCAAGATACTAGCTATTTAGGTGATGATCGCCCTCGATATACAATGTTAATGGGAATAGAAATTCCAACAGGTCAAGGAAATACAATATTTTCATCGGGGTTTAATGCTTATGAAAAATTACCTGAAGAAATTAAAAATAAAATAAAAGATGCCACAGGTGTTTTTTCTTCGGCAGGGCCAATTGCGGTTACCAGATTAGAAAGAGAGAAAGAGATGGGGATTAAATCCTCTGAAAGCATGGAAGCAGAACATCCCATCGTAAAAACCGTTGATGGGAAAAAAACATTATATGTTTCTCCTGGGCATTTAATTAAAATCAAAAACGTTAATGATGAAGATGCTGCTTATTTAAAAGATTATTTAATCGATCATGTTAATAAGGAAGAATTTATATTCTCTTATGAGTGGTCAAAAGGTGATGTCTGCTTATGGGACAATCTAAGTATTTTGCATATGGCAAGTGAGATAAAAAATTGCCAACGGGTAATGCACAGGATTACAATAAAATAATTATTTTTTTAAAATTGTAAGGTGACCCATTTTTCTCTTTTCTTTAATGATTTTTTTTCCATAATCAAAAAAGAATTCGCCTTCTTCAAAAGTTTTTGACCTGTATTCTTCAATTTCTTTTCCTAGAATATTTATCATTTCAGCATTAGAATTTTTTTGGGTTTTCTCAAATTTAAAGCCACATACTGCTCTAACATGATTTTCAAATTGACTTATATTAAAAGCATTGATTGTTAAATGACCTGAATTATGAACTCGTGGTGCAATTTCATTCACCAATAAATTGTCATCTTGATCTATAAAATACTCAACACACATTGTTCCTACATAATCAAGTTTATCAGCGATTAGCTTTGCATTATTTTGAGCCTTTTCATAAATATCCTGATTAATATTAGCTGGAATTTTTGAATGCTTAAGAATTTGGTCTTTGTGCATATTTTCTATAGGCTCGTAAGAAAAAGTTTCTCCATTAATAAATCTTGTAATAATAACTGAAATTTCTTTTTTTAAATTTACCTTCTTTTCTAAAATATAATCAGCAGTGAAACACCAATCCTTTTTAACATCATCTAATGAGTTTAATACAAATTGACCGTGACCATCATATCCAAGCGTGTTTGTTTTTAAAATTCCTGGTAACAAGTTGCTGTGTTTAGTGACGTCATCTGCTTTTGCTATAAAAGCCCATTTGGTTGTTGCAATACCTAAATCATTAACAAAAGATTTTTCTAATTTTCTATTTTGTATAATTTTGTTAATTTCTGGTTTAGGTAAAACTTTTTTTTCTTTTTCTATCTGTTTTAAAATATCAATTGGAATATTTTCGAATTCAAAAGTCACTACATCTACGTTATCTATAAATTCTTTTATCTTTTGCTGATCGTCATATTTTGCAAAAATAAATTGATTAGCATAGTTCTGTGCTGGACCTTGTTCATCATCTGATATCACAACTGTCTTGATTTTAAGTTTTTTAGCTGCCTGGCATAGCATGGATCCTAACTGACCTGAGCCTATAATTCCTAAAGTGATGTTAGACATTAATTACTTAGGTTTTTTTTTAATGGATTGGGTTTGAAGACGTCTCCACTTTTCTAAATTAGATTTAGCCTTTTCATCATAATTACCAATTATTGAAGCTGCGAGCACACCAGCATTAAAAGCTCCGTCTATTGCTAAACACCCTATTGGCACCCCTTTTGGCATTTGAACCATAGAAAGTAAACTGTCGAGCCCTTTTAATTTTTTAGTTTCTATAGGTACACCAAGCACTGGTAACGTTGTTAAAGATGCTACCATTCCAGCTAGATGCGCCGCACCGCCAGCACCTGCTATAATTACTCCAAAGCCATTTTTTTCTGCCTTCTCTGCAAACTGAAACATTCTTTGAGGGGTTCTATGCGCGCTAACAATTAAAACTTGAAATTTAACCTTTAAAATCTTGAGTATTTTCTCACACTCTTTCATTACGGAATAGTCGGATTGTGACCCCATAATGATAGCCACTTTATTATTTTGTTTATTACTTTTCACAAATTAATTTAACAATTTTGGCTATAAAAACAATGGCCTAATCCTTACTAGGCCATTAATAAATTGTTTAAGGGAAGACGTTACGATCGCACTCTAAAAAGTAAAGCTTTTGGTGAGTTTTGTAGCTCAAAGAGTGATATTTTTTTAATTTTTTTGTTAGAATTCTTGTTCTTGTTTTTTTTTAACGATCTGTATTTCATATATCCTTATTAGTTTAGTTTTTGAAAGTTTAGTAATGCTAAAATTGCAAACTTGATTTGTTAATTAATTATAAATTTAGGCGAAGGTATGTCCTCTATTAGTCAAATTTATATTTTTTCCAATAATTTTTCATGAAGTTTACTAATCGACCCATTGCTGTCAATTACAGCCAGTTCAACCTCTGCTGT
Organism: Candidatus Pelagibacter sp.; assembly: GCA_028222435.1. Next base: position 46,693 of record JAOIST010000002.1, on the reverse strand, counting down.
AACTAAGGTTTCGTTATCTCTTACAACCTCTTGTTTTAAGTTTAATCTAACAGGTGACTTTTTCATCACATAGGTTCTTACCTCTAATTTATCCTCAAAATTGGCCGATTTATGATATTTAACATTGCACTCTCTGACTACAAAAATAGCTTTATGATTTTCTTTTAGTTGCGCATGGCTTAATTGTAAGTAATCGTAAATCATCTCTGTTCTCGCTCTTTCAATAAAATGTAAATATCGTGCATAATAAACAATTCCTCCTGCATCGGTATCTTCGTAATAAACTTTTGTTTTATAAGTATGAAATTTGGACATAGGAAAACATATGCTCAATAAATATGTTTTTCAACAAAGTTTATAATTCTTTTTTTGGTCTAATTTATGCCCAGCAAAACGCAGAATCTTAAACTAAATTTAATGTATGAAAATATTTTATATTTTATCTTTGTTACTTTTGTTAACAAATTGTGCAAGTGGTAATATGGCTAAGGTTAAAATCGGTAAACGATGTACCCCGGCTGATGCAAACAAATTACAAGAATCTTCTTACGTTTGGGTTGTAAGTAAAGATGCCGCACAAGATTTTGACAAAAGAATAAACAAGTCAAATTGCTTAGATAGTTAAATAATTATTTTAAAATTATTCAACTATGATAATAAGGGGTGTGAGCTTGCCCCTTATTATAATATGTTTCCTAATTGTTTTAGCCTTAATCATACTTCCTTTAATTGTTTCATATAAAGCAGAAAAAAAAGATTATAATAATAAAACTGAGTGGGAAAAAATAAAAGAATATGGAAATAAAGTTAATGACAAGGCTAGAAAAAGACATTAATAAAACACATGAAAAAATTAGTCTCTTTTTTTTTAATTATTCTTTTTTTTAGTTTAGAAATTATTGCAATGGAAAAAAAACCTTACCACCATTTGCCAGATGGAACTTTTAGAAATCCTGAAGGATCCCCAAAAAGAGATTCTAATGTAAAATGGTCATATAAAATTTTTAATGAAGAACGAAAAAAGGTTAAAATTGAAATTCCTGAAGATCATATTGTGCCAAAGACAAAAGTTTTAGAGGATCTTAAGAATAATCAAGATAATGATTATATTGCTTGGATAGGACATGCCACATTCCTTATAAAGCTAGGTAATACCACTATTATTACAGATCCTGTTTTTTCAAAAAATACTGGTCCATTAATATTCGGTCCAAAAAGATATGTTCCGCCAGCTATTAACCTTGATGAGATTCCGCCAGTTGATCTATTTCTTTTGACACATAATCACTATGATCATCAAGATATGTCTACTATTAGAAACTTCCCTTACAAAAAATCAAAAGTTGTTCTTCCTTTAAAGCTTGGTAAATATTTTAGAAATTATAAGGATGTAAACGAGCTTGATTGGTATCAAGAAATTCAGGTTAACGAAGATATAAAAGTGACTTTACTACCAGCTGTGCATTGGTCCAGAAGAGGTTTATGGGACATTAATAAAACATTATGGGGTAACTTTTTAATTGAATACAAAGGTAAGAAAATTTTATTTGCTTGTGACACAGGTTATGGAAATATTTATAAAGAACTTGGTGAAAAATACGGCCCTATAGATTTAACATTTATTAATATTGGTGCATATAATTTCTATCCTATGATGCCTGTAAAGGATAAATCAGTTTACCACACTAATCCGGAAGAGGCTTTGCAAGTTTCTCGAGATTTAAAAAGTAAAAAAGTAATAGGCATGCATTGGGGGACAGTAGTTTTATCTTTGGAGCCTATAATGGAACCGCGTAAAAGATTTAAAGATGGTGCTGAAAAATTCGGTTTTAATAAAGATGATGCTATTATTTTTAAAATTGGTGAAGTTAAAAAATTAGATCAAATAATCAACTAACTTTTCTTTTATTTCTCTCTTTGTCTAAAAGTTTTGTCAAAGCATCAACCATAATATCCGATGCTTTAAAAATTTCATTAGACTGAAATTCATGTGTCGTGTTGTTTTCAGGATCAGTCTTATCCTCTATGACTATACCTTCTTCGGGAGAATTATTTTTGATATAAATTAAAATTAGCCATTCATGCTCGAGTGCATCATCCCACTTAATATATATCTCCCCTGTTTCAAATCTTTTGTCTATACATCTGATGATGCTTAAATATTTAGGTATATATTTTTTATTCAATTGAAAACATAAGCTGTGAGCTGATCTATAGAAGCTTTCTAAAGCGTATTCAATTTTTTGGCGCTCTTCATTATAAATTCTTTCTTTCTCTAATAATGTTGCTTTATCGTCAGTGTCTTTGATTTCGATTCCAAGACTCGCTACTCTTTCTCTGATAGCCTCATTTATTTTTTGTTCTCTGATTAGCTTATATTTCTCTTTTATTTTATCAATACGTTGCTGAACTTCTTCGTAAGATTCTCTTTGTTGGCTTAAAACGTATTTTTCAAGACTCTTAATCTCTAGTGCTTCTCTTTTTCTAAATTGATCTATTTTTTTCTCTAGTCTAATTTGTTCAAGAAACTGTCTTTGTTTTTCTGCTCTTTCTTTTCTAAGCTCTGCTTGCTCAAGTTTGATAAATTTTTGTAAATCTAATTTTCTCTCTCGCTCTAACTTCTGTTCTTCTCGCAGTTCATTTTTTTTAGCTTCTAAGGCTAGCTTTTCTTGTTCGATTAATCTTTTTTGAGCTTCTTTCTTCTCTTGCTCCATTATCCTTAATTTTTGTTGTTTTTGTTTTTCTCTTTCCTCGATAATGACTTTTTTAATTCCAGAAACTTTTTTTGTTATCCCTGTGAAAAAATTTTGTAAAGATTGATCCAAATTGAAATTGAAACTTATCAAAGATTTAATTTTATCACTTAAACGTAATAAGCCTGAGACGACAGCTCTAGTTTTTTGATTCGGTCTTTTGGGGTTTTTTACTCTAAAGATCTTTTTTGATTTTTTCTTTATTCTAGATTTTTTTTTTCTTGGTAGTTTATTTCTTGCCCTTTTTTTTAGATTATTTTTTATTAATTTATTTTTTTTCTTAACGGCTTTTTTTGTTGATTTTTTAGGTTTGCTTTTTGATTTTCTTTTAATAGATGTTTTTCTTATAGGTTTTTTTTTCTTCTTTTTCATGTTTGCTATTATTTAAATAGCACTTTTTATGAATATATATAGTCTCTTGTACGGCGGGCTGATTGAAAGTTCTTAACAATTTGTAATTGAAAAACTACTAGATCTCTATATCTAAATGCTGCTGCACAACTAGCCATGTAAAATTCCCACATTTTAACAAATTTTTCATCGAATAAATCTTTTACTTCTTTTTTCTTATTTAAAAACCTCTCTAACCAACTCTCTAATGTCTTATCATAATGTCTAATAAGAGTTTCTGTATCAGCAACAATTAAACCTGTTTTTTCAATAGGACTTATGATTTGACTAAAGGAAGGACAAACGCCGCCCGGGAAAATATATTTGTTAATAAATTTGTTCGGTGCAGAAGGTTTATCTATAACACCGATTGTGTGTAGTAAAAATATCCCATCTTCTTTAAGTAGCTTATTCATGGCTTTAAAGAATGTGTGATAAAATTTCCTTCCTACATGTTCAAACATTCCTACCGAAAAGATACGATCATATTTACCTTTTGCTTCTCTATAATCTATTAGCTCAAATTTAACCTGGTTGTCTAAATTAAGCTCTTTTGCTTTTTGCCTGCAATATTCAATTTGATTTTTGCTTAATGAGATTCCAGTAACTTCACATTTTTTTTGTTTAGCTATTTCAAAGGCCATACCTCCCCAACCACATCCGACTTCTAAAACTTTTTGTCCTTCTTTGATGTCTAGTTTTTTTACAATGTGATCAATTTTATTCTGCTGAGCTTCCTCTAAATTTTTTGTGCCGTCTTTCCAATATGCACAGGAATATAATCGATGTGTTTTATCTAAAAAAATATCGTATAATTTTTCACCTCTTTGTCCGCCGATGTCATAATGGTGCTGTACATTTTTTCTTGATCTTCCGGGTAAATTAAAATTAGTTATAGCTCTCCATACCTGATAAATTTTCTTAGTTATTATGCTTGCTGTCGTGATTTCACCTCGACCTAAATTTTTAACTAATTCCATTAAAAAATCTTTTAAAGACGCATTTTCAATAACTATATCTCCCCTTATATAGGCCTCTGGAAATTCTAGTTCGGGATCTAATAAAATTTTCCAACCCAAGTTCTCTTTAAGTAGTTTTATAGTGATTGGTTTTTCTTTTCTTGGATTACCGCAAATATATTTTTGGCCTTTTGAGTCAATTAAAATTATACCACCTTCTTTATAAATCTTAGTAAATATTCTAGCTAAAATCATAACCTATGCTGCTAAATTTTTTTCTATTACAAATTCCAATTTATTTAATTTATCTAATAATTCTTTCTGCTTTTCTTGTGATAGTAATATTAACGGCGGAAGTATATTTTTAAAATTTTCATCTTTTATAGATAAAAAACTATGTAGCGCAGAAATTAAATTATATTGATCAAATGTTTCTCTAACATTAATCAACTGCTCATTTTTAGACTGAGTTTTCTTATTTTCATAATCATCAAAAACTTTTCTAGCCAAAGAGTGGGTAACATTAGTTACTGCAGAAATACATCCTGAACAGCCAAGTTCTAAACCTTTTAAAAGTTTTGCTTCTGAACCTGGGAACATTAAAAAATTTGGTAACTTTAAATTTTCAAACAGGTTGTAGCTAGAGTCTTTGCAACCTATGATATTTTCTGGATAAGTTTTAACAAGTTTAGTTACTGCCTCTGCTGAAAATTTGTAGCCACTTAATTTTTCAAAATTGTAGAGAATAATTTTAATTTTAGGAATTGAACTGATTAAAGCTGAATAAAATTCAAAAACACCTTGATCTGTATTCCCTTTGTAATAAGCAGGTGGCATAATTAAAAATTCTTTAAAGTCATATTCCCTTGCATATTTAATTAGATCAATATTTTCATTTAAAGAGTTGTTGCCTGTTCCCAAAAAAAATTGTTTCTTTAACTTATGGCTCGCAATCTTTGCTATCAGCTCCTTTTTTTCATTAATGGAAATAAGTTGGCTTTGGCCAGTTGAGCCAAAAAAGAAAACTCCATGTAAACCACTTTGAATGGCTTGGCTTGCATGAGCAATAGTTGCTTCAATATTTAACGTTCTGTCTGAATTCAGAACACTTAAGCCAGCTGCGTAAACTCCTTTTTTAATCATAATCTTACCTAAATTAGTTTGTCTAAGTTATATTAATAAAAATAAAAATGAAAGTTTTAGTAATTCAACCAAAAATAGGTATGGGAGATATGGTAATTTATTTGCCTTATATTCATGCCATTTCTAAAAAATATCAAAAACCTATCTCAATTTTAGTAAAAGAAAATTCTAGAGCTAATCAGTTACTTTTAGACGATAAACATATTGATGAAATTATTATACTTGATCGAACTAAAGATAATTCTGGATCCCATGATGGTCTTTCAGGTTTTTTTAAATTAAGTAAAGAAATAAAGTCAAAAAATTTTGATAAAGTTTTTATTTTTAATAGTTCTTTAAGATATTTATTGATTTCAAAAATAGCGAAAATAAAAAATATTTCACAATATCCTTTGTTTAGAAAAAAAGATAATATTGTAACTTCTGCAAAAATTTTTACAGAAAATGAATTAAATGCAATTGTTTCAACTGAACCAAAGCTCAATATAAATCAGGATCGTATTGATAATGCTAAACAAAATTTTTCTAATGAATATAAACATGTGTGTTTAGGTATATCTGCAAGTGGCCCAACAAAGCGTTGGGATATTAATAATTTTATTAAATTATGTAGCAAAATAAATAATAAAATACCTACAAAGTTTTATTTAGCAGCAGGAAATAATGATAAAGATTTAATTAATCAACTTATAAAATCAGAAATAGGTAGCAATTGTGTTTCTTTTGAAGATTTAAAAATCAGTGAAGCAATGCCGATAATAAAGAACTGCAACCTTTATATTGGAAACGATACTGGTTGGTTGCATATTGCTTCGGCTCTTGGATTAAAATGTTTAGCTTTGTTTATGGATAGCCCTGTTCAAGCATACGGCAAATACTCAAAAAATATTAATGTTATTGTACCTGAAGGGCAAACTGAGCAAACTACAACTCACGATACTTTAGGAGCTGATAAAATTTCTTTTGAAAAAGTTTTTAACAAATCTATAGAACTTTTGAATTAACTAAAATCTGTTTTAATTATTTTTTCTTTAGCCTCATTTACGAGTTGACTAAGTCTTTCTGTTTTAACGTCTCTATTCATGTCTGGATGTATTTTTTTTTGAAGTTGATTTGCTACTTTAAGTACCTCTTCTTTGGAGCATCCCCTTTTTAAACCAAGAAGTTTATATGCTTCATCATTAGTTACACTAGATGATCCTTGTGACTGACTAAATTGCCCTTGTGAAAATCGACCCGAATTTTTTAAATGTTGAATTAATCTCCAAAGCTGAAACATTTGTAGGGCCGTTAAGCCTTTTATTTTTAAGCCACTTAAAATTACAAAGAGGAAAGGCAAAGAAAAGATGTACTTTCCTCCAATCGCTAAAAGTGTAGCTAAAATTAAAGAAAAATAAACTGCAATTTTTTTAATTGTGGTAGCAATTTTTTTTGAACTAGTTCGAGCAAACCAGTTTAAAAATAAATAAACGATGACAAAGATGATAATTCCTATTAGAAACACATTCATATAATTTATGCATATGAGTATACCAAAACTTAAAAAAATTAAGAATGAGAAAAGATATCATGACATAACTTTATCTGATGAATATGCGTGGGTTGATCAACCCAATATTCTTGAAGTGTTAAAAGACGCCAATAAATTAGATCCTGAAGTAAAAAGTTATATTGACGCAAATAATAAAGTTACAGATGTCTATTTTGAAGATGTTAAAGATCTTCAAAAAAACTTGTTTAACGAAATAAAATCTAAAATTAAATTAGATGACACTTCGCTAAAATTCAAAGATAAAAAATATTATTATTGGGCAAAAACAGAAGCCAAAGGTAATTACGGTAAAAGAATTAGACAGCTCATTGATGGTTCGAAATCAGAGGAAGTTTTTTTTGATGGAGATCTTGAAAAGAAAAATTATGGATCAGAATATTTTGGGGTTGGTTCAGTAAGTATTTCTCATTGTGATAATTTAATGGCTTATTCTTTAGATCTTAAAGGATCAGAATATTATACCATTTATTTAAGAGATTTAAGAACAGGGAAAAATGAGAAAGATATAATAGAAAATACTAGCGGAGGCATCACATGGTCTCTAGACAGTAAAAGTTTTTTTTACTCAAAATTAGATAAATTTCATAGACCTAGGCAAATTTTAAAACATATCATTGGCACTCCAATAAAAGATGACAAACTTATTTTTGAGGAAAAAGATGAAACATTTACTTGCGGTATAGGCCTTTCTTCAGATGAAAAGTTTTTTATTATTTCAACTTCAGACCACATAACTACTGAGGATTATTTTTTTCCCTCAGATGCCTCTGAAATAAATCCTATTTTGTTTAAAAAACGAAAAAAAGATGTCAGATACTCATTAGACTCTTGGAAGGGGTGTTTTTATGTGCATACCAATGAAGATGCTAGGGATTATAAAGTGCTCAGATGTAAAACGAATGAAATTGATAAGTTAGAAACATTCATTGCTGCTAAAAAAGAAACTGTTATTGGAGGTCTTGATTTTCTTGATGATTATATTTTAAGAGGAGAAAAGTCAGATGCTATTCCAAAATTATATGTAAGAAATATTAATACAAATGAAGAAGAAGAATTAAAAATCTCTGATGAAGCAATTGGAGTTCCTGGAGTTTCTTTGATGCAAAAAGATACTAATACATCAAAAATAAGAGTTCACTGGGAAAGTATGGCATCTCCTGGAAAAATTTATGAATACGATATTGTTTCAAAAGAAAAAAAACTAGTTAAAGAAACCGAAATACCATCAGGACATAATCCAGATAAATATATCGTAGAACGAATTAAAGCAAAGTCCCATGATGGCAGAATGATCCCCATAAGTTTGGTAAGACTAAAAGATGCAAAACAAGATGGTAAGTCAAAAATTTTACTTTATGCTTATGGTGCTTACAAACATAGTATTTCTCCGTCTTTCAGTGCTTCAAGGTTTTGTTTGGTAGATAGAGGAATTACTTTTGCCATAGCTCACATAAGAGGTGGAGGAGACCTTGGAGACGTATGGCATGAAGAAGGAAAAAAGAAATCAAAAAGAAATACTTTTTTAGACTACATCGCGTGTGCAAATCATTTAATAGAACAACGTTATACTCATAAAGGTGGAATTTGTTTTTATGGTGGTAGCGCTGGCGGACTAACTGGTGGAGCTGTGGCTAATATGGCACCTGAATTATTTTACTCAATGTTATTACTGGTACCATTTGTTGATACCATGACAACTATGCTTAATGAAAAGTTGCCTTTAACCCCTGCCGAATGGGAATTATGGGGTAATCCTATAAAAGATAAAGATTATTTTAAGTATATTTTGTCTTATGCGCCTTACAATAATCTTGAAAAAAAAGATTATCCCTCAATGTTAATCACAACGTCTTTATTTGATAACCGAGTTCTTTATTCCGAACCTGTAAAATATATTGCTAAACTTCGAGATGTTAAAACTGATAATAATACTCAGTTGCTAAAGTGCAAGATGAAAGCAGCAGGCCATGGCGGGATGAGTGGAAGAGATAATGCAATTACTGAATTAGCTGAAGAATATTCTTTTGTTTTAAAAACAGCAAAAATTTTTAAGTAGCTATCTTGAAAATTTAAAAACTCTAACTACATAATAATTGTTGGTCGCCAATTGGGGCTAACAATAAACCTTGCTAACAAAGGAGGATATATGACAAGTAAGGATCTATCGATCTTTAATTCACTTAGACCTTATAGTATTGGATTCGATGATATGTTTGATCAATTCGAGTCTATGTTAGGGAATGGCAGTCTTGCTATGCAAAGCAATTATCCGCCATATAACATCCGAAAAGCAGGCAATGATAAATATGCTATTGAAGTGGCGGTTGCCGGCTTTAATAAAAATGATGTTGAAGTCGAATATGAAGATAATCTTTTAACTGTAAAAACAAAAGAAGTTAAAAGATCAGAAGAAAAAGAAGGCGATGAGGTTATTCATCGAGGAATCTCGCAAAGATCTTTTGCTAGATCATTTACAATTGCAGATGATGTAAAAGTAAATGGTGCAGAATTAAAAGATGGTTTGCTAACAATTTCTTGTGAAAAGATCATCCCTGAAATGAAGAAAAAAAGACTTATTGAAATTAAATAAGTTTACCTTACTTGCGGAGCAAATACTCCGCAGGTAAACTCTTTAAAAAAAACTAAATTAATTTTAAAGATTATCAAAAAAATATACAGCTAGGTTAATACCTGTCAAATCGTAATAAGTTTTCAAACCAGTTGGACTTGTAACATTTATATCTCCAATAAGTTTACCTTGAATAAAATCTATACCTGCAAAATAGATATTTTGTTTTTTTAATTTGTTGGCTACAATTTTACTAATCATTGTCTCGTGTTTATTAATTTCTATTTTTTTTGCAGATGCTCCCTTACTCATATTTGAAAGTATACTTCCTTTCTTTGGCAATCTAGAAATAGCTCCTTTAATCTTGCCATTGATAATAAATACTCTTTTGTCTCCTTTTGAAATTTGAGGAATAAACTTTTGAAACATTAAATGATTATATTTTTTAATGTATTTTTTTATTTTAGGTTTATTAAACTTATGAAATAACTGAACATCATTACCGCTATAACTATCCATAGGTTTAATCACTACTTTATTATTTTTAACAAAAAATTTTCTTATTTCGGCTAAATCTTCGCTGATTAATGTTGGGGGCATATACTTCGCTAGACGAATAGAAAAAAGTTTTTCTGGTACCTCTCTTAAGGATTTGGGGTCATTAATTATTTTTACTCTTTTTGAGATATGCTCTAAAATGAATGTTGTATTAATGTATTGTTGATTAAATGGAGGTTCATTTCTAATTAATAATAAATTACTTTTTAGAAGTTCTAGATTAACTTTTCTTATTATTTCAATTGGTTTTTTCTTATTGTTGTTAAATTGAACCTTAAAACAGGTAGCTTTGACTTTGCCATTAACAAAGCTTAGGTCATTCGGTTCATAGTAATAAATATCATAATTTCTTTTTTGAGCCTCTAATCCTAAAAAAAAAGTAGTATCGGTTTCAATATTAATTTTTTTTAAACTAGAACCCTGAATAGTTAAAATTTTCTTTTTCATTTTTAAAAAAATCTAAATTTTTAGTTTTATTATACTGCTCAAGTAACAACTGTGCTCTATTCTTTTTATTTTGAACTACATTTTCAACATGGTTTAAATAAACTGTTTCATTATTACCCTTTGAGTTTACTTCCTTTCTTTCTTTAAGACCTTTTTTTGCCAAATCTAAAAATATTTTACCCCATTCACATAATTTTTTTCCTTCTAGTTCTGTCTCTAGTCCTTTTTGTGGAGACTCAATATAAGCACTCATAACATTTTCTTTTTTCCATTTACTTGCTATTTCAAATGCTTCATCTAGCGAATTATAGAATAGACCTGTAAAAAAAGCTGGACCATCGCACAAACATTCCCAATCACATGCGTCTAATGATCTAACTTCGATATATTGTTTTAATCTTACTTCGGTGAATATTGTTGCTAGATGGGTTTCAAAATCATTTAGGTTTGCTTCATCTTTTAAATTATTAAATTTACCTAAAATAAAATCTTTGAACGTTTGTCCATTAGGATTGATATATTTTTTATTTCTAATCGCAAATAAAACTGGATACTCTATTACGTGATCAAAATATTTTTCAAAACTAACTTTTTCAAACGCTATTGGCATAATTCCACCACGAGAAGTATTCTGCCAAACTTTATTTCTATAAGAAAAATATCCAACAGGCTTTCCTGACTCGAAGGGTGAATTAGAGTAAAGCGCAATCGTTAATGGTGTAAGATAATTTCCAAGTCTAAATATTTTTTCAAAATTAATTTCAGATGTATAATCGTAATTAATTTGTATACCGCATGTACGGTACATCATTTCTAAACTTTGCGAACCACCTTTTGGCATCTCACTTGTCATTATTTTATATCTTTGCTTGGGGCTTTTAGGAATATCAGATAAATTATTAAAAGGGTCAAAGCCTATTGAAACTGTATTGATGTCCAGCCCTATACTCGCCGCTTCAATTTCTTTTAAAAATTTAGAACTTTCAGCACAAACTTGATGGATATTATCAAGTGGCGCACCAGAGAGTTCACATTGCAAACCTGGTTCAGTTGTAATTTGTTGGTTATCTCTTTTCATGCCAATAATGTTTTCTTTTTCAAACAGAGGCTCCCAACCATTTTTTTTTAAATTTTCAAATAGTTTTTTTAATGTGATGTAAGAAATTCTTTTTTTATTTTGACCTTCAAATAAAAATCTTTCATGCTCAACTCCTATTTTAAGTTGATTGGGTTTTTTAATTCCTTTTAAGAAATACTCAATAAATTGAGATTTATTTTTAATGTCCATGCTTAAAAACAGTTTTTACTGCTAAAGCCTATTACCATATTTTTAGGGTTTATCTCGAATTTTCTTTCACATTTGATTTTATATTTTTCTGTGATGTAAATATAATTTCTATTTCTTGTTTTTAAGAACTCTACTTTATCTGGTTGTCCATAAAAACGTTTAAGGTCACTTTCGGGTCTATTAAGCCATTTACTTAGTTCTTTTTTTTCTAATTCAGTTGTCTGGTCAATTTTATTTGTAACGGACTGACAGGAGCCTAACGCAACTGATAAAAATATTAGAAAAAAATATTTTTTAATTTTCATAACGTAAAATGATTTTACACGTAAAACTTATAAACAGAAATATTGAGTGTAGGTTGTAAAATGGAAAAAAAAGCTAGATTTAATAGGATTTTAAAATTGATATGGAGTATTCAACCTTAACAGGAGGTTTTTCAATGTTGAATAAATATTTCGAATATAGAAAACACAAAACAAATTTTAAAACAGAGGTAATTGCCGGTGTAACGACCTTTCTTACAATGGCTTACATAATGTTTTTGAATCCCTTTATTCTTTCTGGTGAGTTTGCTGGAACAGAAAAAGGTTTTTTTGATTTTGGTGCAGTATTTACTGCAACAATTTTAGCAACTGCCGTGGCTTGTTTTATCATGGCCTTCCATGGAAAAACGTGGCCAATTGGTTTAGCGCCAGGAATGGGTATCAACGCTTTTGTAGCATATGGTGTTGTTGCGGGACAAGGTTACACGCCACAAGCAGCTTTAGGTGCTGTTCTTGTAGCTGGAGTAATATTCTTAGCAATATCTTTAACTCCCATAAGAGCTTGGTTAATCAATTCAATACCAAAAAGTTTAAAGCTTGGTATAGGTGCTGGTATAGGATTATTCTTAGCAATTATTGGTTTAGAAATAATGGGTGTAGTAGGAGATCATCCTGTAACACTTGTTACTTTGGGCGATATTAAAAATCCTTTAGTCCTTTTAGCGTGTCTAGCTTTTGTTTTCATGATTGTATTAGAGAAAATGAAAATAAGAGGAAATATCATTATTGGTATTCTTTTATTTAGTATTATCGCTTGGGCGACTGGCTTAGCAAAATTTAATGGCGTTGTAGGATCTATTCCTCCAATGACTTACCTTTTTGCATTTGACTTAAAAGCTGCATTATCAGCTGGTATGGCATCAATTGTTTTTACTTTATTGTTTATCGACTTTTTTGATACAGCAGGAACGTTAACTTCAGTGGCTAACGTAGCTGGTAAAGTTGATAAAAAAGGTAAAGTACAAGATATCGATAAAGCGATGTTGTCTGATAGTGTTGGAACGGTTGCAGGTGCAATGATGGGCACAACAACTGTTACAAGTTATGTTGAGTCTGGATCGGGAGTAAAAGCTGGTGGTAGAACTGGTATGACTTCTTTAGTTATTGGAGTTCTATTTTTAGCTTGTTTATTCTTCTCACCTTTGGCGACAAGTCTACCTAAAGAAATTGATGGGGCTGCTTTATTATATGTTGCAATCTTATTCGTAAGAAATATTACGGATATTGATTGGAATGATATTGCCGAGTCAGGTCCTGCAGTTCTTGCTATGATTGTTATGCCGCTTACTTATAGTATTAGTAATGGTATTGCCTTAGCTTTCATTGCTTACGCACTAATCAGAATTTTCACTGGTAAGTTTGGTCAAACTTCTCCAGCAATTTGGGTTATAGCTGTATTTAGCGTTTTAAGTTTTTACGTAGCTTAAATATTTTAGGGCCGGTTAACGCTGGCCCTTTAACTTTTTTTGTGTTTCTTAATCAAATCCTCTACACGAACTTCTTCGTAATGTTCAAATGGTTGAACAATCCATGGGTTGCTGTCTAATTTTTGAGCACAGTAATCAGGTTCAAATGTTGAGACTTTTTTCTTCCAAAGAACAGCGGTTCTGATTTCTTTAATATTTCCTTGTAATGGTGGATATTTTTTAAGCCAATCAATACTTTTGTTTAAGGTCACTCCAGTATCAGATAAATCATCACATAAGAGAATGTTTCCTTTCATCTCTTGCAACGTAGAGCTCATTTCTCTTGAAAAAACTAATTCACCTTGTTTGTCTTCTGTTCCCTCGCCAGAATAGGACTCGACGGCTAAATAAGCGCATTTAAGTTTAAATACTCTACTTAAAACATCTATAATTGGAGCTCCGCCTCTCATAATGCCAATTAACATGTCAGGCTTAAAACCGCTTTGATGAATTTGTATTGCTAGTTTTTCAACGATTAGATTATACTCTTTCCAATCAATGATAAGTTTGTCTGCCATAAAAAAAATTAATTCATTTTTAAGGAGTTGTAAATGAAAGGATACGTGGTTTGTGTTTATAAAAATATTACTAACGATGAAAAACTTAAAGAATATGCTGTTAAAGCTAGAATGGCAGTTGAAAAGTACAAAGGTAAGTTTTTAATCAGGGGCGGAAAAACAACTACAAATGAAGGGGAGACTTCGCCAAGAACTGTGGTTATAGAATTTCCATCTTATGATGAAGCTAATAAATTTTATAATTCTACAGAATATCAGGAAGCTCACTCGATTTTGAAGGGATATGCTGTAAGACACCATCAAACAGTTGAAGGTGCTTAATATTGTATTGGTTCATTATCAATAGATCTCCACAGGTACCAAGTGGCTACAGAGCAATAAGGTGTGAATTTTTTATAGAGTTTATTCAAAAAGTTTTTAGGTGGATAATATTTTTTTTTGTAATTATTTGAAATAGCTCTTAGAAGACCAATGTCTTGTAAAGGCCAAATATTTGAGCGATTAAAAGTAAAAAGTAAAATCATTTCTGCTGACCACCTACCAATTTGTCTTAAATCTGATAAATATTCTATTGCTTCTTCATCAGACATTTTTTTGATTAAACCGGGCTTAAAACTTTTATTAAGTATTCTTTTCGCCAAGTCTTTTATTCCTTTAACTTTTTGTTTGCTTAGGCCACAACTTTTTAAACTACTAAATGATAGTTTGTTTACAGTTCTAGCATTAATTTTATTTTTACATTTCTTTTTAAACTTTAAAAAAACTGCGTTAGCTGCAGCTACACTAATTTGTTGGCCTATAATACTTTTGCAAAGAGAGAAAAAAACATCATTGCGTGTTATAAGATTTCCATCTTTATAATTAGTAATAAGTTTTTTCATAACTTTATCCTTTTTAGATAAAATTTTTTTTGCCTTAGCCCAGTATTTAGGGGCTCTACTCATGGTCTTGGAATAATTATTTGCTTTTTTAATTTATTCTCTCTCATAAAAATTATTAATGAGCTAGTTATGACAAGTGCTGCTCCCAATAAAGTTAAAACTTTTGGAACTTCACTCCAAATAAAATAACCAAAAAGGATAGCAAACACTAAACTTAAATATTTAATAGGTGTTACGAGTGATGCCTCTGCAAGTCTATAACTTTGAGTTAATAATAAATTAGCAACACTTCCGCATAATCCAAGAACAAAGAATAATATAAAATCTATTAGTGTCGGCATTTTCCAGTCGCCAAAGAAAACTGTAGCTAATCCTAAAAGAGTACAAAGCAAAGTAAAATAAAATGCTATCGTATAATTAGCTTCGGTTTTAGATAAGGATCTAACGCTTATAGCTACACAGGCAAAGAATATACAAAAAACAATAGGTGTAATGTAGTAATAATTTAAATCAGTAAAGGCAGGTTGAACAATTAAAAGCATTCCTAAAAAACCTAAAAAGACAGCTGACCACCTTTTTATCCCAACTCGTTCAGATAAAAAAATAATTGAAGCGATTGTAACAAATATTGGTCCCCCAAAAGTTAAGGACACAACATCAGCTAATGGCAGTTCTCTCAAACCAAAAAATAATGCTATAATAGCAAGAGCTCCACATATTGCCCTGAAAGCGTGAAGTCCTGGTCGTGATGTATAGTAAAAAGAAAATATTTTATCTCTTGGTATAATGAAAAATATTGGAATAAATCCTATAAAAAATCTTAAGAAAAGCACTTGTCCAATAGGGTAATAATCTAACCACTTAACGCAGATATCCATTATAGAGAAGCAAATCACGCTTCCAACCATGTACAATACGCCTATTTGATTTTGTGTTAACAATTTACTATCCTTTCAGCTTCATACTATATTAGATAACTTATGCAGAAATGTACACTTGCACTTGGATGTTTTTGGAAACCTGAGGAAAACTTTAAAAATAAACCAGGAATATTAGAAACTGAAGTAGGATATGCTGGTGGTGCTAAAGCACAAATAACCTATGAAGAAGTATGCACTGGAAACACAGGGCATGCAGAAGTTGTAAGGTTAACTTTTGATGAAAATAAAATTACTTATAAAAAAATTTTAGATTTATTTTTTAAAATGCATGACCCAACACAAAAAGATATGCAATACCCTGATGTAGGTACGCAGTATAGAAGTGAAATATTTTATGAAACGGAACAACAAAAAAAAGAGGCCACTGAAATTTTAAATGACTTTAATAAAATTTTACAAGGAAAAATACAAACCAATATATCGAAGATAAAAAATTATTGTCGAGCCGAAGAATACCATCAAAAATATATTGAAAAAAATAGATAATGAATCAACTTGTATCCACTAAATGGTTAAATGATAATTTAACTAAAGTAAAAATTTTAGATGCTAGTTGGCATCTGCCAAACGTAAAAAGAGACGCTTTAGAAGAATATCGATTAAATCATATTTCTAATTCTATTTTTTTCGATATTGATAAAAATTCTAATCAAAAAACTAATCTCCCGCATATGCTTCCTTCAAAAGAAAATTGGCAAACTATTGTATCAAATTTAGGAATTAATAATTCTGATCATGTAATTGTATATGATAATTCTGATGTGTTTAGCTCGTGTAGAATTTGGTATACCTTTTTATACTTTGGGCACAATCCAAATCTTATTTCGGTTTTAGACGGAAATTTTAAAAAATGGAAAAAAGAAAAACGTCCAATATCTAATGAAATTTTAAATATTAAAAAATCAAATTATACTGCTAATGAAAATTTGTCTTTAGTAATAGATAAAAAACAAATTAATGAAAATATTATAGATAAAAAATTTCAATTAATCGATGCAAGAGGAGAATCGAGATTTTTAGGTTTGCAGCCTGAACCTCGTCAAGAACTTAGAAGCGGTAACATTCAAGGTTCTATTAATTTACCTTTTAACAACCTTATTAATCAAGATAGAACATTTAAAAAAAAAGAAGAATTAGTTAACGTTTTTAAATCTAAAGAAATTGAACTTGAGAAAGCTATGGCTTTTACGTGTGGTTCGGGTATTACCGCATGTATTTTAGGTCTAGCTAATTGTATTATAAGTGGTAAAAAACCCATTATATATGACGGCTCTTGGGCAGAGTACGGATTAAAAAACTAAGTATGAAAACTTCTACAAAAATTAAAGGATTTTTAATAATTATTTTTATAGCTATTTTTACAACAATAGCTGCACGACATTTTATTGGTCTTCATTTTAAGAAGAAATTTAGTGTCAGGCCCGCTCCAGGAGTAATAGTCAATACAGTTGAAAAATCTCTTTTCTATAAAAGTATTGAAACTTTTGGAACAGCTATTGCTCAAAATTCAAAAGCTTACAGAGTTCAAGCCAGCGAGGTTGAAGGAAAGATTAATATTGAAAATAGGTTTGTAAAAAAAGGTGAGGTTATCTTAACTTTAAAAGATGGTGAGAAGTTGATAGCTGATTTTGCAGGAAAACTTGGAAAGCGAGAAATAGCTCAAGGTGTATTGGGATCTGAAAGTTTAATTATTACTCTTGACGATTTAAAAAGAATTGTAATTGACATCAAAGTTCCAGAGAATTACGTAGGAGTTCTTAAAACCGGTTTGAAAGCAGAAGTAACTAGTTCTGCTTATAAAAAAATTTTTAATGGAAAAATTGAAACTATCAGTTCTCGTATTGATCCTTCAACAAGATCAATTCTTTCAAGAATAGTAGTTGATAATTCAGACTCTGAAATAATTCCAGGACAATTAATGACTGTAAAAATTATCTATGATGAAATAGATCAGATTGGCGTACCTGAGAGCGCAGTAACAATTCAAGGCAATACAGCTTTTGTTTATACCGTTGATAATGATGTAGTTGAAAAAAGAAATATAGAGATTGGAAAAAGAAATTTTGGAAAAGTTTCTGTTTTATCAGGATTAAATGAAGGTGAAGTTGTGATAGCAGAAGGTGTTTCTAAAGTTAGAGATAAAGCTAAAGTTAAAATTATTGCACCTAAATAAATGTTCTTAACCGACCTTTCAATTAAAAGACCTGTTGTAGCTTCTGTAATGAGCTTAATATTGGTAATCTTCGGCTTAGTTACTTTTCAAGATATCCCGACGGATGAACTACCAGATGTTCAGCCGCCAGTTGTTACGATTCAAACAGAATATAAAGGAGCTTCTGCAGAAATTGTTGATACTCAGATTACTCAAAAAATTGAGGACTTTGTAGGTGGCACTCCTGGTTTAGAAACAATTGACTCTTTTAGTGAAGATGAAAGTTCTAGAATTACTCTCACATTCCAAACGAATTTAGATTTAGACGATGTGGCTAACGATGTTAGAAGTTCTGTTTCGAGAGTTTTAGATAATTTGCCTGATGGTGCAGAACAACCTGAAATATTTAAACAAAGCGCAGGTATGAGAACAACTATGTGGTTGTCTTTTAACTCTGATACCATGTCAGATTTAGAACTTACTGATTATGCTGATAGATATTTAACGGATACATTTTCAACTGTTGATGGGGTGGGAAGAGTTAGATTAGGAGGTCAAAGAGAATTATCTCTTAGAGTTTGGCTTGACCCAATCGCGCTTGCCGCAAGAGATTTAACAACACAGGAAGTTGAAGCGGTTCTAAGAAAAGAAAATGTAGAATTTCCAGCAGGAAGAATAGAGTCAAAAGATATAGATTTAACTATCAAACTTAATAAGGCTTATAATAATTTAGACAATTATAAAACTCTACCTCTAAAAAGAGCTGCAGACGGATCAATCATAACTTTATCAGATGTAGCAAGAGTGGAATTGGGAGCAGAATCTACAAGAACTTTATTTAAAGGTAATGGTAAACAAGTAGTAGGAATTGGAATTTATCAGCAATCAGATGCGAACACGATAGCTGTAGCTAAAGGGATTAAGAAAAAAATTGAAGAGCTTAAACCTGGTTTGCCGCCCGGTACAACTCTTGAGGTGTCTTTTGACAGAAGTAATTATATAAGTGCTGCAATTAAAGAAGTTTATAAAACGCTCTTCATAGCTTTAATTTTAGTTACGGTAATTATTTACTTATTTCTTGGAAATATAAGAGCATTAATTGTTCCGTTAGTGGCTTTACCAGTTTCACTAATTTCAACTTTCTTAGCCATATATATTTTCGATTTCTCTATAAATCTTTTCACACTAATGGCTTTAGTTTTAGCAATAGGAATTGTAGTAGATGATGCAATCGTAATGTTGGAGAACATAGTGAGAAGAATTGAACTTGGGGACACTCCTTTGGTGGCAGCCTATAAAGGGGCCAAACAAGTATCTTTTGCAATTATTGCTACTACAGTAGTTCTTGTAGCGGTGTTCGTCCCTTTAATTTTTATAAAAGGAATTACTGGTGTCCTTTTCACACAAACAGCTATTACACTTGCGTCTGCTGTTATTATTTCAAGCTTTGTAGCTTTATCTTTAAGCCCTATGCTTGCAAGTAAATTTTTAAAACAAAATATGAATAAATCAAAAATTGTTTTAAAGTTTGAAAAACTATTAAAAGAATTAACTCATTTATACAAAGTTTCATTACTAGGTTGGATAAGGAAAAGAACAACTGTAACTGTATTTTTAATAGCTACACTTGCATTAACTTTGTTCTTTTTTAATTTTACAAAAAAAGAATTAATAGCGCCGGAAGATAGAGGGGCATTCTTTGTAATTGTAAAAGCCCCACAAGGGTCAGGTTTTAATTTTACAAAAGATAGAGCGGAAGAAATAGAAAAATTATTATTACCTAATGTAGGTAAAGGTGAATATCGAAAATTGATTATGAGGGTTCCTGGATTTGGTAAATCAGCAAAACAGGTAAATAGTGGATTTATAATTGTCCTCCTCGAACCATGGAAAAAAAGAGACCGCCACGGTGTTAAAATAATGAGGGAGTCCTTTGGAAAAATTTCAAAAGTTCCAGGGGTTTTAGCTTTCCCAATAATGCCTCAAGGAATAAGAACAGGTGGAGTTGAAAGTCCGGTACAGTTTGTTCTTTTAGGAAATACATACGACCAACTTATAGAATGGAAAGAAATTATAAAAAAAGAGGCCAGAAAAAATCCTGGATTAACCTCAATAGAAGATGATTTTGATCTTAACAAACCTCAATTAAATGTAAAAATAGATCAAAAAAAGGCTGCAGATTTAGGTGTTTCAACGGAAGATATTGGTAAAACCATTGAAACAATTTTTGGCTCGAGACGTGTCACCAATTTTACTAGAGATGGAAAAGAGTACTCTATAATCTTACAGGGAGATATTAAAGACAGACAGGAACCAGAGAGTATTAGTAAAGTTTTTGTAAGATCAAAAAATAATAATAAACTCGTTTCTGTATCAAATTTAGTTGCATATGATGAGGAGGGTCAATCACCTTTTCTTGCAAGATATAATAGGCAAAAGGCAGTTACTATTTCAGCTAGGCTTGTAGGAGATTATTCTTTAGATGAAGCGCTTAAATTTTTAGTTAATGTGGTGGAACAAAATACACCACAAGCAAAAATTGCCTACAAAGGTGAGAGTGAAGAATATAAAAAAACTAATACTGAACTTTATGTAATATTTGCTCTCGCATTAATTACTGCCTATCTGGCTATGAGTGCGCAGTTTGAAAGCTGGAAACATCCATTTACTATTATGCTTACTGTGCCTATGGCAATATTAGGAGGTTTGCTTGGTTTACTAGTAGTTGGTTCATCTTTAAATGTTTATAGTCAAATAGCCTTGATTATCTTGATAGGTCTCTCAGCTAAAAATGGAATTTTAATTGTAGAATTTGCTAATCAATTACGTAAAGAGGGCAAAAATATTGAAGTAGCTGTTTTTGAAGCTGCCGCTATTAGATTGAGACCCATCCTTATGACAAGTTTATCTACAATTATAGGAGTATTACCTCTAATACTTGGAACAGGTCCGGGAGCTGCAAGTAGGCTTACTGTTGGAATAACTATTTTTGGCGGAATGTTATTTTCTACTTTCTTTACACTTTACGTGATCCCAACAATTTATACAATTGTTGGAAAAAATACTAAAAGAATAGATGCTGTAGAGATCGATTTAAACAAACAACTTAAAAAATAATATATTTGTTTTTATCTAGATTCTTTTTACAAAGAGTTAGTTGTTTTCTGTATTTGTTGGCCATGTCTTTTACTGACTTTGCGTAAATTATAGCCTTTTTATCTTTAGAATAATTTTTATAGTCACCCCAACCTTTATAGTAAGCCAGGTATTGTCTGAAAGCATCCTTTTTAGAAATTTTTAAAATTTTGTTTGTTTTATGTATGTACCAACCAATAAAATCTACGGAGTCTTTAAATCTTACTCTTGTTGCAAGGGGGCTATCTGTTTCTCTTTTATATTGCTCCCAAGTACCTTTGACGGCTTGTGAGTAACCAAAAGAACTAGACGGTCTTTTAAAGGGTATGACTTTAAATAACTTTTCTCTCGGAGGTTTTGCTAGCCAATCAAAATCGCTTTCCTTTTTTACAAAAGCTAATTGTAAATGTATTGGTGCACCCCATTTTTCATATGATGCTTTTGCATGTTTATACCAAAGATATCTTTCCTCAAAAATTGCGCAGCTATTTTGAGTATTTTTAGGAATTGAAGAGCAAGCCGTAAGAACGAAAAAGATGGAGATTATTAAAATTTTATTAAAAGGAATCACTTAAAAAGTTATACTAAAATTTAATTAAGTTTTCGCCACTTTTCCGGTCTATCAAAAGACCCTTTCCATATTCCAAGCTTATTTTCTTTTGCATATTTTTCATCTCCTACAAAATTTTTAGAATATCTCTTGTAAGCTACTGCATATCCGCTTCTAACCATCCATTTGTTAAGGTTTATACTATCTTTATAACAAGTAGCTAAATACCTTTGGTACCTGTCTTTTGAAGAAGAAATACATTTTATTTTGGATTTGCTAATCTTGTTAATGAGTTTTTCTTTTGAGATAACTCCACACCTATATTTCTTGCTTAGATTAGCCCCAACAATAGCTGAAACTTTTAAAAAATTTTTTTGACATTTTTGTCTAATTTCTGGAGCATCTATTCCTTCAAGTCTAATCTTTTTGGATTTAATATGAACAGTATCTCCGTCAATTACTTTAGCAAAACCATAAATTTCAGTTGCGCTTAAGGTATTTAAAAAAGAATAAAATATTATCAATTTTAATAAAAATTTCTTCATTTTATAATTTTTTTTAATAATAAAACTATAATTACTCCAAACATGTTTGCTAATAAGTCATAATATTCGAAAGCTCTATTGGGTACAATAAAATGTAAAATTTCCAAAATAAAAGCTACAAAAAGAATAATCTTATAATCTGTAAGAATATTATTTACTCTAGTTTTGATAGCCGTTGCTAATATTGTAATATAACTAAAATATATAAAATGATTAATTGAGGTGCCAATTGGATTGGGTATTAAATTCGGTTGTTGTCCTAAATTTCCATAAAGAAAGTAACCAATTAAACTTCCAGGAAATAAATAAAGAATGAATAGTATAACTAATGAAAAATAATATATATATTCTAAAAGTTTAAATATAATATTTTTCATTACCAGTTTAATATAGTACATAATAACTGTTTTAACTATTATGACTAAATTAATTCTTACAAGACATGGCCAAAGTGTTTGGAATGCTGAAAATAGATTTACTGGCTGGGTGGACGTGGATTTGTCCAAAAAAGGTATTCTCGAGGCAGAAAAATCAGGCCAGATCATTAAAGATTTGAATATTAAAATAGATATTTCCTATACGTCATATTTAAAAAGGGCTATTAAAACGCTCACAACTATTCTTCAAAAAAATAATTTAGAACTTAAGTTTAATACTGCGTGGCAGCTTAATGAAAGACATTACGGTTCTCTTACTGGCTTAAATAAAGAAGAAACTAAAAAAAAAATTGGGGAAGAACAATTTAAAAAATACAGAAGATCTTGGGACATAGCTCCTCCGCCGATGGAAGAAAAAAGTGAATACCAAAAACTATTTAGCCCTTTGAACGCCAGTATACCCACGGGCATGACACCTTTTACTGAGTCTTTGAAAAGTACATACGATAGAGTTGTGCCTTTTTATGAAAATGAAATTAAGAAAAATCTCTCGGAAAATAAAAACGTTTTAGTTTCCGCTCATGGAAACTCACTTAGAGCTCTTTGTAAATATTTGTTAAATATATCTGATACAAAGATAAATGAGCTGGAAATACCGACTGGGAATCCTTTGGTAATAGAATTTACAGATGGTTTAAAAATTGAAGAATATTATTACCTAGATAAAAGTAGAGCTAAAGATATTATTTTTAATCAGTAATATTAAGACTAGAAATTTTTTTATACATTTCAAAAGTATTTAAATGATAAAATTTTTGATTACTCTCTAAACCCTGTAAGTTCTCATCTTCTATTAAATTATTCCATATTTTATTCATGGAAAAAACCTTTGATTTTTCCTCAACTAAAAAACTTCTATTAGTTATATGAAGACCTGTGAATATAAATCGATTTTCACTACCTTTTGAAATTTTTCCATTCTTTAGATTAAAATCGCCATTAAAAGAAGGATCAATAGATAAATCCTTATTTACTAGTAAAAGACTTGGTTTGTTATTTTGAAAATATATATTTTCAAGGTTTTTAATCTCTTCTAAATAACGCTTGCTCCAAACTGTATCAGGATTAATTACAAAAAAAGGATTATCATTAAAGTTTTTAGTTCCTTCGAGAACTCCTCCACCTGTATCTAAAAGCAAATCTACTTCGCTTGAAATACTAATCTTGGTTTTAAAATTTTTATTTTTTAAAAATGATTGAATTTGTTCTGGAAGATAATGAATATTAATACTTATTTCCGTAACCCCATGATTAACTAGTAAATTGATTGCTCTTTCTATTAAACTTATATTATTTATTTCTAATAATGGTTTTGGAGTTTTAAGAGTTAAAGGTTGCATTCTTTTTCCTAATCCTGCAGCTAAGACCATTCCATGTTTGATATTCATATTTTACTCAACTTTTTTAATTTTTTTATAGGTAAATATTTATAAAATAATATCTTTAAATTTTTAAAAGCTGGGTTTTCCAATCTTTTTTCAATCAATGACCATGTGTAAGGTAAAAATCTAAGATAGTTATCTTTATTATCTCTTTTAAATAACCGCACAAAAATTCCCAAAATTTTTAAATTTCTTTGTACTGATAAAATATCAAAATCATTTTTTAATTTTTCTATTTTCTCTTTTTTAAATTTTGAATTCTTATGATAGAAATTTAATAAATCATTTTGTAATTTACAGGGTAGTTTTATCCTCACGTCGTCAATTAAAGATGCTATATCGTATAAAGGGTTTCCAATAATAGCATCTTGGCTATCAATTAATCCTAATTTATTTTTGTTCATCATAATATTTGAAACATGAAAATCTCTATGAACAAAAGTGTCATTTCTATAAATTAATTTTTTATAAACTGTATTTAACTCAGTTCTTAACAGTCTTTTTATCATGCTTTTTTTTTTACTTTTAAGAAAATATTTTAAATACCAATCAAAGAATAAATCAGATTCTTTATGAAGATTTGATAATGTATATTTTGGAATTTTAATTTTAAACTTATCTAATTTATAAACCTTTTTAATTTTTATTTTTTGTATTTTGATTAATAACTTTATTAAGGACTTATAGTCCTTTAATTTATTTTTTTTGGAAACAATGTGATCATAGAAGGATTTTTTTCCTAGATCGGATATTTCTATCATATTATTTTTATAGTGATTACTTACCAATTTCGGAGCATTAATTTTGTTCGCATTTAATATATTATTTACAACCGCATAAACTGCTAAATTTTTAAATTTATCTTTTTTTGCTGAAACAATGATTGAGCTGTTTTTATTTTTTCTTAATCTATAAAACTCCCTAAAAGAAGCGTCTCCTGAGATTTTTTTTAACTTATAATTCATTTACAAAACTTGCCCATTTATTTAAACCAACAAATTCAATCTCTCTTTCATTTTCATTTTTCACATATTTTAAATAAATTTCTAATTTATTATCTAATGGTATTTGAATTAAGTCTGGCCACTCTATAATTTTAATTGATTCTTTATTGTCGTTAAAGATACCTAGGTGAGCTAATTCTTCAGCTTTTTTTATTCGATAAAGGTCATAATGCATAATTTTGAGATCTTTAATATCGTATTCATATAATAAATTAAAAGTAGGACTTAAAACTTCTGTTTCTTTAAGTTCTTTTTGTTTTTGTAAATTATTAATTAAATGTCTTGTAAATGTAGTTTTTCCTACACCGATTTCACCAATTAAAAATATACAATCTCCCTTTTCTAATTTTTGTGAAATTACTTTAGAAATTGTATTTAAATGGTCTAAGGATTGAACAATCATTAGCTACTATTAGTAGCGATAAGTATCCGGTTTAAATGGTCCTGATGGTTTAACGCTAATGTAATCGGCTTGGTCATTTGACATTTTTGTAAGTTTTGCTCCTACTTTTTCTAAGTGAAGCATCGCAACTTTTTCATCGAGATGTTTAGGTAGAACGTAAACTTTCTTTTCATATTTAGATGAGTTATTCCACAGCTCTATTTGTGCGATTACTTGGTTCGTAAAAGATGCACTCATTACAAAACTAGGGTGACCAGTCGCACAACCTAAGTTCACTAATCTACCTTCCGCTAAAAGAATAATTCTTTTTTTGCTAGGTAATTCAATTTCATGAACTTGGGGTTTGATTTCATCCCACTTATAATTTTTAAGGGCTTCAACCTGAATTTCATTATCAAAGTGACCAATGTTACATAATATGGCTCTATCTTTCATATTTCTCATATGATCTGCTGTAACAATATCTTTGTTTCCAGTTGCTGTTACAACTATATCTGCATCTTTAATTGCATCATCCATTAAAACAACTTCGTAACCTTCCATGGCCGCTTGAAGAGCACATATAGGGTCGGTTTCAGTTACCATAACTCTTGCGCCTGCTTGACGTAATGAAGCTGCACTTCCTTTACCTACATCACCAAAACCAGCAACAATTGCGACTTTACCCGACATCATAACATCAGTTGCTCTTTTAATACCATCAACTAAACTTTCTCTACATCCATACAAGTTATCAAATTTAGACTTTGTGACCGAGTCATTCACATTTATAGCTGGTATTAATAATTCTTTCTTAGCTTCCATTTTTTTCAAAGCTAAAACACCAGTAGTGGTTTCTTCTGAAACACCCTTAATGTCTTTTAATAAATCTTTATATTCTTTATGCATTAAAGCTGTAAGGTCGCCACCATCATCAAGAATCATATTAGGTTTCCAATCTTTTTTACCTTCTATGGTTTGTTTTACACACCACCAATATTCTTCTTCGGTTTCACCTTTCCAAGCAAATACTGGAATTCCTGCTTTTGCTATTGCTGCAGCTGCATGATCTTGTGTAGAAAAAATATTGCACGAAGACCATCTAACTTCTGCACCAAGATCCACTAATGTTTCAATTAATACTGCTGTTTGAATCGTCATGTGCAGACAGCCTAAAATTTTTGCGCCTTTTAAAGGTAGCTTTCCTTTATACTCTTTTCGCAGAGCCATAAGTCCAGGCATCTCAGTTTCGGCTAATGAAATCTCTTTTCTTCCGAAATCTGCTAAGTTGATGTCTTTTACTTTATAATCTTCAGCCATATTGACGATGTTATTATCAACTATAATTATTCATAGCAAGAAAGAATGCTAAGAAAATTTAGGAAATAATACCTCTACTTGGGCTCCTTTAGTGTTTAATCTATTTGATGCTGCAATAGTGCCATTATGGAGTTGAACTATATTTTTTACAATATTTAACCCTAGCCCAGAATGTTTTCCAAAACTTTTTGGCCTATTACTGTAAAATCGTTTAAAAATCTTTTCTGGAGATGACTCGGAAAATCCTGGCCCCTCATCCTTTATTGTCATTAATAAATTATTAGTAGTTTCCTCAATTCTTATCTCGATTTTTTGACTGTCTTGGCTAAATGAAATTGAGTTGTCTAATAAATTCGCAACAACTTGTTCTAATCGATTACCTATACCAAGAATATAATGTCCATTCTTAGAACTTGTTCCATCGCTAATAGTAATCTCTATTTTTTTATTTTGATTGATTAAATCTTGTTTAAAATCTTCTACTACATTATTAATAATTTCGATTAAATTAGTTTTGCTCATTTTTTCTCTAGATAATGATGCCTCGTCTTTAAGCATTTGAGAATAATCTGTAATCAATCTCTCTATACGCTCTACATCGTGATTAATTATCTTTAATAATTTTTCACTTTCTTTTTTTTCTGTTGTTTTGTCTAATAATTCTGATGCACTCTTTAGTGATGCTAAAGGATTTCTTATTTCATGTGCTAAGTCATTTGAAAATGTTTCAGCTCTGTGTGTTCTTTGTTGTAGTTCTTTAGTCATCTCATCAATTGATTGTGTCAATTTTCCTATTTCATCATCTCTAATGAAAACTTTTTTCATATCTAAATTATGATCTGATTTTTTTTTAACAGCATCACTAAATCTCACTAATAGACCAATAGGTTTTAAAATATATTTGTTAAGAAATAGTGAAAAAATTAAAATTACAATCGCTACAGCTATCATGGTCCTAACAATAAATGCTTTTCTCTCTTTTACAGCTATAAGAATGTCATTTGCTTGTTCTGATACTACAATGTAGCCTATATCATTCTCTTGAAATTTTATTTTACTCAAAGTACTAACAAAGAAATTATTTTTATCACCATCTGTTAATGTCATAATTTCATCGTCATATTTATTGACTATAATGTCTTTAATTTCATCTTTTTGTTCTTCTTCGAGTCTATCTTCTATCTCGGGAGTAATTTTATCACCTCCTAAAGTTTCTTCGAATATAATATCTGATCTACTAAAAACAGTTTGATCTAAATCTAGTATGTTTGTATCCCCTATAAGATTTCCAGATAAGTCATAAAATTGAACACGGTCTAAACTTTGAAATAAAAATCTAGTAGATAATAAAAACTCTCTTATACCTTCTTTGGTATACTCAATTTGAAGTCTTTCTAAATTTTCTTTTGTATTATTTATTACAACTCTATGATTGGTTGATCTCTCGTTTACTAGTGTCGGCTGAATTGCCTCAAGATATATAATTGTAAAAAGTCCTAGAACAGAGAAAACTGTAAAATTAAAAAGTAAAAACTTCTTTAAAATGGAAGCTGATTTTTTTTGTTTCATTAACTAACATTCCATCTATACCCACTTCCATATCTAGTTTCAATTGCAGAAAATTTTTCATCAACCTTTTTAAACTTTTTTCTAATCCTTTTAACGTGGCTATCAATCGTTCTATCTTCGATTTCAGTATTCTCCTTGTATGCAATGTCCATTAAGTGAGCTCTTTCTTTTATAACACCTGGTCTTTTAGCCAATTCTTTCACAATTAAAAATTCTGTAGTTGTCAGTTTATCGGGTAAAGCTTTACCGTTCCATTCGCATTCTAATTGAGCGGGGTCTAGTTTTAGTTTTCCATGACTGATTATATTTTTAGTATCATCCACAACATTATCTTTTTTTCTAAGTTGCACTCTTATTCTTTCAATTAATACTTTTGTAGAAAAACCTCCTGATTTTTTAACAAAATCATCGGCACCTAATTTTAAACCTAACAGTTCATCAACCTCGTCATCTTTGGAAGTTAAAAAAATTATTGGTATTGACATTTTTTTCTTTAATTTCTTAAGCAATTCTTCACCGTCCATTCTTGGCATTTTAATATCTAAGACAGCTAAATCTGGAGGATTTCTTGTTAAACCAATTAAAGCTGACTCACCATCAATATAAGTCTGAACTTTAAACCCCTCTCTTTCTAAGGCCATGCTTATTCCGGTAAGAATATTTCTATCATCATCAACTAATGCTATTGTTTGTGACATAATTTTATTCTCCTAATCTTATTGTCAAAATTTAGGCGTTTAATGGGCCTCTCCCCAATTGTTACCCGAATTAATACTAACTTCTAGTGGTATTGAAAACATATGATGATCAGAGCTTGAAACAGATACCATGGCATCTTTTATAATTTTTTTGACTGAGTCTTCATCTTTTTTTTTACACTCAAAAATTAATTCATCATGTATCTGAAGTAACATTTTTGCATTTTGTTTTGTCTCCAAAATTTTATCTATTTTAATCATTGCTAAACGAATTATATCTGCTGCTGATCCTTGTATGGGCGCATTAATTGCTGCTCTTTCTTGAAAACTTCTGACACTAAAATTTTTATCATTAATACCTCTAAGATGAATTCTTCTTCCAAAAATGTTTGTAACATAGCCCTGTTTTCTACAAGTCTTAACAGTTGAATTCATATATTCTTTTATTTCTGGGAATTTTTTAAAATAAGCATTAATAAAATCTTGAGCTTCGTGGTTAGCTACGGCAATTTGTTTAGCAAGACCATATTGTGTGATCCCATAAATTATTCCGAAATTGATTGCCTTTGCTTTTCGCCTAAAATCATCTGATATTTTATTAATTGGAACATCAAACACTTGGCTGGCTGTTAAAGAATGAATATCCTGATTATTTTTAAATGCTTTTTTTAACTCTTTTACATCAGCCATATCTGCAAGAATTCGCATTTCAATTTGATTATAATCAGCGGAAATAAGAATATTATCTTTTTCGGCTATAAATGCTTTTCTAATTTCTTTACCGTCAGGGGACTTTATAGGAATATTCTGTAAATTTGGGTCACTAGACGCCAGTCGTCCAGTATTAGTTGCTGCTAATAAAAAAGAAGTATGAACTCTTTTTGTTTTTTTGCTTATGTGTTCTTGTAAGGCATCTGTATAAGTGCTTTTCAATTTAGATACTTGCCTCCACTCTAATATCAAATTGGGGAATTTATGACCTGTTAAAGCTAAATCTTCCAAAACCTTGGCGCTGGTTGCTAAACTTCCTTTTTTTGTTTTTTTTAGCTTTGCGATCTTTAACTCATTATAGATTATTTCTCCTAATTGTTTTGGTGAACCAATATTGAATTTTTTTCCTGAAACTTTGTATATATCCTTTTCAATTTTCAATAATCTTTCCTCAAATTTTTTAGAAAGTTTTTTTAAGTAAATATTATCAACTTTAATTCCATTAGTTTCCAATTTTGACAGAATTTTAATCATTGGTTTTTCAAAAACTTCATAAATTTTTTCTAATTTTTCCTCCAAAACTCTTTCAGACAAAATCTCATATAATCTCAAAGTTATATCTGCATCCTCAGCCGCATATTCAGTTGCTGCTTTTAAATCAACTTCTGAAAAATTTAGTTGTTTTTTTCCAGCTCCAACCAAATCTTTATAAGAAATTGTTTTATGCCCCAGATGTAATTCTGATAAAATATCCATATTATGTCGGTTATTTCCTGCGTCTAAAGTATATGATAACAACATTGTGTCATCGACAGGATTAAGTTCAATTCCGTTATTTTTAAAAATTATAAAATCATATTTTATATTTTGGCCTACTTTTTTAATACTAGGATCTTCAAGAATTGCTTTTAGTTTTTTTAATACAACATCTTTTTTTAAACTTTTTACATTTTTATGATCAAGAGGAATATAATAAGCTTTGTTAGCTGCATAACTTACAGAAACACCAATCAGATTTGCTTCTTGAGGATTTAATGAGGATGTTTCTGTGTCAACTGAAATTACTGATTTTTCATTTAATTTTTTAATTAACTCATCTAAATCCTTTTCTTTCAATATGTTTTGATAAGATTTGGTGTTTATCTTTGATATTTTTTTTGAAGAGATTGGGTCTTTAAGTTCTTTATTGTTTGACTCTCCGTAAAAGCTAATAGCTTGACTTAATAACCTATTAAACTCCATGTCTCTTAAAAATTCATAAAGTTTGTCTTTATTTATGTCCTTAATTATAAATTCATTCGGTTCATTTTTAACTGGCACATCATCTTTTAAAGTAACTAATTTTTTGCTTAGCTCTGCTTTATTTTTATTTGATAAAAGTGTTTCTCTTCTTTTGTTTTGAGGAATTTCAGATGCTTTATTTAATAAGTTTTCTAAATTCTTATATTTATTTATTAATTCAGCAGCGGTTTTTACTCCTATTCCAGGAACGCCTGGCACATTATCCGAACTATCACCGGCAAGAGACTGCACATCAATAACTTGATGAGGTTTTACCCCAAATTTTTCTAACACTTCTTTTTCTCCAATTACTTTACTTTTCATTGGATCGAATAATCTGATTTTATTTGAAACTAATTGCATTAAATCTTTATCAGAAGAAATTACGGTTACTTTTGCTCCAGCCTCTGTAATTTTTTTGGCATAAGTTGCTATTAAATCATCAGCTTCATAATTCAAAAGTTCAATTGATGGTAAATTAAATGCTTCAACAGACTTTCTGATATATTCAAATTGAGGAGCAAGGTCATCAGGTGCTTCAGCTCTATTGGCTTTGTAATCACTATAAATTTCATTTCTAAAATTTTTTCTTGCTGAGTCAAATATTACAGCAAAATGAGTTGGTTTGTGTTTTGATTCATCGGATCTAGCATCCTCTAAAAGTTTAAATAACATGGAACAGAAACCACTAACAGCTCCAGTTGGTAATCCGTCACTCTTTCTAGATAGAGGGGGTAAAGCATAGTACGCTCTAAAAATATATCCTGAACCGTCTACAAGGTAAAAATGATCTGTTTTTTTTAATGAACTCATATATATATATTACATTGAATCCTTTCCGAGGATTAAAAAAACTATGTCTAAAAATGCTTTAACTGTTGAAAATCTCAACAAAATTTATTTAAACTCCAAAACAAAAAAAGAAAACAAAGCACTCACAAATTTAACCTTTGAAGTTAAACAAGGAGAGGTATTTGGTCTGCTAGGTCCTAATGGAGCCGGAAAAACAACATTCTTAAGTATTTTAGGAGGAACAGTAATTAAAACATCGGGGTATGTAAATGTGTGGGGATTTGATGTAGATAAAAATCCTAGACAAGTAAGAGCCTCTATAGGAATAGTTCCTCAAGAGGTAAATTTGGACGCTTTTTTTAGTCCTAGAAAGTTATTGGAATTACAAGCAGGTTTATATGGAATAACTAAAAAAGATAGAATTACAGACTTAATTTTAAAGATGGTAGCATTAGAGGATAAAGCAAATGCTTATTCTAGAAGTTTGTCGGGTGGTATGAAAAGGAGATTGCTTATTGCAAAAGCAATGGTTCATCAACCTCCAATATTAATTTTAGACGAACCTACGGCTGGAGTAGATGTTGAATTAAGAAACAACCTTTGGGATAATGTAAAAGAATTAAATAAAGAAGGGGTTACAATTATTTTAACTACTCACTATCTTTTAGAAGCACAAGAAATGTGTGATCGAATAGCTATTATTGATAAGGGAAATTTAGTTGCGCTTGATACAACAGAAAAACTTTTAGAAAGAATTCAAGCAAAAAAAATAAATTTTAAAGTTGAAAGTGTAGACATAAATATGTCTTTAGCCATGACAGGTATCCAGTTTAAGATCATTTCTAAAAATTTAATAACAGCGGCCTATGAAAAAAGTTCTCTTAATTTTGGTGAAATAGTTAATTATTTTAATAAAAACAACATAAAAATTGTAGACATTTCTACTGATGACGGTGATTTAGAGGATGTTTTCGTTCAATTGACAAAACACTAGATTTTAATAAAAAAAAAGTTAAATTGATTATATGGAACTTGTAAAAAACTTAAAACAATCAAAATTAATTAAACACATTTTCTTTGCATTGATAGGTAGCATTGTTTTAGCTGTCTCATCAAAAATAAAAATTCCTTTCTATCCCGTTCCAATGACTATGCAGACTTTAGTGGTTCTTATGATTGGAATTGCTTTTGGATGGAAAATTGGGCTAGCAACTGTGTCTTTGTATTTATTTGAAGGGATAATAGGATTACCTGTTTTCTCGGGTACGCCAGAAAAAGGAATAGGATTAGTTTACTTTACTGGACCTACAATGGGGTACTTATTGGGTTTTCTTGTTGCAGTTTATATTTCAGGAAAGTTTAGTTACGACAGCAATTTGTTTAAAACTTTTTTTAAACTTTTATTTGCTACGAGTTTTATCTATTTAATAGGCATGACTTGGTTAGGCAGTTTAATAGGTTGGGATAAGCCAATCTTTGCGTTAGGCGCACAACCATTTTTATTAGCTGAGCTATTTAAAATTCTTATTGCAACTTTAGCAATTAATCAGATTAAGAAAATAAATAGATTAATTTAATTTTATCGAGGCGATCTTTTAGAAAGAATTCTTTGTAGAGTTCTTCTGTGCATTTTAAGTCTTCTAGCAGTTTCAGAAACATTTCTATTACATAATTCAAACACTCTATGAATATGTTCCCACTTAACCCTATCTGCAGACATTGGGTTTTCCGGTGGTTTGGCTTTCGACTCAGGTGAGGCTAATAATGCCGACTCAACATCATCTGCATCGACTGGTTTAGCTATGTAATCTATTGCTCCAGCCTTAACCGCAGCTACTGCTGTGGGTAGATTCCCGTATCCCGTTAACATTACTATTCTGCTGTCTTTTTTATTTTTTGATAATTCTTTAACAACATCTAGGCCATTTCCATCCTCAAGCCTAAGATCAACACAAGCAAAACTTGGGGGCGTTGCTTTAACAATATTTAGACCTTCAGCCACTGTTTTGGCCTCTTTTACTTGAAAACCTTTCTTTTCCATAGCCCTTGCAAGCCTTCCTCGAAGTGGATCGTCATCATCCAAAATAAGCAACGATTTATCTGCAAAATCAGATAGCTTTAGTTGCTCTGGAATATTTTTTTGAGTCCTCATACAACTTATATATGGGCGCTGTGAACAAAATTACAACATCTTATTAGAGCTTTTTTTTCTTTACATAGAGTCAAAAAAACCTTAAACGCAAATTAATCAAGGTTTTTTTTATTAAATTTTTTTAAAAAACCTTTGTGTAAACTAACGGGGGACACATGAAATGCGAAAATTTAAGTCGGTTAACGAACTAGTTAACACACTAAAGCCTGATTATCCCGTGTATTGCATACGGAGTGAAGAAATAAAAAAATCTGTAAAATTCTTTAAAGAAAATTTCCCAGGTAAAGTTCTATATGCTGTAAAAACCAACTCTCACGAAAAAATTATTAAACAAATAATTTCAAATGGTATAAGTGATTTTGATGTTGCTTCCTTGAATGAAATTAAGCTCATTCATAAAATTAATCGCGATGTAAATCTTCACTTCATGCACACTGTTAAAAGCAAAGATAGCATTTCATCAGCTTATTTTAATTATGGGGTAAAAAGTTTCTCTTTAGATAACAAGGATGAGCTAAGAAAAATACTTGAGGCAACCAACCAAGCCAAAGATTTAAAATTATTTGTAAGGATTGCGATTTCAAATGAACATGCTGAAATCGATCTATCTAGAAAATTCGGAGCACTACCCTCTGAGGCCTTGGGTTTAGTAAGATTATGTAAAGAACATTCAAAAAAGTTAGGAATAAGTTTTCATGTTGGTTCACAATGTATGCATAAAATATCTTACACTAAAGGTATAAAAGAAATAGAAAATATAATTAAGAAAACAAAAATTATTCCAGACATAATTAATTTAGGTGGAGGATTTCCTGCCATTTATCCTGATTTAAAACCAGAACCTTTAATTAATTACATGGAGGAAATTAAAAAAAGTCTTTCAAATTTAAAATTGAGTAAATTGCCTGAAATTATTTGTGAACCAGGAAGAGCAATCGTTGCTGAAAGCGGCTCGACAATTGTAAAAGTTATATTAAGAAAAAAGCAAAGCCTTTACTTAAATGATGGAACTTATGGTACATTGTTTGATGCAGGGGTACCAAACTTTGTGCTGCCAACTAAAATGATTACTGATGGAAGATTTCAATCAAAAAAATTAACTGCATTTAATTTCTTTGGCCCAACTTGTGACAGTCTGGATTATATGAAGGGACCTTTTCTTTTACCTAATAATATTAAAGAGGGCGACTATATAGAATTAGGTCAGCTTGGTGCTTATGGCTTAACTTTTAGAACTAATTTCAATGGATTTTACTCAAATGAAATTTTTGAAGTATACGACAAACCAATTATGTCATTATACGAAGGGTCAAACGATAAAGTTGATTCTTTAGTTGCTTAATGGCCAAAAAAATTAGTCCTAATATTGGACATAATAAAAAATCACTTCTTAATAGTCCGGTAGAACACATAGACATTAAATCTTTTGAT
The DNA here is from genome assembly GCA_028222435.1 of Candidatus Pelagibacter sp. The sequence continues at coordinate 11,364 of JAOIST010000002.1, read as the reverse complement.
GCGCGAAAGATCATCGATGGCATGGGCAAGATGTCTTTTACCTCTAGGGACACTGCTAGAGCGGCGGGTATTTATAATGAAATGCTAGCAGATAAAGACTGCTCAATTTTTCTTACTTTAGCTGGATCGACTTCGGCAGGTGGTTGCATGGATTTATACACTGATTTGGTAAAACATAATATGATTGATGCGATAGTGGCTACTGGGGCTTCTATAATTGATATGGATTTTTTTGAAGCTTTAGGATTCAAACATTATCAAGGTTCTCAATTTCAAGACGATACAGAACTTCGAAAAAATTATATCGATAGAATATACGATACCTACATCGATGAAGAGGAGTTACAAGCTTGTGACAAAACCATATGTGATGTGGCAAATACTTTGGAACCAAGATCTTACACTTCAAGAGAATTTATTAAAGAGTTAGGTAAATACCTAAAATCAAATGGGAAAAAGAAAGGTTCTTTGATTGAAACTGCTTTTGATAATAATGTTCCAATATTTTGTCCTGCGTTCACTGATAGTTCAGCTGGTTTTGGCTTAGTAATGCATCAGGAGCAAAATCCTAAAAAGCATTTAACAATAGACTCTATCCGAGAATTCAGGGAATTAACTGAAATTAAATTACAGTCTAAACAATCTGGTCTATTGATGGTTGGAGGAGGCGTGCCAAAAAATTTTATTCAAGATACAGTAGTCTGCGCTGAATTACTTGGTAAGAAGGTAGATATGCACAAATATGCAATACAAATTACCGTGGCTGACACACGTGATGGAGCTTGCAGCAGTTCGACATTAAAAGAAGCTAGCTCTTGGGGAAAAGTTAATATTACTAAAGAACAAATGGTTTTTGCAGAAGCAACAAGTGTTTTACCTTTAATAGCTAGTGATGCCTATCATCGAGATCATTGGAAAAAAAGAGAAAAAAGAAATTTCTCAAAAATATTTAACTCATAAATGAAATTCTTAAGTCAAAAAAAAGGTTTTTTAGGCTATGACGCTAATCAAGATATTGAAGCAAAAGTTATAGTTGTTCCTTTTGGACTTGAAAAAACAGTCAGCTACGGAGGAGGTACAAAAAATGGCCCGAGAGAAATTATAAAAGCCTCTCATCAAGTTGAGCTGTTTGATGAAGAGCTAAATAAAGAACCCTATAAAGAAATAGGTATAAAAACTATTAAGCCTTTTGCTATAAAAAAAAAAATAAATGACGCTTTAGATCAATTGTCAGCTATTAATAAAGCAATACTATCAAAAAATAAATTTCCAATGGTATTTGGAGGTGAACATTCAATTACACCTGGATCTATAAAACCATTCGTAGAAAAATATGATCAGATAACACTTCTTCATTTTGATGCTCATGCAGATTTGAGAGAAAGCTATCAAGGAGAGAAATTTTCTCATGCTTCTGCAATTAAAAGATGTTTAGATTTTAAAAATGTTAACGTTGTGTCGTTCGGCATAAGAAATTTATCTCAGTTGGAAATGAATTTTTATAGTGATAATAGAGATAGAATTGAAATTTTTTGGGGAAAAGACAAGAAAAATTGGGATTTATCTCAGTTAGATAATCTTTTTAAAGATAAAACAGTTTACATCACTTTTGACGTTGATGGCTTTGATGCAAGCGTTATGCCTGCTACCGGAACACCTGAACCTGGTGGTTTACTTTGGGATGATGTTTTGCCGATTATAAAAAAAGTCTGTAAAATCTCTAAAGTTGTGGGTGCAGATATTAATGAATTAGCTCCAATAAAAAACTTTGACTCGTATAATTTTCTAGTTGCAAAATTAGCATATAAAATTCTTGCCTACACTTTTCAGTTTAAGAAATAAAATTATTTGGATTCCAAGACAATGTAACTAGAGCTCCTCCTAGTTTACTATTTCTTTTAAAAATTAATTGTCCACCTTGTCTTTCTAATAAAGTTTTTCCTAAAAAAGTTCCTAAACCTAATCCTGAATTAACACTTAACTCTTTTGATTTAGATTTAATATAAGGTTCACCCATTTTTTGAATTATATCTTCAGGGATTCCTGGTCCATCATCATTTATTTCTATCTTAATAATTTTTTGATCACTTTTTAGATTAATGTTTACTTGACTCTTAGAAAACTTTACGGCATTTCCAATAAAATTTCTTAATCCATAAATTATTTCCGGAGTTCTTTGTATTGCTATTTTATTATTATCGTTTTCTACTAAAAGATTTATATCTTTTGATGACGTTTCCTTAAAAGAATTAATAATTTCTTCTAGTAAATCTTCAAATTTTATAGAACTTAAAAAAATATCTTCTTTTATTTGTTTTTTTGATATTTGTTTTAATATATCGCTACATCTTTTAGTTTGACTAATCAATAGATCGATATCTTTTGATATTTCTTTATCACCGCCTATTTCTTTCTTTAATTCTTTTGCTACTACACTAATAGTTGCTAATGGTGTTCCTAAAGAATGTGCTGCAGCTGCGGCTTGTCCACCTAGAGACTCAAGTTCATATTCTTTTGATATTACTTCTTGTAGTTTGTGCAGAGCTTCAGATCTTTTTTTTGTTTCTCCTGCAAATCGAATTCCAAAATAACTTAGAAATACAAGTCCAATTAAAATAGCTGTAAGTATTCCTTGTTTATATAAATTTGGAACATCAAAAATATTTTTATCAAATCCTGGAAGCGGAAGATAAATAAAAGAAAGGATAAATAATAGAAAAGAAGTTATTACTCCAAGTATTATAGTAGTTCCCATACTTAAAAATGTAGACGAAACTATAGTTGGAATAATTAGTAAAATTACAAAAGGATTTAAAATACCACCCGTTAGATATAATAGAGAGCTTAATTGGAATAAATCATACAGAAGAAATAAAGATGCATATGAGTCTTTCAGCTGATTTACTTTTACCCTAAATTGTAGAAACAGATTTGTGATTAGTCCTATAAGAATAATGATGTAGCTTTCTTTAAGAGGAAATTGAAGTTCTAGATAAAAAAAGACGATGTTTATCGCGATAAATTGACCAAAAATAGCGATATATCTAAGAATGGTTAAAGTGTTTTTATCTAAATTTAAATTCTCTTTTGTTCTAAAGAGAGTTGAAAAATTCATTATTTTGTTAAATGTCTAAATTAGCAACATTTAATGCGTTATTTGTAATAAAATCTTTTCTTGGTGCAACTTCGTCACCCATCAATATTTCAATCATTTTTTGATCTTCTTTTGACTTATCTTTTGTGCCTTTGGAATATTGAACCCTAAGCATAGTTCTGTTATCTGGATTCAGGGTTGTCTGCCAAAGTTCTTCTGGGTTCATTTCTCCCAATCCTTTAAAACGCTGAATAGAGAGTTTTTCTCTTTGTTCTTGCATAAGTTTATTGTACTCGGATGAACCTTTTTTAATTTTCTTATCAAATTTTGCTACACTTAAAATATAGTCCTCCAATGCCTTTTCATCTTTTATATAAACGCTTTTATTTGCTTTTGTAACTTTGAATAACGGCGGTTGAGCAAGGTATATATGTCCATTTTCAATCAATTGATTAAACGGATAATTATTAAAAAAAGTAAGTAAAAGAGTCCTGATATGAGAACCATCTACATCTGCATCTGTCATAATTACAATTTTATCGTATCTTAAGTTCTCAATATTAAAGTCTTTTGATCCAGTTCCTAAGGCGTTAATCAAAGTGACAATTTCATTTGATGACATCATCTTAGATAACGCTTTGGTTGAATGATCTTCACCATTTGATTTCCCGTTTACAAAAGTATTTAAAATTTTTCCTCTGAGTGGTAACACGGCTTGATATTCTCTTACTCTTCCTTGTTTAGCTGATCCACCTGCCGAGTCACCCTCTACGATGAATAGTTCAGTTCCATCACGTTTTTGTATTTGACAGTCAGCAAGTTTTCCAGGTAATCCTGATAATTCAAACGTACCTTTTCGCCTCACACTATCTCTTGCTTTTCTGGCCACATCTCTTGCCATTGCAGCTTGACTAATTTTTTCTATAACTGTTTTAGCAATAGAAGGGTTTTGATCAAACCATGTTGAAACTTTTTCACTTATAATATGTTCAACTATATTTCTTATTTCGGATGAAACTAATTTATCTTTTGTTTGGGATGAAAACTTTGGATCTGGCATCTTAATCGATAGTACGGCGGTTAAGCCTTCTTTAATATCTTCTCCAGACAACGTAAATTTATTTTTTTTGTTTTTATCAGCTGTATATTTATTAATCACTCTGGTTAATGCACTTCTAAAGCCAAGCAAGTGTGTTCCTCCATCTTTTTGAGGGATATTATTTGTAAATGGTAAAACCTCTTCTGAATATCCAGCGTTCCATTCAAAAGAACATTCCACAACAACGTTATTTTTTGTTGCCGTGACGTATATAGGTTTTTTGAATACTTCTTTTTCATTTTTGTTAACCAAAATTGGCTTCTTGTTATTAATATGCCTGACAAATTCTAGGATTCCTCCATCATATTTATGTATGAATTCTTTAGGTTTTTTTGACGTGTTATCGGCTAGCTTGATTGCTATTCCTTTATTAAGAAAAGCCAACTCTCTTATTCTTTTATCAAGTATTGTCGTACTAAATTTTACAGAGGAGAAAATCTGCTTAGATGGCAGGAAAGTTATTCTAGTTCCATTTTTTTTCGTTTTACCAATTTTTTTCAATGGTTTAATTGTGTTTCCATCTTTAAATTTAATTTCGTACTCATTACCTTCTCTAAAAATATTTAATTTTAGTTCTTCAGAAAGAGCATTTACAACTGATACTCCTACTCCGTGTAAACCGCCTGATACTTTATAAGAGTCATGGTCAAATTTACCTCCAGCATGTAGTTGGGTCATTATAACCTCTGCTGCAGACATCTTTTCACCTTTATGCATGTCTACTGGTATGCCTCTACCATCATCTTCAACCGTAACAGTGTTATCAGAGTTAATTAAAATATTAATATTTTTACAATGACCAGCTAAAGCTTCATCTATAGAATTGTCTATCACTTCAAAAACCATATGGTGTAAACCGGAACCATCATCTGTATCCCCTATATACATACCAGGTCTTTTTCTTACAGCATCAAGACCTTTGAGGACTTTAATCGAGTCTGCGCCATAAGACGGCGTATTTTTTTGTTCTGAATTTTTAGACATTTTTTTTAAGAGTGAACATGTATATCATTTTTTTAATGGAATATAAAATCAGTTTTGACCTGGACGACTTAAAACTATTTAGTACCAACAATTATAGAGCTAAAAATAAAAAATATTCTAATTCCTATAAAACTATATTTTCATTGGCATAATGACGTAATAACTATTTTTATCGGATACATCTTCTACTAAGACTGGTGAAACTGAGTCTTTTAAATTCATTTTTAAATTTTTATCCTCAATTTCAGAAACAATATCAATTAGATACTTAGAATTAAAACTTATATTTAAGGTTTCAGAACTGAATTCAGCTTTTATTTTTTCATTACCCTCGCCAGAATTTGCACTATTAACTGAAAGTTGAATGTTTTCTTTATTGATTGTTAGTTTTACACCTTCTTTTCTATCAAGTGAAACACTAGCGACTCTCTCTATTGATGTAATAAAATCCTTAGAGGATACAACTAATGTTTTGTCATTTGTTGTTGGCACAACCTTTTTGTAATCAGGGAACTTACCATCAATTACTTTTGAAATTAATTTTATGTTACCAAGGGTAAACTTAATTTTATTATCACTTGTTTGTATTGTTAACTGATCACCTGTTTCAGCCAAAAGAGAGCAAAGTTGAAACACGGTTTTTCTTGGTAAAATTAATGCATTAAAATTAGAAATACTCGCAACTTCCAAGCTACTGGAAGATAATCTATGGCTATCTGTAGCAACACCAGTTAAAAAATTTCTTCCATGTGCCTCGGTTAAATGAAGAAATATTCCATTTAAATAATGCCTTGTGTCATCATTTGAAATTGAAATTTTAGTTTTATTTAAAAGTTTTAAAAATCTACTATTATTTAAAGTTATCTCTTCTCCTTCAAACTCATCAGAAAATGTTGGGAAGTTATCTGTAGGCAAGCATAAAAGATTAAAATCTGCGTTTTCACTCTTTAGACTCAGTTTATTTTCTGATTTTAATTCAAAATTTAAATCTGAGTTTGAAGAAATTTTTCTCAATATGTCGTATAATATTGCAGCAGAAGTTGTAGTACTTCCTTCTTTTAATATTTTTACTTCACTAATTTCATCATAAAAAATAATGTCGAGGTCTGTTGCTATGATTGATAGTTTATTATCTTTAAGTTGCAACAAAACATTCGAAAGTATTGGTAGAGTATTTTTTTTTTCAACAACTCCCTGAACAAAATTTAGTGATTTTAATAAATTATCTCTTTTTACAACAAATTGCATTTATCTAATGTTCTAGTAACAAACTTTTAATCTGACTAATATTTTTTTTCATCTCATCGTCTTGTTCAGATAGTCTAGTAATAGTTTTTACAGCATGTATAACCGTAGTATGGTCCCTATTGGCAAATCTTCTTCCTATTTCAGGTAAGGATCTTGTGGTCATTTTTTTTGCTAAGTACATTGCTATCTGCCTTGGTCTTGCAAGCGGTCTGGACCTTCTTTGTGAAAGCATTTCACTGAGGGCAATATTGAAATAATTAGATACAGTATTTTGAATTTTATCGACTGTTATAACTCTAATTTGATTAAAGACATCTTTCAAAATATTTTTGCAATCTCCAATAGTAAGATCTTTTTTATGTACTCTACTAAATGCTATAACTCTATTAAGTACACCAATAAGTTCTCGAATGTTCGTTTTGCTCTCGCTAGCTATATAATTAATAACATCATCATTTAAAAAAATATTTTCTTTGAACTGATATTGTATCTCTTCAATTTTCTTTTTTATAATTTTTATTTTTAACTCTAAATCTGGTAAGTCTATATCAACTACTAATCCACCAGCCAACCTGGACTTAATTCTGTCCTGAACTCTATCTAATTTCATAGGGGCACGATCTGCAGAAATGACGATTTGTGAACCTTTGTCTATAAGGCTATTAAAAGTATGAAAAAATTCTTCCTGTAAACTTTCTTTACCACTGATAAATTGAATATCATCTATTATAAAAACAGATGATTTTCTAAAAAAATCCTTAAAATTAACCATATCATTTTTTTTAATAGATTTAATGAAGTGATACATAAATCTTTCTGCTGATATAAACATCACATTATTATCGTTTTGACGCTCTAGACCTATGGCGTTTAAAAGATGGGTTTTACCCAATCCTACGCCCCCGCATATATATAATGGGTTATATCGAGAAATGTGTTCACAGACCTTTTTAGAATATGACAATGCTATATCGTTACTTTTGCCTTGTATAAAGCTATCAAAACTTAAGTTCGGGTTCAGTCTATTATAATTTAAAATTGAGTCTTTTATCTCAGTGACCTTATTAAGTTCATTTATTTTAATAAACTCTTGATTTTGCTTATTTTCCTCAATAATTTTAAATTCAATTCTGTTTAAGCTTAGTTTAAAAATTTTAACTTGTTCTAAAATTTTGTCTAAGTAACGTGAAACAATCCAATCTCTAAAAAACCTAGTTGGTACTCCTAGCACTAAATAATCATTGTATTCTTTAACCAGGGAAATTTTTTGAAGCCAGCTATCATATACTTCGCTGCCAAAGGTTTTTTTGAATGCGTTCTGTATTTCTTCCCAATTTAACGTTTTTTCTTCTTCAGAAATAAAAGTGCTTTGTTTTTTTGTAATATTATTTTCCATGTAGATACTTTGTAAGAAAATCTATAAACGCTCTTTTAAAAACATTTGCAACAAGTATTTAAAAAAATAAAAAAATAAATCCAACTAGGTTGTAAGATTATCGTCTAGCTAGAATTATAAAATAAAATTCAACTTTATAAATTAAGTTTCAATATTTAGATAGGTGGCACTAAATATAGACTTAAAACCTTTAATCTATCAACTTTAAATTGTTATTTAGAAGAAATTTTTTTTGAAATTCTTGAAATTTTTCTTGAAGCTGTATTTTTGTTAATGATGCCTGATTTAGCAACCTGCATTAGAATAGATTGAAATTTTGCAAAATATTTCTTAGCTTTATCATTTTCCTTGCCCTTAAGAAGAAGTTCCATCTGCTTAATTGCATTTTTATATTTACTTTTTCTAATTCTATTAATTTGAGTTTGTTTTTTAACCCTTCTTACTCTTCTGATTGCTGATTTAGTATTAGGCATATTTTTACGATTGTATATATGGGCAATTTAATATGGTCAACTTTATTATTTTTGACACTTTGAGCAATAAAAAGATGCTCGGCTAGCTATAACGATTTTAATAATCTTGTTATTACATCTTTTGTTATAGCATTTTTCCCCTTTTCTTCCATAAACACTGAAGTGTTGCTGAAATAGTCCCTTTTTTCCATTAATGCTAGAAAAGTCTTTTATCGAGGAACCACCTAACTTAATCGCTTTTGTCAGTGTTCTTTTTGTAAATTTTATAATTTTTTTTATATGATTATCTAAAAGATCTTTGGTTTTTTTTGTTGGTTTAATTTTGCTTAAAAAAAGTATTTCATTAACGTATATATTTCCTAATCCTGAAACAAATGCTTGATTCATTAAAGTCTCTTTAATTACTCTATTTTTACCCAAAGTATATTTTTTAAAATAATTAAAAGTAAATTTTTTATGTAATGGCTCTGGTCCTAATTTTTTAAGGTGTAAATTTTCACTTAATTGATCTTTTTTTAAAAACTTGATAAAACCAAATTTTCTGACATCGTTATAAATTAATTTTTGATTATTTGATAAATTAAAAATTACTCTATCGTGTTTTTTGTCTTTTTTTTCATCAATATTATAATAAAAACTTGTTTTATATTTAGTGTTTTTTCTATCTAAAAAAAAGAATTTACCTGTCATCCCTAGATGAACAAGCATAACAATATTTTTATTAAAATAAAATAATAGGTACTTAGAACGTCTTGTAATTTTTTCAATTTTAAGCCCTATTATTTTTCTTATAAGATTTCGATCTATTTTATATCTTAATCTTCCATCATTAATTTTAATTGCCTTTACAATTGAATTTTGGGCTTTATTGATTAAAGACTTTTTAACAACTTCAACTTCTGGTAATTCTGGCATATATATCTATTATGAAAAACACTATTCAAGATAAAACAAAATTAGTCAATTCTGTATTTTCCAAAGTTTATAAAAAATATGATTTGATGAATGATATAATGTCTTTAGGTATCCATCGAATTTGGAAGAATAAATTCATCGAATGGATGAATCCTATACAAAATTCAAAATTGATCGATGTTGCTTCTGGAACGGGTGATATTGCAAAATTATTTTCGCAAAAAACCAAAAATTTATCTTCGATTACTTGCATAGAGCCAAACGATAAAATGTTACAGGAAGGCAAAGAGATCCTTAAAGATTTCAATAATATAAATTGGATTAAAGGAAATGCTGAGTCTTTACCTGCTAAAGATAATGTCTATGACTTTTACTCGATTAGTTATGGAATTAGAAATGTAACTGACATTAATAAATCTTTAAAAGAGGCGTATAGAGTTTTAAAACCTGGGGGAAGATTCTTGTGTCTAGAATTTTCAAAAATAGACAATGAAATTTTAAATTTTTTTTATAAAAGTTATTCAAAAACAATTCCGGTAATTGGTAAATACGTTGCTGGGGCATCAGAACCTTATGAATATTTAATCAACAGTATTGATAGATTTTATAGTCAAAAAGAACTTTTAGAAATTATGATCAAAAATGGTTTTTCTAATGTTGAATATAGAAACCTTTCAAATGGCATATCGGCAATACATTCTGGGTGGAAAATTTAGATGATAAAAAGAGTTTTTAGATTGTTTCAAATTGCAAGAAAGCTATCTGTCTCTGGAGCTATTGATACAATAAATCAAGTACATCAAATACCAGTTTCTATAAATTTATTCTTTAATTTAATTTCAATTGGATCCGAAAGTAACCGATTAGATAATAAAAAAAATCCTGGAGAAAAACTATGTATAGCCCTCCAAGGCATGGGCACAACTTTTATAAAGCTTGGACAGTTTTTAGCTACTAGACCGGATATTATTGGTGAACAAATGGCAAAAGATCTGGAAAAACTTCAAGATAAAGTCCCGGCTTTTGACCTTTATGAGGCGAAGAAAGTTATCAAAAAAGAAATCGGTGAGAAACAATTTCACAATATTATTGAAATTAGTGAGCCAATAGCAGCGGCTTCCATTGCTCAAGTTCACCTAGCAAAAATTAAAAATGAAAATCAAGAAAAAGAAGTTGCAATCAAAATTTTACGTCCTGATATAGAAAAATTATTCAATGAGGAATTAGATGCTTTGATGCTATTTGCATATATAATTGAAAATTCTGTTTCTAAAGCAAAAAGATTAAAATTAGTGGAAGTTGTTCATCTGCTTAGAGAAATTACAAATATTGAGATGGATCTACGATTTGAAGCTGCTGCTGCAAATGAATTATATGAAAATACTAAATCAGATAATGGTTTTAATGTACCTAAAATTTACTGGAATTACACAACGAAAAGAATACTTACTTTAGATAAAGTTGAAGGAGTTTCGATTAGAGAACATGAAGAACTGAAAGAGCAGGGGATAAACTTAAAAAATTTGGCTGAAAATCTTATTCAACATTTTTTAAAACAAGCTGTCCGAGACGGTTTTTTTCATGGTGATATGCATCAGGGAAACTTGTTTGTAGACACCAGCGGAAATATTATTCCTGTTGATTTTGGAATTATGGGTAGGTTGGATAAAAATAATAGAAAATTTTTAGCAGAAATTCTATATGGATTTATAAAAAGGGATTATGTAAAAGTTGCTGAAGTTCATTTTCAGGCTGGCTTAGTTCCCCAAAATGCTTCTAAAGAGGAGTTCGCCCAAGCTCTACGGTCTGTTGGAGAGCCAATTTTTGGGCAATCTATCAAAGATATTTCTGGTGGTAATTTATTAGCTCAATTATTTGAAATTACCGAAAAATTTAATATGCCAACACAGCCCTCACTTCTCTTGCTACAAAAAACAATGGTAGTTGTCGAGGGTGTTGCCAGAAAATTATATCCTGAAACAAATATTTGGGAAGTTTCAAGACCTGTATTGGAAAACTGGTTAAAGAATTTAAAAGGCCCTAAATCAACTATCGATACTGCTATAAATACATCTGCCGAAATAATTAAACGCATACCAGATTTTCCTGATTTAATGGATAGAGCAGACTATGCTCTGAGATTAATGGCTGAAGG
>JAOIST010000019.1 GCA_028222435.1 Candidatus Pelagibacter sp. | reverse complement strand
CTTTTCATGCCGCAGTAGATCCTAAACTTATCAAAGATAAAAAAAATTTTTTAATAAAATTAAGATTAAATTTCCCGGATCTTCCTATTTATGAAATTAAAGAAAAAATAAACAAAAAAAAATATTTTAGAATAAAAAAAAGGATTGATCGTATTGAAAAAGATAAGTTTTGGGCGCTTGGAGAAAAGGCGATAAAATTTGAGCCCTTTCAAGCCAGAATGTATACACATGGAAATTTATTTAGTCATATTATTGGCCAGGTGGATTATGATAATTATGGAATTTCGGGTGTAGAAAAATATTTTGATAGAGAGTTAAAAAATAAAAATTTATTAGAAAAACCTTTAAAATTATCTTTAGACAGCAATATTCAATACATAATTAATAATGAATTAGAAGACGCAATTAAAACTTTCAAAGCTACTGGTGCCGGAGCATTATTAATGGATGTCAATAATGGAGACATAATATCCTTAGTCTCATTACCCAATTATGATATTAATCAAAGAGCTAGTATTAAAAATGATAAATATATAAACAAAATTACAAAAGGTGTTTATGAGCTTGGTTCAATTTTTAAAACTTTTACTATAGCCTTAGCACTTGAGCATAAACTAGTTAAAACCAAAACAATTATTAAAGATATCCCAAAAAAAATAAGATGTTCTGTTCACGAAATTAAAGATATGAAAGAACACCCGTCAAATTTATCAGTCGAAGATATTTTGATAAGATCTTCGAATTTAGGATCAGTAATTCTTGCAAAAAAAATTGGTGAACAAAATTATAAAGATTTTATTAAAAAAACTAAAATAACTGAAAATCCCAATATTGAATTAGAGGAGATTGGAGTTCCACACCGATTAAGTTGGAATAGTTGTAAATTAGAAACTGTATCTTTTGGGCATGGAATTACAACCACACCTCTCCAAGCCACATCTCTTTATGCCGCAATGGTAAATGGTGGCAAGTTAGTTACACCAAGTATAATTCAAGATAGACAAGTTAAAAAAATAGAAAAAATAATTTCAATAGAAACAAGTGATCAATTACGAAAAATTCTAAGAAAAGTTGTTAGCAGCGAGGAAGGAACAGCAAGTTTAGCAGACAAAGATGGATATTATGTGGGAGGAAAAACTGGTACCGCTGAGAGCTATGGTAATAAAAAAAATAGAATTAATACTTTTATCTCTATATTTCCTGCAAATAAGCCTAATTATACTTTATTTGTAATGTTAGAAAATCCTAAGATTAACAAAGATCTAATCTATGATTATAGAGGCACCAAAACTATAGCTCCTTATAATACTTCTGGATGGAACTCTGTTTATGTTGCAGGCAAAATAATAGAAAAAATTGGGCCAATTTTAGCCATAAATAGCGAAGAGTTTGTTTATCAGAATGTTGTTGAAAAATTTAATTAAAAATATTTCCAAAAATAAAAAGAACATTTTTATTTCTGGACTTTCAAGTAACAGCAAGGAAATTAGAAAAAATTATATTTTTTTTGCTATTAAAGGCGATAAAATAAATGGTGAAAAATTTATACTTCAAGCAATTCAAAAAGGGGCTGCAGTTATAGTTTGCTCAAGATCTTGTAACATTAAAAATAATAAAGTTCTAATAATTAAGACAAATAAAATAAGAAATTTTTTAAGTGAAGTGGCTTCAAAATTTTACCCTTTAAAACCAAAAAATATTTTTGCAATAACAGGCACTAATGGAAAAACATCAGTAGCTGACATTTTTTATCAAATATTAGAAATTAATAAAATACCTGTAGCGACAATTGGAACTTTAGGCATAAAATGTAAAGGAAAAATTATAAAAACAAATCTCACCTCACCAGACACAATTTCACTTCATAAATATCTACACTATTTAAAAAAGAAAAAAATTGATAACGTTGCTATTGAAGCATCTAGTCACGGCCTACATCAAAAAAGAATGCATCATATTAAATTTAAAGCCGGAATATTTACTAATTTTAGTCAAGACCATTTAGATTACCATAAAACGATGCGGTCGTATTTAAATGCAAAACTAATTTTATTTAAAAAAATTTTAAGCAAAAATACAACAATTATATCAGATAGAGAAATTCACCCATTTTCAAAGCTTACTTTGATAGGTAATAAAAAAAATTTGAAAGTTGTTGATATAAGTAAGAAGTTAGAAAAAATTAGCAACATTACGAAATTTTCGTCTAGCAATTATAAAATAAAAAATTTAGCTATGGCATTTCAAGTAGCAAAATTATCTGGGTTAAAAGAGAAGTTTATATTTAAATCGTTAAACAAAATAAAAGATGTAAATGGTAGACTCGAACTTGTTAAAACATTTAATAACAATATTAAAGTTTTCATAGATTATGCCCACACCCCAGACGCCTTATTTCAAACTTTAAAATCTTTAAAACAAAATAATGGAGACAAAATATCTTTAGTATTTGGTTGTGGAGGAGAAAGAGATAAAAAAAAAAGACCATTAATGGCAAAGATAGCAAACAAAAATTGTCAAAAAATTTATATTACAGATGACAACCCAAGAAATGAAAAGCCTGAAAAAATAAGAGCTGAACTTTTAAAACATATTTTAAAAAATAAAACTTTTAATATTGGCAAAAGAGAATTGGCTATAAAAAAAGCAATTCAAAATGCACAACAAGATGAAGTAATATTAGTTGCCGGAAAAGGTCATGAAGAAAAACAAATTTATAAAAATAAGATATTAAATATTTCAGATAAAAAAATTATAAAGAAAATAAATTTAAAAGATAAAATTATATCTAAGAAACATCAATGTTATTTACAGAATAATTTGATTTTAAATAAAATCACTAAACAGTCTAAATTTTTTAAATTTAATGGACTTTCTATTGACACAAGAACAATTAAAAAAGAAAACTTATTTCTAGCAATTAAAGGAAAATATAATGATGGAAATAAATTCACTAATGAAGCGCTAAAAAAAGGAGCCGGGTGTGTTGTTTCTGATTATGGAATAAAAAATAAAAAAAAAATAATTAAAGTTAAAAATACAATTTTATTCTTAAATAACTTTGCTAAATACAAAAGAGAATATACTCACGCTAATATAATAGCTATTACGGGAAGTGCCGGGAAAACATCTTTAAAAAATTTAGTTAAAGATCTTCTAATTCATTTTGGCAAAACCTATGCTTCACCAAAATCGTACAACAATCATTTTGGAGTTCCTATTAGCTTGTCGAATTTAAGTTATGAGGATAAGTTTGGAATTTTTGAAGTTGGCATGAGTAAGTTAGGAGAAATTAAAAATCTTACTAAATTAATTAAACCACAAATAGGAATAATTACAAATATTGGAGAAGCGCATATAGAAAATTTTAAAAATATTTATGGTATAGCTAAAGCTAAATCAGAAATAATAGAAAATATTAAATCTGGAGGAACAATTATACTAAATAGAGATGATAAATTTTTTTATTATTTATGCAAAAAAGCAAAAAAATATAAATTAAATATCTCTACTTTTGGAAAACATAAAGACTCAGATATACGCATTGAAAAATTTATTAATCAAGGCGAAAAATCAAAAGTGTTTATTAAGATAGGAAACCTTAAGATAAATTGTGAAATTGGAGATATTAATATTTATAATGTACTAGCGTCTCTAGCAATTTTAAAAGAACTAAAAGTAGACTTTTTAAAGATATTAAATCAATTTAAAAATTTTAGCTCATCTGAAGGAAGGGGAAAAAAACATACTATTTTTCGATATAATAAAAAATTTAAATTTGTTGATGAGAGTTATAATGCCAATCCATTATCAGTAAAAAATGCTATTAAAAAGTTTACCTTAATTAAAAAAGAAAAATTCAAGAAATATTTGATACTTGGAGATATGCTTGAATTAGGTTCTAAATCTAAAAAATTTCATGAAGAATTATCTAGATTTATTAACAAATCTGACATTGACAAAGTGTTCATTAAAGGAAAAAAAACTCTTTTTACTTATAAACATATTAATAAAGAAAAAAGAGGAAATATTTTTCAAAATAATGAAGATATAGACTTTAGTTTAAACAAAATGATATCAAATAATGATTATTTAATGATTAAAGGTTCTAACGCTACAGGACTTAATGAATTTAGTCAAAAATTGATAAAAGGGATTTAGGGATGTTATTTAATTTATTAACCTCTTTTATTGATCAATATTCTTTTTTAAACGTATTTAGATATCTTACATTTAGAACAGGACTATCTGTTGTTACCTCATTAATTGTTGTTTTCATAATCGGCGGACCTTTAATTAAATTATTTTCAAAAAATTTGATAACAGGACCAATACGACAAGATGGACCGATTGACCATATTATAAAAAAATCTGGAACACCTACTATGGGAGGAGTAATTATAATTATTGGAATTCTATCTAGCACACTTTTATGGGCTGATTTAAGAAATATATATGTCTGGATTTTAATTTTTGTTTGCTTATCCCTAGGTGGACTAGGACTATTAGACGATATATTAAAAATTAAGTTTAAAAATTCTAGTGGACTTAAATCTAGATATAAATTTCTTGGTCAAATTATAATTAGTGCAATAACTTTGTATCTTTTGATTAAGTATTCTGATCATGAATATTTATTCAATCTTTATTTACCCTTTTTAAAGAATTTTATATGGCATATGGGTTTATTTTTCATACCCTTTGGCTTGTTCGTTATTATCGGTGCATCCAATGCGGTGAATTTGACTGATGGTTTAGATGGATTAGCAACTGTACCAGTGATGTTAGTGGCTCTTTCTTTTACTTTAATTTCTTATGTAGTAGGCAATACAATCTTTTCTGAATATTTGCAGATTCAATATATCCCTAATGTAGGTGAGCTTTCTATTTTTTGTGGTTCTGTTGTCGGAGCCTGTTTAGGTTTTCTTTGGTATAATGCTCCTCCCGCAAAAATTTTTATGGGAGATACAGGATCACTGTCTCTAGGAGGCTCACTGGCCGCCATAGCAATTATTGTGAAACATGAAATCGTATTAGCTATTATTGGAGGCTTGTTTGTTTTGGAGACAGTTTCCGTAATTATTCAAGTGGTATCCTATAGATTGACCGGTAAAAGAATTTTTAAGATGGCACCAATACATCATCATTTTGAAAAAAAAGGTTGGGCAGAGCCAACAATCGTAATTCGATTTTGGATAATTGCTATCATTCTAGCATTAATTGGACTAGCAACATTAAAATTAAGGTAAAATATGTTTCAATTTCAAGAACTCAAAGAACGTTCGTTCCTTGTTTATGGCCTTGGTTCAACTGGTCATTCAGTAGTTAAATTTTTTCAAAAAAATAAGATAAAAAACTTTAAGATTTGGGACGATAATAAAAAAAATATTCTAAAAAAATATAAAGCAAAAAATATAATTCAAACACTAAATCAAGTTGATTATATTTTATTATCTCCTGGCATAAGTTTGACAAAGAATAAAAAACTTAGAAAATTTAAAAATAAAATAATAACAGACCTTGATTTGTTCTATTTAACAAAAAAAAAATCTAAAACTATAGTAGTTACGGGCACCAACGGTAAATCAACAACTTGTAAATTACTAGCCCATCTTTTAAAAAAAAATAAATTTCAATTTTCAATAGGTGGAAATATCGGCACTCCAATTTTAGACGTTAAAAATATTAAGAATAATTATGTTGTTATAGAGGCATCATCGTTTCAGCTTTCTCACTCTAAATTTATTTGTCCAGATTATGCTTTTTTTCTCAACTTAAGCAATGATCATCTAGATTGGCATGGAAATAGGAATGCATATCTTGAGTCAAAGTTAAAAATTTTCAGTTTACAAAAAACAAATAATATCGCAATAATAAATAAAAAATTTAAAAAAATTTTTAAAAAAAAAAATTTTCTAAGCAAATTAATTATTCCCAACATTAAAGATTATGAAAAATTAAAACTAAAAATTAATAATAAATATTTAGCCTTGAATATAAATAATGAAAAC
>JAOIST010000018.1 GCA_028222435.1 Candidatus Pelagibacter sp. | reverse complement strand
CATAGTGAACCGATCTTTACATTAGATTATAATATATTAATAGTAGCAATAATAAGCATTTATGAAAAATTATTTAGAATTTGAAAAAGAAATTAAGGCTCTAGAACAAGAGGTAGACGGGCTAAAAAGCCCTTTTGGTTCTGAGGGAATTTCAGAGGTTGATACACAAAAAATAAAAAATACACAAAACGAAATTAATGAAAAACTAAAAGAGACCTATGCTAATCTAAATAGCTGGCAAAGAACACAGGTCGCAAGACACGAGGACCGACCTAAAGCAAATTTTTATATCAAAAAAATATTTTCACAATTTACATTGTTATCTGGTGATAGATACTTTGGCGATGATAAATCTGTCATAGCCGGTTTCGGATTAATCGACAATAAATCTGTTTTAATTATTGGCCAGGAAAAAGGAGATGATCTTAATAGCAGGATAGAAAGAAATTTTGGGATGATGAGACCTGAGGGATACAGAAAATGTATAAGGTTAATGAAATTAGCTGATCGTTTTCAAATTCCTATAGTAAGTTTTATTGATACACCGGGAGCTTACCCAGGACTTGGAGCGGAACAAAGAGGACAAGCTTCAGCAATTGCTAACTCTATTGAGTGTTGTATGTCACTTACAGTACCCAATATATCAATTATCATTGGTGAAGGTGGCTCAGGAGGGGCTATTGCTTTAGCCTCATCAAATAAAGTTATTATGTTAGAAAACTCAATTTACTCTGTAATTTCTCCAGAGGGATGTGCGTCAATACTTTGGCGTGATCCTAGCAAATCATTGCAGGCAGCTGAGGCAATGAAATTAACAGCAAAAGATTTGTTGAAACTCAGAGTCATTGACGAGATTGTTCCAGAGCCTTTAGGTGGAGCACACAGAGACCCAGAAAGCATAGCTGCAGATATTAAACATTCTATTATTAAAAATTTACAAAGTTTTGAAAATTTTAGTAAAGAAGAAATTTATGATCATAGAAAAACAAAATTTCTTCAAATCGGCAGAGATCAAGGTTTCAGTAAATCCACCAATCTTGAGGGAGGTGGATTAAGCTACAAGGAATCAAGCATTCAAAAATTAGCGACCCATATAAATAATAATAAACTAATTTACGCAGGAATAGGTTTACTAGCTATAACAAGCTTAATTACGCTAATATTTTAACTATTGTTGCAAAAAAACAATTTAATCAAATAATATTTTCTCCTATTGACTTTTATTGCTCTAAGATATTAAAGATGCAAGTGACTAATCTTTGATTAGTTAAAGTAAATAATAATAAGGAAAAACAAATAATATGAGTACACTAAAAGGTAAAGTAAAGTGGTTCAATGGTACTAAAGGATATGGTTTCATTGAGAGAGAAGACAAAGAAAAAGACGTGTTCGTGCATTCTTCAGCTGTTAGAGAAGCAGGTTTAAAATATTTAAACGAAGGTGATGAGTTAACGTTTGAAGTGGAGAATGGAGACAAAGGTCCTTCAGCAGTAAAACTGCAGAAAACATCTTAATCTAAATTTCCTAAATTCAAGAATTGTTGGGACATAACTTTAGAAATATGGTTTTGTCCCAATATAAAAAATACCTCATCAATATAGATGGCGTATCAACAACAACAAGAAAGAAAACAATAAACATGAGTACACTAAAAGGTAAAGTAAAGTGGTTCAATGGTACTAAAGGATATGGTTTCATTGAAAGAGAAGATAAAGAAAAAGATGTGTTCGTACATTCTTCAGCTGTTAAAGAAGCCGGTTTAAATTATTTAAACGAAGGTGATGAATTAACGTTTGAAGTAGAGAATGGAGACAAAGGTCCTTCGGCAGTAAAATTGCAGAAAGCTTAATCTTATTTCCAAAATCACAAATTATCGGGACAAAGCATTAGAAATATTGTTCTGTCCCGCTAGTATTCCTTGAAAAAGACACATTTATTTCTTAAATAAACGATAATGGTTATAAAAAACAAGATTTCTACTTTAAGTAAACATTCTCACAGAATGCACGCTAGGCTATTGCTTAGCTTATAATCAAACATATATAAATTTAATAAAAATTAAGATAAAAACAAAAAGGATGCAGTAGTAGCTCAGTTGGTTAGAGCACTAGTTTGTGGAACTAGGGGTCGGTGGTTCGAGTCCACCCTACTGTACCAAATAATGACAAAAGAAAAAAAAATTAAACCCTCTAAGGAACTTCCTTTAGGGTTTGTAGACAGGCAAGAAAAAGAGTTGCTCGTACGCGATTTTATAATTTCTAACATTAAAGAAATTATGATTAAGTATGGGTTTCAATATCTTGAAACTCCAAGTTTTGAGTATTCGG
Source organism: Candidatus Pelagibacter sp. (assembly GCA_028222435.1). Next base: position 5,910 of record JAOIST010000018.1, on the reverse strand, counting down.
ATAGCATAGGAAAATTTTTACCTGACAAAGATAGACCTGATGAAGGTGTATTTTCATTTAAAGATGAAAATAAGTGGTTGTCCTTGAGATATGATCTAACAGCGCCGCTTGCGCGATATGTTGCAAAAAATTATTTAGAAATTCCTAAACCATTCAAAAGATACCAACTGGGGACTGTTTGGAGAAATGAAAAGCCAGGACCTGGCAGGTTTAGAGAGTTTTTACAATTTGATGCAGATTTTGTTGGAACAAAAAGTTTACAGGCAGATGCCGAATTGTGCGTCATGATTTCAGAAATTCTTGAAAAGTGCGGACTTTTGAAATCAGAATACATTATAAAAATATCATCGAGAAAAATTACCGAAGAATTATTTAAAAAAATAAACATTAAAGATAATCAACAAAAGCTTACTACTCTGAGAGCCCTAGATAAAATTGATAGACTTGGCTGGAACGGAGTAAAGGAATTATTAGGTGAGGGAAGAAAAGATAAATCAGGCGATTACACAAAAGGTGCAAATTTAAAGCCTGAGGATATCAAAACTATAGAAGAAACACTTAAGAATAATTCACCTGAAACAGAAGATTTAGTTGAGATATTGAAAATTTTTAAGAATTACAATTTTAATAATTTTGAATTCGATCCATCAGTTATTCGAGGACTAGAATATTACACAGGAGCAATTTTTGAGGTGAATTTAAAATTTGATGTAACAAACAATAAAGGACAAGTCATACAATTTGGATCCATAGGAGGTGGTGGAAGATACGATAATTTGGTAAATAATTTTGGTAATTATGATGCTCCTGCTACAGGAATATCTATTGGCCTAGATCGTCTAGTTTATGCCTTGATGCAAAAAGAAGAGTTTAAACTAAAACAATCTAAACCAGTCGTGATTTGTGTTTTCGATAAAAATTCAATGAAAGATTACATAAATGTTCAAACAATATTAAGAAAGGCTGGTGTTAGCACTGAAATTTATCCTGGAGAAAGCAAACTAAAAAAACAAATGGAGTATGCGAACAAAATAAAATCTCCAGCAGTTATTTTATACGGTGAGAATGAAATCAAATCAGGGAAACCAACTTTAAGGAACCTAAGTTCAGGTGAAGAAAGATCAATTGAAATAAAAGAATTAGTTAATGAAATCAAAAAAATTATCTGAAGCAATAATTAAAACCTTTAAGACTAATGGTTTTGTTTTATCAGAACCAGACGTTCTTTTAGACTCAGATTATATTATAGAAAGATCTGGAGAAAAATTTAGAAGTTCAATGTTTACTTTTGATAGAGAGGATGGAAAAACGATGTGCTTAAGACCAGACTTAACAGTTGCATCATGTATAAGTTTTTTGCAAAAAAAATCTTCTTCAAAAATTTATTATTCTGGTCAAGCATATAGAAGATCAGGCAGTAAAAGCACAAACTTTATTAATGATCAATTAGGTATCGAAATTCTAGGTTCAAAAAACCTCATTAAAGATGATTTTAAAGTAATCAGTACAATCTTAAGTTCAGCAAAAAAGATTAAAATGAAAAAAATTAAAATTAAAGTAGGTGACATAAGTTTATTCAAGAGCTTAATAAATGCTCTCGAGATGCCTGAAAGATGGAAGCTAAGATTAATAAGACACTTTTGGAGACCAAGTTACTTTGAAGAACTTTTAAAGAGATTAGAAAAAAATACAGATATTGATGCAGTAACCTTTGATGCAGATAAAAAAAGATTTTATGAAATGAAAAAACTAGATCAAGATAAAGCGATTGCTGAAAGGTCAATATCGGAAATTTTAAAAAGATTTGATAAAAAAATTAAAGACCCAAGATCATTCTCAGATGGAAAAAAAATTGTAAAAATTATAAAAACTTTTTTAAAAATTAATTGTAAGCTTTCAAAACTTGACAGTGAGTTATTAAATTTTGCCAAAAAGAATAACCTTAAAAAAAGTACATTTAAAAAATTTAAATCTATACAAAATTTAAAAAAACTTAATCAAGATATTAATTTTGTTGCAAATTTTAGAAGAGATGTTGAATATTATACTGGAATTGTGTTTGAAGTATTTTCAGGGACAAAAGAAATTGCTTCAGGCGGTCGATATGACGATTTGCTTAAAAGTTTAGGCGCTAAAAAGAGTATTTCTGCTGTTGGAGCAGCAATAAACTTAAAAAATATATGAAAGATTTAATTACAATAGGTTTGCCAAGTAAAGGGCGATTAAAAGAAAAATCAATATCATTTTTTAATGACAACGGGTTGAAAATTATACAAAGCGAAAAAGAAAGAAATTATTTTGGTGTTATCGAAAATAAACCCAACATTAAAATTATATTTCTTCACGCTAAAGAAATTATTCAAAGATTAGGAGACGGAACTTTAGATATTGGCGTATCAGGCCTAGATCTTTTAAAAGAATCAGACAAAAATTTACAAAATAAAATAAATATTCAAAAAAAACTTGAATATGGAAATGCGAACCTAGTGGTTGCTGTGCCAGATGACTGGATAGATGTGCAGACGATTGCTGACCTCGAAGAAATATCATTTGATATAAGATCCAAAAGAAATACTAGGTTGAGAGTAGCAACTAAGTATCCAAATTTAACTAATGATTTTTTGATTTCGAAAGGAGTTACCCAATACAAATTGATACCCAGTCTTGGTGCTACAGAAACATATCCTTTTATAGGCTCTTCAGAAATAATTACTGATATTACATCTACAGGAAAAACTTTGGCTGATAACAATTTACGAATTCTTAAAGATGGATTGATACTTAGTTCAATAGCATGTTTATTTATTGCAAAAAAAAAGGCTGCAAAATTGCAGCCTTTTTTAAAATCTTTGGGTAGGTGAAAATTACATTCCCATTCCACCCATGCCGCCCATTCCACCCATGCCGCCGCCCATTGGAGGCATTGCTGGACCAGAGTCTTTATCATCAGGCTTATCTGCAATCATTGCTTCAGTTGTAATTAATAATCCAGCAATTGATGCAGCATCTTGTAAAGCTGATCTTACTACTTTAGTTGGATCGATAATTCCTTTAGCAAACATATCTACGTATTCTTCATTTTGAGCATCATAACCTTGAGAAGTTTTCTTACCTTCTAAAAGTTTACCTACTACCACAGAACCATCGACACCTGCATTTGCAGTAATTTGTCTAATTGGATATTGAAGAGCTTTTTTTACTATCTCTACTCCAGCTTTTTGGTCATCGCCTTTTACTTTAACACCGTCTAAATCTTGAGATGCGTAAAGCAGTGCACAACCACCACCGATTACCACTCCTTCTTCAACAGCAGCTCTTGTAGCATTTAGAGCATCTTCAACTCTATCTTTTCTTTCCTTCACTTCAACCTCAGTAGCACCACCCACTTTAATTACAGCAACACCACCTGCAAGTTTAGCCAATCTTTCTTGAAGTTTTTCTTTATCATAGTCAGATGTGGTTTCATTGATTTCAGCTCTTATTTGATTACATCTTGCTTCGATATCAGATTTTTTACCTTCACCAGCTACGATTGTACTATTCTCTTTATCGATTTTAACTTTTTTACAAGAACCCAGGTCTCCAATTTTTACATTCTCTAATTTAATACCTAGATCTTCAGATATCACTTGCCCACCAGTAAGAATTGCAATGTCTTCTAACATTGATTTTCTTCTGTCACCAAAACCTGGTGCTTTAACAGCTACCACTTTTAAACCACCTCTTAATTTATTTACTACTAAAGTTGCTAGAGCTTCACCCTCTACATCTTCAGAAACTATCACTAATGGTCTATTAGCTTGCACAACCGATTCCAAAAGAGGAACCATTGGCTGTAGATTAGTTAATTTTTTTTCGACTAAAAGAACTAAAGGGTTCTCAAGTTCTGTCGTCATTTTTTCAGTATTAGTTACGAAGTATGGAGAAAGGTATCCTCTATCAAACTGCATACCCTCAACAACATCTAATTCAGTCTCAACACCTTTTGCCTCTTCAACTGTAATAACTCCTTCATTACCAACCTTTTGCATCGCTTTTGAAATCATATCACCGATTGATTTTTCACCATTCGCTGAAATAGTTCCAACTTGTGCGACTTCCTCGTTAGCTTTAACTTTTTTTGAAGAAGATTTAAGCTTTTCAATAACGTGTTCAACAGCTTTGTCTATCCCTCTCTTAATGTCCATTGGGTTCATTCCAGCTGTTACATATTTAAGTCCTTCAGTAACTATTGCTTGAGTTAAAATAGTTGCAGTAGTTGTTCCGTCACCAGCATTATCATTAGTTTTGCTAGCTACTTCTTTTACCATTTGAGCTCCCATATTCTCAAATTTATCTTCAAGTTCTATTTCTTTAGCTACAGATACTCCGTCTTTAGTAATTTTCGGTGACCCGTATGACTTATCCATTACAACATTACGACCTTTAGGTCCTAAAGTGACTTTCACTGCATTAGCAAGTGTATTAACACCTTTCAGCATCCGTGATCTTGCATCAGTATCAAATTTAATTATTTTTGCCATTTTAATTCTCCTTTAAAGTTTATTTTTTACCTTTTGAAATCCCCATTATGTCTGACTCTTTCATTATGCTGTATTCTTTGCCGTCAATTTTAATTTCGGTTCCTGACCATTTTCCAAAAAGGACAGTATCTCCAACTTTTACATCCATTGGAGTAAGCTTACCGTCTTCATTTTTTGCGCCAGGGCCTACAGCCATAACTTCGCCTTCTTGAGGTTTTTCTTTAGCCGTGTCTGGAATAATAATTCCACCTGCTGTTTTTTCTTCACTATCTAATACTTTGATAAGCACACGATCGTGCAAAGGTCTAAATTTCATATATATTTTCTCCTATAAATTTTGATGTATGGCTGATATGGTATGTTTTAATAAAATTTCAAGAGGCTAAAATCACTAAAAAAAGGCGTAAATACTATATTTTAAAGAGTATTATAGAACTAAATTTAGGAAAGATTGTAAAAATTGAGAGAATTAAATCATTTATCAGAAGTATTTGATGCTTATGACACGTTCGTAATAGACCTATGGGGTGTGATACATGACGGAATATCACTTAATGAAAAAGCTATAGAAGCTGTAGATCAATTAAAAAAGCATTCAAAAAAAATAGTGTTTTTATCTAATGCTCCTCGACCAAGTGCAAAAGTTGTTGATTTTTTGTTAAAGATGAAAATAGACAAAAAATATCTCTCTAACATTATGACTTCAGGAGAAGCAGCTATGCACGCTATAAATAAAAATAAATTTGGAAAAAAATTTTTTCACTTAGGTCCACCAAGAGATGCTACGATTTTTGAAAAAGTTAAAGAAAATAAAACAATTATTGATGATTGTGATTTTATACTATGCACTGGTTTATTTGATGAAGATGATCCAGATCTAAATAAAGTTCAATTACATGAAAATGATTTAGATTATTACAAAAAATTCTTAATAAAACATATTTCTAAAAAATTAGTATGTACCAACCCAGATTTAATTGTTCACAGAGGAAATAAAGAAGAATATTGTGCAGGCTATATCGCTAAAATTTTTGAAGAGATGGGAGGAAAAGTTATATATTACGGAAAACCTTATAAAGAAATATATGAAATGTGTTTTGAGGCAAGTGAAAAAGTTTTAGCAATAGGAGATAATTTGAGAACAGATATTAAAGGAGCAAATAATTTGAATAAAGACTGCATATTTATTTCAAATGGCGTTCATCGTAATGAATTTGAAAGTAATTTGGAATTAGAAAAACTCTTAAATAAATACAAAGTTAAAGCTAATTTTTTTCAAAAAGAGTTAAAATGGTAGTATGAAAATTTACAGTAACGTAAACCTGAATAATAAACACCGTAATGGAGTAATAGCTATAGGCAATTTTGATGGATTACATCTCGGTCA
>JAOIST010000017.1 GCA_028222435.1 Candidatus Pelagibacter sp. | reverse complement strand
CAGTACTCAATCTAGTCATGCCCCCTGCAGAACCAATGTTTATTACATTTTTATTTTTTTTAAAAATAGGGTGAAATAATGGTATTGCTCCTTTCTCAGTAAAATTTATTTTATAGTCTTTTAATCCTAAATTATTTTTAATATAATTTTCTAATTGTAAGTCATAATCCATTAAACTTTGGTCTTCTAAACTTGAAAGCCAAGTTGTTTCAACTAGAGCTTTTTTTTTACTAAAAGGAAGAGTATAAAAAAAATGAACATCTTTTCTTTGATCACAATTAAAATCCATTAGATTTATAATTTCATCATCGAAAATATCTCTAGATGTTTCAATTTCAATTCCTTGAAAATGTTGCCATAAATTTGATTTATCAAGCTCGCCATCAAAAACACTATTAAAAACTAATGCCTTCTCAGTGTTAATTTCATTTATATTTTCAAAATATTTAATGTTAAGATTTTTAGAAAGTTTTGAATTAATTTTTTTATAAAATTTTCCACTATCGATACTTTGATAGAGAAATTTTTTATTGCTTAATTCGTGAAATTTTTCTGAAATATTAATTGTAAAATTACTCCAACTTTTAATAACACAATCCTCGAAATTGTGATTAAAAACCTTCCAAAAAGACCAAGTTTTATCTCTTTCATATTTTTTTCTTGGCTCTATAATTGCAAGAGTTTTATCTTTAAGTTGATCGTTTATCTCAAGTTCATAAGCTAATGATAATCCTGCACAACCACCACCTATAATTATATAATCAAATTCTTTCATCTAAATTTATTTCTTTATCCAATATTTCATGACTACTGTTGATATAGTTATTATTTTTAATTAACAATAATTTAAAAAAATCTAAGACGGATAAAAAGGTTTCAATTATTTTACGACTAATTGGAACATATATTTTTCCAGCATTGTTGTAGGTATCGATATTTTTTTGTTTTAGAATGTAATGGCCAATTTTGCGGTAAACGCGCCTAGCTACAATAACAGCAAATCTTGATCTAAGAGGAATACTTTTAATCGCTTGAAACGATTTATCATATAATATTTCAGATTCATTTATGACCTCTTTTAAAGATAAAAAATTGTGATTTATGTATTCTCTGTTTCTTCTTTTATCTTCAACAATATCACGAGCAATGTTTGTAAATTGCATTGCTATGCCTAAATTAACAGCTCCTCTTAATGCATTTTTACCCTCAACTTTTAAAATTTTAGACATCATTAAACCTACTGTTCCAGCTACCCGATATGAATACATCATTAAATCTTTTTTATTATTTAATATAACTTTTTCTTTTAAATCTGTCTCTACACCGTCAAACAAATCCAAAACAATTATTTTTGAAATGTATTCAGATTTCATAATGTCCCACATTTCCTGAATAATCTTATTATTAAAATTTTTATTTATAAAATCATTTTTAAATTGTAAGAATTTTTGCTTTTTAAGGTCAAGATCTTCTGGACCGTCTACGATATCGTCTAATGTCCTGCAAAAATTATATAATGAAGAAGATTTTAAAAAGATTTTTTTTGAGAGAAAAAAACTTGCCCAATAAAAGGATTTAGCATGTAGTTTTATTAAATTGTTATTCATTAAATAACTTATCTAGAACTTTTGCTGATGACAGAACCCCAGGCATTCCTGCACCAGGATGTGTTCCGGCACCAACAAAATATAAATTTTTATAAATTTCTGATTGATTGTGAAATCTAAAGTAAGCTGATTGAGAAAATTTTGGTTGAATTGAAAATCCAGAGCCATAAAGAGTTGCTAAATCTATTTCAAAGTAGTCTGGAGTTAAATAAAAATCACTTACCACATTTTCCTTAATACCTGGTAGAACTGTTTTATCCATCTTATCAAGAACTAATTCTTTAAATTTATCTCCCTGTTTAATCCAATTTATTTTCGATAAATTGTTTGGAACTGGCACTAAAACATAAAAAGCATCTTGTCCATTGGGTGCCATGTTCGGATCTGTAGCAGACGGTCTATGTAAATAATAACTTATGTCTTGTGATAATATTTTCTTTTCAAAAATTTTATCTAAGTGTTTTTCATATGTTTCTCCAAAATAAATAGTATGGTGCGCAACATGATCATACTTTTTTTTAGAGCCAAAATAATAAACAAATAATCCCATTGAATAATCCATTCTTTTCATCTTTTGTTTAAATAAAAAATTATAATCTTCTTTTGATTTTATTAAATTATTATAAACATTTGGAGGATCAGAATTACAAATTATATAATCACTGTTAATTATTTTTGAATTATTTATTTTTATACCTTTAACTTTTTTATTTTCTGTGAGAATTTCTGTTACCTCAGCACCTTTGATGATCTTAATATTTTCTTCAAGCATTAACTTTTCTAAGGCCTGCACAACACTTCCTGTTCCACCCATTGAGTAGTGAATACCCCATTTTTTTTCTAAGAATAGAATTAATGTATATATCGAAGTAGTGCTAAAAGGATTTCCACCAACCAAAAGGGGATGCATACTAAAAACTCTTCTAAGTTTTTCATTTGATATAAAGCTTGAAACCAAACTATATACAGACTTGTAGCTTTTCAATTTCAACAAAGATGGAATTTGTTTAATCATGAAAACCAAATTATTAAAAGGTTTGTCAGATAAATCTGTAAAACCTTTGTCAAAAATTTTTTCAGTAAAATTGACTAATTTTTTATACCCCTTGTAATCATCGGGGTTAAACTTTTTAACTTGTTCTTCCATAGATATACTATCACCATTATAATCAAAAGATTCTCCATCATTAAATACAAAGCGATACCACAAATCTAAGGGCACAATTTTTACATAGTCAGAAATATTTTTGTTGAATAGCGTGAATAATTCTTCGAATAGATATGGAGCAGTTATTACAGTAGGGCCACCGTCATAAATAAACTGATCTTTTTTAAAAACTCTAGCTCGACCACCAAGATCTGGATGTTTCTCGACTAAAGTAACTTTATAACCTTTAGCTTTTAATCTAAGAGAAGCAGCTAAACCTCCAAAACCAGAACCTATTACGATTATTTTTTTTGCCATGATTATATGGCCTATTCTAACTAGATTTTTTCTTAAGTGCTAATTTTGTTTCTTCAATACTAGAGGTATAAATTTTATCAAGTTTACTTTTATCTAGTGAGTTTTTGAGCAGTTTTTCAACTGACTCTATTGCAATTTTAACAGATGTCTTTTTAATATCTTTCAAAGCTTGATTTTTTAGCTGTTTTATTCTCTCCTCCGCATTTTTTTTTCTATTATCCATCAAGTTATGAAAATTCTGATTAGTTTTAATTACATTTTTTTCAGCTTGTTCATTAGCTTTGCTAATTAGCAATTCCACCTCTGCCTTTGAATTGCTAATTTTTTTTTCGTGTTCTGTTAGAATATTTTTTGCATCTTCTTTAAGTTTATCAGCTTCATCTATTTGATTTTTTATACCACCAATATTTTCATCTAATGATGATTTAATTTTTTGAGGAATTTGAAAGTAAATAAGCAATCCAATAAAAAGAAAAAAGGATACCATTACCCAAAAAGTTGCATCTATTGTCATAAATACTTACCTATATTTTTTTTTGACACATCTTCAACTGCAGCTTTAATACTACTTTCATTAAGCTTATCTCCCGAAATATTTTCAATGATACTTGAAGCAATATTTTCTGAGATACTACAAATGTCGGAAATAGAACTCTTTTTAAGGTTATCTATTTCTTTTTGAGCTTTAAATATTTCATCTTCTATTTGTTTTTCCAAAGTCGCTTTTTTGCTTTTAATATCTTTATCTAGTGAATTTTTTTGGTCAATATGAATTTTGATAACTTCTTTTTTAGCATCTTCTAAAATTTTTTCATATTCCTTGAATTTAGCCTCAGATAGTTCTTTAAATTTATTTGCATCATCAAGATCGTCTTTAATTTTATTTTCACGGTCATCTAAATTATTTTTAATTTTTGGTAGATAGAATTTTGCAATTGAAATATATAAAACTGTAAAAATTAAAATTAGCCAGAAAGCTTGGGAAGCCCAATACGTGGGATCCAGCTGAGGCATACCAGCCTCAGCTGCAAATAAATCAGTTTTTATAGCTAATAAAGCTATCGTTAAACTTAAGTAACTTTTCATAACTATTTAATTAAAATGCAAATAAAATAATTAAAGCTACTACTAATCCAAATAATCCCGTCGCTTCCGCTAAAGCAAATCCCAAAAGTAAATTAGGGAATTGTTTCTGGGCTGCAGACGGATTTCTCATAGCCCCAGATAGGTAGTTACCGAAAATAATTCCGATACCTACACCAGCTCCTGCTAATGCGATTGCAGCGAGTCCCGCTCCAATCATTTTTGCCGCTTCTAACTCCATTTTTCCTCCTTTATTAATTAATGATGTAAATTTAATGCATCATTCAAATAGATGCAGGTTAATATTGCAAAAACATAAGCTTGAAGAAATGCTACTAAAATTTCTAAGCCTGTTAGTGCTACTGAAAAACTAAGAGGTAACCACCCACCTAGTAATCCCAAACTTATAACAAATCCACCAAAAACTTTTAACATAGTGTGACCTGCCATCATGTTTGCAAATAATCTGACCGATAAACTTACTGGTCTACTTAAGTACGAAATAATTTCAATTATAGTGATCAATGGCAATAATATTGTTGGAACACCACTTGGAACAAATATGCTTAAATATTTAAAACCGTGTTTAGCAAATCCAATAATAGTTACAGCAATAAAAATAAACATTGCCATTATTAAAGTCACGATAATATGGCTAGTAACTGTAAATGAATAGGGCAGCATACCGACCATGTTACAAAATAAAACAAACATAAATAAGCTAAAGATAAAAGGAAAATAAGGTTTAGCTTTTGAGCCAGCCGTATCACTTATCATTTTAGCAACAAAAGTGTAAAACATTTCAGCAATTAGCTGAATTTTATCAGGTATTATTTTCTTTTCTCTAGTACCCAAAAATAAAAACAACAAAATAGCTGATGCACTAATCATCATAAATAAACTAGCATTAGTAAATGATAAATCTATTCCAGCAATTTTTATCTCCGGTCCAATTTTATGAACACTAAATTGCTGCATCGGGTTACTTGCCATAAATTCCTCTAAATTAGTCTTCTTTTTGCATTCGGTTGGCAGTTCGGATTACATTCATCATTCCCGCAGCCGCACCTAAAAAAAAGAAAATTATTATTAACCAAGGTTTAGTATCAAACCAACTATCTAAAATAAACCCAATAATTGTCCCAACAGCCACTGCGGCCACAAGTTCGGTGCCTAATTTGAAAGCATTACCCATAAATGAGCCTCTTTTTTCATTGTCGGACAAAACTTGTTTTTTTATTTTTGATTTTGCAATTTTTAGGCGAGTTTTAAAGTCTTCAGGGATTGTCATTGTTTATTTCTAGGCAACTAATTCTTCAGCTTTTTGTAAGTCTACCGAAACAAGTTGGCTTACACCTTGTTCCGCCATCGTCACACCGTATAGTCTGTGCATTCTAGACATCGTTAAAGCATGATGAGTAATAATAATAAACTTTGTTTTTGTTATTTTTGTAAGTTCATCTAACAATCCACAGAACCTAGTGACATTAGCATCATCTAATGGAGCGTCCACTTCATCCAACACACAAATAGGAGAGGGGTTTACTAGGAACACAGCAAAGATTAAAGACAAAGCTGTTAAAGCTTGTTCACCGCCAGATAGCAATGTAATTGATTGCAATCTTTTACCTGGAGGTGATACGAACATTTCTAACCCAGCTTCTAGCGGATCCTCTGAGTCAACCAGCTCTATTTTTGCAGTTCCCCCATTAAAAAGCTTTGTATAAACTTCATTAAATTTTCTATTCACTTTAGTAAATGCCTCAAGCAATTTCTCTCTTCCTTTTTGATTTAATTCATCAATACTTGTTTTTAGTTTAACAATAGCTGAGTAAAGATCTGCTCTATCATCTTCCATTTTTTTTATCTCTGCTTCATATTTTTCTGTTTCCTCATCAGCTCTTAGATTTACAGAACCAAGTGTTTCTCTCTGTTTTTTCATTTTTTCTGCTTTTTGAGATTGATCTTCTATTGTTGGTAAATCCTCTGGTGAAATTTGATTTAGATCAGATTGAGGTAAAATAGATGCTTCACTATCTATATTTAATTCACTTTTAACTGAATAAAGTAAATCTTTTTTTCTATTTTCTATCCCTTCAATAGTTGCTTCATTTCTGGCTTTATTTTCTTTCAAACCAGAAAGCTTAGACTGTATTTCTTTTAAATTTTGATTAATAATATTATATTTTTTTTCTGATTCAATTAGTTCATTTTCTATTTCTTCATTTCTTTTTTTTGTATTTTCTAAATTTTGTTGATTTTGTCCTTTAGAGGTTGCGATACGTTCAGGATTTTTTTGATTCTCATTTACTTCAGAAAGCAATTTATTTTTACGATCGGACAATTCAGATATCATTTTTTCCGAATTAGATTTTAAATTTCTCCAATTTTTTAATTCTACATCGATATTTTTAATTCTCTCTTTTCTTTTAATCGAGTCACTTTGAATAGATTTATCTTTTCCAAATTTTTCCGCATAATTTTCTTGAGAGCGTGTAATACTTTTGACTAATTTTTTTAACTCCCTAAAAGTCTCTTTTAAAAGTTTTTTATCTTCATCGATATCTCTTTCGATTTGGTCCAACATAGCATCTAATTTTAATTGTAAAACATCTAATTGACTCCTTGAGTCTTTCAGTTCTCTTGATGAAGTTGTCTCAACCTCCAATAGCTCATTTTCTGTTTTTAAAAGTTCTTCTTTTTCTTTAGATACTCTTTTTTCATTAAGGTCTGCATCTAATGAGATACTTTTTTCTCGCTCAAGATCTGACTCTATTGTCTTAATTGATTTTTCAAGTTTTTCTTGTAACGATTTAACTCTTACTTCCTCATCTAAAAGATTAGACATATCTAAATTTAGTTTTTGAAGTCGAGCGGCGCTTTCCATCTTTTTATCTCTAAGTGGAGCAAGTTTTTTATTTTCTTCCTCAAGAAGCGTGTTGTTATGATTAAAGTCTATGTTTGTAGCGCTTATATCGTCATCAAGTTCATTAAGTTTTTCAACAATTTGTTTTTTATCTTTTTCTATTTCTCTAATTTTTAAATAATATAATCCAGCATCAACTTTTTTAATTTCTCTAGAAATTTCCTTGTATCTTGAAGCCTCTTCAGCTTGTTTTTTTAAGCTATCTAATTGTTTTTGTTGCTGTTTTTTGAGTTCATCAGCTCTTTTTAAATTGTTTTCAGCTGCATTTAATCGTGTCTCAGCTTCCTGCCTTCTTGCATGAATTCCAGAAATACCTGCGGCCTCTTCAAGAATAGACTTTCTTTCGATTGGTTTTGCAGTAACAAGCTGACCAATTCTACCTTGACTTATAAGCGAAGGGGAGTGTGCACCAGTAGATAAATCTGCAAATAAAGTTTGAACATCTCTTGCTCTAACTTCTTTACCATTAATATAATATTTAGATCCTTTATCTCTTTCAATTTTTCTTTTAATTAATATCTCATCAAATTCTTTGTACTGTGCAGGTCCTTCATTATTTTGATTATCGAGCATTAAAGTAACTTCTGAAATATTTTTCGAGGCTCTGTTTGATGTGCCTGAAAAAATAACATCTTCCATTCCAGAACCCCTCATACTTTTTGCAGAATTTTCTCCCATACACCACCGTAAAGACTCTACAATATTAGATTTACCACAACCATTCGGTCCGACTATTCCGGTAAGACCATCCTCAATTAAGAATGTTGTTTTTTCAGAAAATGATTTAAAACCAGTTATATCTAGTTGCTTAAACTTCATCTATAAATTTTTTTCAATCACTTTTTTAAAGCTTTTATAATCTACCTTACCTGAATATTTTTTTTCATTTATAAATATCGTTGGAGTAGCTTCAATTTTATATTTTTTTTGAGCTTCTATTCTTTGATTAAGTATTTCATCCTGAGCATCACTATTTTTTAAACACTCATCCATTTTATTTTCTGGTAAACCAAAATCTAAACCAACTTTTTTGATCAGATTGTTAATTTTATTAATATCTGAGCCTGTAGCCCAAAATGTTTGTTTTTTGTAAATCTCTCCTAACAATTTAAATTTGGTATCGTTATTAGTTTGACACCTTACAATTATCTCAGCATTTAGGGCTGCTAAATCTAATGGAAAAGGGTGATGCTCAAATCTCACCAAACCTTTGTCAATATATTCATCTTTTAATTTATCAAAAATAACTTCATGAAAGTTTGCACAATGAGGACATGTCAGAGATGAAAAAATTTTGACTGCAACTTTTGCATCAGGATTTCCAATGTTTAAAATTTTACTTTCTGCTTGCACAGTAAAAAATAAAAAGATAACTAAAACTGTTTTAAAAAAATTATTTATTTCTTTCATTAAATGCCTTTAAAAAATTATTAAGAGAACTTTTAAGCCCATCATCACTCACTTTATTC
>JAOIST010000016.1 GCA_028222435.1 Candidatus Pelagibacter sp. | reverse complement strand
CTTTATCATCAAGCAAAATTAATGATTTATCATGCAGCTTTTTTACAGCTATTTGAGCTTCTTTTAATTGGTGGTTTGAAGCGGCAATTGGATTATGTCCATCAAGTGAATCTAAATATAATAAATCAATAGGAAGACTAAATTCTTTTAAAAAGATTAGGCTATCTTGAATATAAAACTTAATATAATCAGAAAAACCGCTAGTAAATTTTCTAGCATTATCAACATTTTTAGCCGAAATATCACACGTATGCAACTTACCTTTTATAAATTTTGCATATTCAGCAAACATAGGCGTGCTCATGCCATCTTTCCAATTGTATTTTTTTATAAAAAAAAATTTCGTTTTACCTCTTGCTGTTCCAGTTTCAACTATTGTTTTTAACCCTCTTTCAAAAGAAAGTTTTAATGTTTTCTCAAATGAATTAAAACGAATATTTTTAATATTGTCGTATTTGTCTAAAAAATTCATATTAATTCTACTATTTTATTTGATAAAAAATTAAAACTATCCCTGTATAAAGGTTTGTAATTTCTAAAATGACAAGTCCATTTACCATAGTCATAAGATTTATCTATTATATCTATCTGTCTAATATTATTTGCTGTGGCAACATGAGAAATGGCTCCATGACAAGATATTAAGATACTTGATTTAGAAGTAATTTTTTCTAAAAGAGAAAAATTTAAGTCTTCGTATATTTCAATTTCCAGTTCTTTTAATATAGGTTTTATTTTTTGCATTATTTTTGGCAATCTAATCCCTGTAGTAATTATTATTTTTTTTCCACTCTTCTTAATTATCATTTTAATGAAATTAATTAATTCAATTTCAGTAGGTTCAATCCTTATAAAATTTTTTATATAATCATTAAAAATCCATTTTTCATCAAAATGAAGTTGAATTGATCCCTTATCATTAGCATTATTTTTCTTATGATGATCAAGAGTATTTAAAGCTTCATCAAAATAATTAAATTTCATTCTTTTAAGAATATCTTTTATTATTTCGATATGAGTAATTTCTGTTTCATTTTTAATTTTTATTTTTTTGTTAGATTTTAAAAAAAAAGAAATAAATTTTGATCTATTCTTATTATCGTGAATAATAATATTTTGATATTTATATTTAAATAATTTGAAAACAGTTATGATTTTACTCAAAAAATTGTTATTTAGTTGAATTACAGAGTCAACATACGGAAAAGTCTTAATATATGAAAAATTTTTATTTGAAGCAATTAAAGTTATATGTGCAAAAGGATCATTTTTTTTAATGCATTTTAGAAGGATGGCAGAGATCAAGAAATCCCCTACTCTATCAGTACGAAAAATTAAGTATCTATTCACTTATAATTTTTATTGTAAATTCATCAATTTTTTTCCCAAAGATATTTATTTTTATCATTAACATTCAATGATTTATTAATAATATAATTTGAAACTAAAGTTGAGTTAAAAAATTCCATATACTTTAATTTTCCTTTTTTACCTATATTTTTTCTTAATTTTTCATCTCGGGAAAGTTTCATTATTTTTTCCGCTAAATCACTAATATTTTTATAAAAAACCATTTCATCATCGTTAAAAAAATTTTTATATTGGGTTTTTTCATCTATTAAGCAAGTTAGTCCATTACCCACTATTTGAGTTATTCTATCACTACTATAATATTTTATTGTTTTGCCTCTACTTAAATTTAATCCCATTTTAGCATTTGAAATTGTTTTAAAATAATGATCTGCCCAAATCGGTTGAACTTTATTAATTCCGTAAATATCGTATTTAACATCAGTAGTTAATTTTTGTAAGTTTTCTAAAAAAACAATTCTATCATCAATTTTTCCTAATTTTAATTTTCCTCTATGTACACCATGACTTAACGCAAAAAATACATCAACGCTGCATGATTTTGTGTAATTGTTTAAAGTTTCAAAAGATTTATCGCAAGGGTTAGGTATGTAAAAACTATTACTTTTTTTTGGTAAAAAACTTAAAACAGATGGACATGTTGTTACGAATGTTGCGTCCATTAAATCAATTTTATTCATTATTCTTGTTTTATTTCTCTCGTAATCAGGCCCCATTTTATTAAGTGGATCTAAAAACCATTGGGCAAACTTTGTATTAGGATTTTCTTCCTTAAGTTCAATAATTTGTTCTCTTGATAAAAGATCAGCATGACCTGTAACAATCAGGTCTGGTTTATAATTATAGCAAGTTTTTTTTAGTTTATCGTTTAAAGTTTTAGATCCTTTAAAATCACTAAAAGATTTATAGTATTTTTGTATATCTCTATCACTGAAACCTAATACACTATGGCCTAATCTTATAAAACCATTATTTAATCTTCTTCCAGTATTAAAAAAAAGTCTACCATCTAAACGTTCATTAAAATTTGTGACATGAAGAATTCTTAAATTTTTTCTACTATTTTTTAAAAAAATATTCTTTTTAAAATAAAACTTTTCATCTCTATAACTGTCAATTAATTTTGTCACAAATTTATGAGTTAAATAAAAGTTTTTAATTGATAAAGTTTGTAACTTTTTTCTATAAACATCATTTTTAACAAGATCTGAAATATTTTTAGATAAATTTTTAACATTTAATTTTTTGATTATTTTTGCATCAGTTACTGTTTCAGGTAGTCCTCCTCTATCAGTTATTATGACAGCACAACCATTTGCAGAAGCCTCCAAACTAGTTCTTCCAAAAGGTTCTTCCCATCTAGAACAAGCTACTGTAATACTAGTTTTTTTAAAAATATTTAAAACATCGTTATGTTTTTTAAATCCTAGTAATGATGCTCTTTCATGTTTAAGATTTATTTTTTCTCTTTTTTCATCACCAATAATAATTGCTTTCCATTGCGGATACTTATTTAAGATTAGTACGATTGATTTTGCAAATATATCATAACCCTTAGCTCTATTAAGTTTACCAACAAATGTAATCCATTTTTTTTTCTTTTTAATTAATGAATATGATCCTTTTTTTGCTGATTGATAAAATATTAAAAGTTTATTACTATTTATAAACTTATTATCCAAACCTTCTAAAAATCTTTTTTTTGACCAAGAACTGTTAAAAATTATCTTATAACAGTATTTTAAAAGGCTTTTTCTTTGTTCTATTGTTTTTGAGCCCTCCATTGACAAGGGGTCATTATGAAAGAAAAGTGTTAAAATTTTATTTTTTGTTTTAGACTTTAATATATGAATATAACTAGGTCTGTTATGTACCTCTATTATTTGTGAGTTATATTTTTTTTCTAAATTAATGAATTTATTTACATAAAGTTTAGTTTGACTTGAAAAAATCTTTTTTTTTAAATCTATGTTTTTGTACTTTATATTAAATATTTTTTTAAAATTTGTATTGCCAAAAATGGTTATATCTTTTTTATATTTACTTATTTTTGTTGTTTCATAAACAAATAATGAAACTGCACCAGGATACTCAGGTGAAAAATTTTCTTTATATGGAAGAAGAATTGAAATTTTCATTTTTAATTTTATTTCTTAATCGACGATTATTCTTTATATAATATTCCCTAGAAATTGCTTCTTTTTTTGATTTAAATTTTTCTTTATATATCAACGACCATTTTCTACCCCTTGTAAATTTTGCTCCTTTGCCCAAATTATGTAACTTGATTCTATTTTTTAAATCTTTTGTATAGCCTACGTAAGTTGTGGGCTTTATGCTCTGCGCCTTAAGCATATAGACATAATATACCAATTATTAGTACCCTTTTGATTGACTGCCTTTAAAACTTTTTAGTTTTTGAAGATCTGTTTTCGCACCTGCAGCAATATATCGGCTGTCAGAACCTACTGTTACTAAATTAAATCCTTTATCTAACATTTTTTGAGCATATTCCGGTGTTCCGTTGTGCAAACCTGCAAACAAGTTTCTTTTTTTTGCAGCCTCAAGAATTCTTAAAATTTCTTTATATGCCTTTGTGTTTTCAGGTCTATCAAAACCTGGCTCTTCATTTATTGCTAAACTTAAATCCGCAGGTCCTACGTAAATACCATCCAAATTTGGTGTATCTAAAATTTCATCAAGTTTTTCTAAAGCCTCTTTTGTTTCAATCATAGCCAATTTTAATATTTCTTCATCTGCATGTTTTGCATAGTCGCTTCCACCATAAATAGATGCTCTTATAGGTCCAAAACTTCTATATCCTTTTGGAGGATACTGACAAGCTTGAATAAATTTTTCTGCCTCTTTTCTATTACTTACCATCGGACAAATAATTCCATAACATCCAGCGTCTAAAATTTTCATAATTTGGCCTGGTTCGTTCCAATTAACTCTAGCCATTGGAGTCGTTTCAGTAGTTGAGATTGCTTGAAGCATGCTAACAGCATTTGGGTAATCTATAAGACCATGCTGCATGTCAATCGTTAAAGAATCCCATCCTTGATTAGACATTACTTCAGCTGAAAATGAACTTGGTATCGCTAACCAACTATTAATTATTGGTTTACCTGCCTTAAAAAGTTCTTTAAGTTTATTTTTTTTCATTCGTAAGAAATGCCAAAATGAGTGTATTTAATATTTAAATAATCTTTTATTGCCATTGAACCACCTTCCCTACCATAACCTGTTTGCTTAATGCCACCAAAAGGCGCTTCTGCTACAGCTACTGCAGGCGTATTAACAGCTACACAACCTGTTTCTAATATTTCTGATGCTTCGTTAGCTTTTTTTAGATCTGTTGTATAAACATAGCTACATAAACCTAGATCGTTATCATTAGCTCTTTTCATAACTTCATCAAAATTTTTAAATGTTAATATAGGCACTATTGGACCAAAAGGTTCTTCTTTCATTATAGTAAAATTATCTTTTACATCATCAAATATCGTAGGTTCATAATAATAACCTTTATTAAAGTTTGCTGCTCTTCTGCCGCCTAATAAAACTTTTCCACCTTCTTTTTTTGTGGTTTCAACTAATTTCTCCACACCTTCTAGTCTTTGTTTAGTGCATAAAGGTCCAAGTAAAGTATCTTTATCCATACCGTTACCAATTTTTAATTTTTTTGTTTTTTCTACCATTAAATTAGCAAATTCATCTTTTTTCTTTTCGTGAATGTAAAATCTATTAGGAGAAATACAAACTTGACCATTATTTCTAAATTTTGCAGTGATAGCCATATCAGTGACTTTATTTAAATCAACGTCATCAAAGACTATAAATGGCGAATGACCGCTCAATTCCATTGTAACTCTTTGTACTTTATCAGCAGCTTGTTTTAAAATTAATTTTCCTACTCTGGTAGATCCTGTGATTGAAATCTTTTTTATTATATCAGATTTTATAAGTTCCTCTGATATACTTGCCGGGTCACCTGATAATAAATTTACTACCCCTGGAGGAACTCCAGCTTCTCTACAAATATCTACAATTTCCATCACGCTTCCAGGTGTTATGACATCTGGTTTTACAATAACTGAACAACCAGCTGCTAATGCTGTAGAAATTTTTCTAGATGCAAGAACTACTGGAAAGTTCCACGGAACTAGAGCAGCAACCACTCCAATAGGTTGGTATATTACGTGTATACGAGTGTTAGGAAAGCGACTTTGGTTTATTTCTCCAAATATCCTTTTAGTTTCTTCTGAATTCCATTCGAATATATCCGCTGCTCCACCCACTTCACCTGGTCCCTCGGTTAAAGGTTTTCCAACTTCTAATGTCAGCCATTTTGATAAAACATCAACTCTTTGTCTCATCAATTCAGAGATTTTTCTTATAATTTTTGCTCTTTCCCAAGGAGAAGTATTTCTCCAAATTTTTAAACCTTTTTCAGCAGATTTAAGAGCACTTTGAACATCAGAACTGTTAGCTTTAGATGCCTTACCTATTATTTCTTCAGTGGCTGGATTAATGACGTCATAAGTTTCACCACTAGCTGACTTTTGCCACTTGCCGTTGATAAACTGTCCGTATTTTTCGTACATATATTGTTGTTGAATAAAGAATATTAATTAAATAGTTTATATTGAATTTATGAAAAACATTCAACTTACTTGTGCTCATGCTTTAGTTAAATTTATTATTGCTCAAAAAACTCTTATAGACGGAAAAAAAGTACCATTATTTCCAGGTGTATTTGGAATTTTTGGACACGGAAATGTTGCCTGTTTAGGACAAGCTCTACAAGAAAATCAAAAAGAACTTCCTACTTGGAGAGGTCATCATGAACAAAATATGGCTTTAACAGGAATTGCATATGCAAGAGCAAAAAGAAGAAAACAAATTTTTATCGCTACCTCTTCAGTTGGACCGGGTTCTACAAATATGATTACAGCGGCAGCTGTTGCAATGAGTAATAGGCTACCAATACTTTTTTTACCAGGAGATACATTTGCAAACAGAATGCCTGATCCAGTATTACAACAAGTGGAACATTTTAATAATCCTGGAATAACACAAAACGATGGATTTAAACCTGTTGTTAGATATTTTGACAGAATAACTAGACCCGAACAAATTATTTCAAGCTTACAACAAGCAATACAAGTAATGTTAGACCCTGCTGATTGTGGACCAGCATGTATTTCACTAAGTCAAGATGTTCAAGGTGAAATTTATGATTATCCTGAAGAATTCTTTAAAGAAAGAGTTCATACGATTAGAAGACCAAAACCAGACGATTTTCAAATCAAAGAGGCTGCTGAATTCATTAAAAAATCTAAGAAACCAATTATTATTGCTGGTGGAGGAGTTTTTTATTCAGATGCCACAGATGAACTAAGCGATTTTGCAAAAAAACACAACATTCCTGTAACACAAACCGTAATGGGATATTCATCGATGAAAAAAGACCATACTCATTATTTGGGAACTATTGGTGGTTTAGGTGGAAGAGCTGCAAACAATTTAAGTAAAGAAACTGATACAGCAATTGCTATTGGAACTAAACTTGCAGATTTTACTACAGGCTCTTGGGCAAATTTTGAAAATCCTAATTTTAAATTAGTTTCTATAAATGCTGCACGATTTGATGCGAATAAACACATGGCGCAAGCTATTGTTGGAGATGCTAAAGTTTCTTTAATAGAGTTATCTCAAGCATTAGGTAGTTGGAAAGCTGATGATAGCTGGCACAAAAAGTCGAGAATTGAATTAAAAAATTGGGAGTCTTACGTTGATAAAGAGAGCGGTCCAACAAATCAAAAATTACCAAGCTATGCTCAAGTTGTAGGCGCCTGTTATAGAAATTCAGATCCTTCAGATATAGCGGTTACTGCCGCTGGTGGTTTAGTTGGTGAAGTAATTCAAGTTTGGAAACCAAGAGAATTAAACACTCATGAGACTGAGTGGGGTTTTAGTTGTATGAGTTATGAAATTTCTGGTGCACTAGGTATTAAAATGGCAAATCCTGATAAAGAAGTTGTTTCATTTGTTGGTGATGGTTCATATCTTCTTTATAATTCTGATATTTACAGTTCTGTAATAACTGACAATAAACTCATATTAATAGTTTGTGACAATGGTGGTCATGCCGTAATTAATAGATTGCAATTATATAAAGGCGGCAAAGAATTCAACTGTCTTCTTAAAAGTTCAAAGACCCCTAACCTTGTGCCTGTAGATTTTGCAGGTCATGCAAAAAGCATGGGTGCCGCTGGTGAACATGTTAATTCAATTGCTGAATTAGAAGAAGCTTATCAAAGAGCGAAAAAATCAAAAAAAACTTATGTAATTTCAATTCATACTGATGGATACCAATGGTTAGAAGGATCTGCTTATTGGGAAAGCCCAACTCTTGGTATACCGACAACAGAAGAAAACAAAAAATCCTTAAAAGAACATCTTGAAGGTAAGAAAAAACAAAGAAAAGGTGTTTAATTTTCATGAATAAAGTTTTTAAAGTCGGTCTTGTTGGCTGTGGTCATATTTCTGAAACTTATTTTAGAGCAGAAAAATATTTTAATAATATTAAGATTATTAAATGTGCAGATTTGAATACTGAAACAGCAAAAATATGTGCTAAAGAAAATAATATAGAATTTTCTGACCTTGAAAAAATTTTTGATGATAAAGATATTGAGATAATTTTAAATCTCACTATACCAAAAGCACATTTTGAAGTATCTGAAAGATCACTCAATGCCGGTAAACATTCTTATAGTGAAAAACCTTTATGTATAGATTTTAATGATGGAAAAAAATTATTAGAACTTTCAAAAAAAAATAATCTTTATTTGGGAAGTGCTCCTGACACAGTTCTTGGAGCTGGTATTCAAAAATCTAAAGAATTAATAGAAAGTGGATTAATTGGAAAAATTAACTTGGGAAATGCAATTTTTGCTTACCCTGGTGTTCAATCTTATCATCCTAGCCCAGAACCATGGTTTGCTGAAAAAGAAGGTGGTCCAGTTATAGATATGGGCCCTTACTATATCACAGCATTAGTTACGTTATTAGGTCCGGTAAAATCTGTTACAAGTAGATCAAAAAGAGTATTTGAGGAAAGAGAAATTGGTATAGGTCCAAGAAAAGGAACAAAGTTTAAAGTTGAATGTGACACTACGTATGTTTCTACATTAAAATTTTGCGATAATTCATTAATACAAATGACTCTTTCTTTTGATGTTAAAGACCATAAAAGAAATCATATAGAATTATATGGAGATAAAGGGTCCATTATAGTACCAGATCCAAATATGTTTGGTGGATCGGTGTTTACTTGTCTTGAACTAGGAGGAGAATGGTTAAAACACGAAACACATAATTTAGAATTAGGTAAAATAAATATAAAAAGTCAAAGTTCTAGAGCAAACGAGTCACCAACAAATGCAAATTATAGAGGCGCTGGTTTGTCTGAAATGGCTTACGCGATTGAAAATAAAATTGTACATATGTGTAATGGAGAATTATCTTTGCACGTTTTGGATATTATTCAATCTATAATGAGATCAGCAAAGTTAAAAAAAACTGAAACCTTATCGACCAAATGTAAAATACCTTCAAAATTTACACAAGATAGAATTAAAAAAATTCTTAAATAAAATTTTCTCTACCCAATAAAGCTGCCCCTCTAACACCACTAGCATCACCGTATAAAGGTTTAAGAAAAACAGTTTTTAAGTTAGGTTCATTTATCAATTTTGAAGTTAATAGTTTTATTTCATCTAAAAAATCGATTTCGTTTGATATCCCTCCGCCAAAAACTATAGCGTCAGGATCAATTGTAGTAATTATTATAATTAACGATCGTGCAAGTTTTTCTTTAAAATCAGTTATAAATATTTTGGCATTTTTTTCTTTC
>JAOIST010000015.1 GCA_028222435.1 Candidatus Pelagibacter sp. | reverse complement strand
TTAGTGTACAAATTTTCAAATTCTTTAACTTTTGGCCATGTATTTCGATAATTTGGATGAAGTGAATTATGAAAACCTTCGACCTTTGCTAATTGATTGTTGCCCTTCCATAAAGCATAACCTGTTACATTAACTACATGTATACTACCAGTATTGATATAATTTCTAATTAAATATGGTGAAATTAATAAAATGGTAAATACAAGAGTCAAAAATATATAAGTAATTTTTATTTTATATGAAAACATCAAGAATAGTAGTGAGAATATAAAAATAATTAAAAATTCTCCTCTTAAAATCAATGTTAATGCACTGATAAAAACTAGAAGAAATAAATTTTTATTGTTAAAACCTTTATTTAAAACCTGCAAAAATAAATTAAAAAATAAAAGATAAAAAAAGAGTTGTAAACAAGCAGATGATACTAGTCCATTACTAAAAATAATAAGGGGTAAAATTGAAAATATTAATGCTCCAAAGAGTGAGATATTTTCATCAAAAAAATTTTGACAAATTTTATAAAATAAAAATACAGTAAAAGATGATATTAATACCTGATTAAAATAAATTAAGTATAAAAAATTAATTTTATCAAAGCTAAGAATCTTATTAAGATAGATAAATATGAAGTATAATGGAGGCATATAAGAACTTGGCATATCCTGTCCATTAAAAATATAGTAACTATAAGATTTAAAATTTTGGAAGTTTTCAATAAGAACAGCCCATTCATCACTTAGAGACTTTTCATGATAAAGAATAACAAATAATAATTTTATAAAGAACGAAAAAAAGATAATTTTATTTATTTTTTTATTTAATATATTCATTTTTTTGGTGCGCCTGCTAGGATTTGAACCCAGAGCCTCCTGGTCCGTAGCCAAGCGCTCTATCCAGTTGAGCTACAGGCGCAATAATTAAATTGTATACTTAAAAATGCTAATTTAATAGATTTCATGTTATAGATAAATATCATAATTTCCTTAAAAAAATGAACTTATTTTCAAAGCTTCAAATTTCAAAAATAAATTATTTAAGCGTCTTAGTGGCATTGTTTCCTGTCAGTTTTATAATTGGTAATATGGCTATAAATATTAATATTATACTTCTTATCATTTCCTGTTTTTTTTTTTATAAATATCAAACTTTCAAATTAAATTATTTTTTTATTGATAAAATTGTTTTAATCTTTTTTTTGTTTATTGTTGTCACTGGTATATACAATGACTTTAAACTTTATATCAATCATAATGAATTTTATACTTACCGAGGTAGCCCATTAACCACTATTAAGTCAGTTCTGTTTCTCAAATATTTATTTTTTTATATTGTTTTACGATTTTTAATCGAAAAAAAAGATTTAAATATAAATCTATTCTTAATTACTTGTATGGCTTCTACCTTATTTGTGTGCTTTGATATTATTCTTCAATATTTTTATGGAAAAGATCTTTTTGGTTTTGAACCTCAAGAATTCGGAAGAAGATTTAGTGGACCTTTTGGCAATGAACTAATAGCTGGAGGATATATTCAAAGATTTTCAATACTTTCTTTTTTTGCAATTATTTTAATTGGAGCAAAAAACTCTAATAAATTGATAAAATATTTATTACCTATATTTTTCTTAATTTTTAGCTTTGCAATTATTCTTTCTGGAAACAGAATGCCAATGCTTATTTTTTTAATGACTATTGTTCTTTTATTTATTTTTACAAAAAAAATTAGAATTTATTTTATTCCATCGATAGTTCTTTTTTCACTTATTTTTTTTACTCTTTTCAAATCTAATGATCAAATAAAAACACACTTTTTGGATTTCGAAGATAAAATTAGTAAAATAGTAGTAGCGATTATCAACAAAGATTTTGAAAATAAAGATAGCTCTCAGTATCAATATTTAGAAGAGTTTTTAACTTTCTACGACACTTGGTTAATGAATAAATATATGGGTGGGGGAATTAAGAATTTTAGATTTTATTGTCATGAAAGACCAAATATAGATTTGGATAATGAATTTGTGTGCAATATGCACCCTCATAACTACTATCTTGAAATAATGACTGAAACAGGTTTAGTGGGTCTAGCAATTACTACAACATTATTTTTAGTCATAATTTATGCAACTTTAATAAGAAAATATTTTCTTAATTCAAATTTAAATAATAATTTTTTAATTACACCCTTTATTTTTTTATTCATTGCTGAAATATTTCCAATTAAAAGTACAGGCAGTTTTTATACTACTGGCAATACCACCTATTTATTTTTAATTATTGGTATTATGGTCGGTTTACTTAAAAAAAATAATTTAATTGAAAATAAATATTAAAAATATAAATTAAATTTAATGAAAAACGTTTGTATTACCTCCGCTTTGAGAACCGCCGTAGGTTCACAAGGAAAATCATTAAAGAATATAAGCGCGGAAGATCTAGGTTCTGCTGTGGTCTCAAGGGTAGTAAAAGACTCAAATTTATCAGGCAACGAGATTGACGAAGTAATATTAGGGCAAGTTCTTACAGGAGGATCAGGCCAAAATCCAGCGAGACAAACAGCTATTAAATCTGGAATTCCAAAAGAAAAACCTGCATATATAGTTAATCAGGTTTGTGGCTCAGGAATAAGATCTGTTGCCTCTGGTTTTCAAAGTATTAAATCTGGAGATTCAAAAATAGTTATTGCTGGAGGACAAGAGAATATGTCTTTAGCTCCTCATGCAATACATTTAAGGGATGGAAAAAAATTTGGTGACGCAAAATTAATTGATACAATGATAAAAGATGGATTATGGGACGCTTTTCATGAATATCATATGGGGGTTACAGCTGAAAATGTTGCGGAAAAATTTCAAATTACTAGAGAGGAACAAGATAATTTTGCTTTAAAATCTCAAGAGAAAGCCTTAAAAGCCCAAAAACAAAATAAATTTAAGGAAGAAATAATTAATTACAAAATTAAATCGAAGAAAGCTGAAACTAACTTTAATAAAGATGAGCATCCACGAGAAGGTATTAATTTAGATGCCTTATCAAGATTAAAACCTATATTTAAAAAAAATGGTACTGTTACTGCTGGTAATTCCTCAGGAATCAATGATGGCGCTGCAGCAGTTACCTTAATGAACAAAGAAGAAGCTGAAAAAAAAAATATAAAAAAATTAGTTAGTATTAAATCTTGGGCAAGTTGCGGAGTTGATCCTGCTTTAATGGGCACAGGTCCAATTCCATCCACAAAAAAAGCTTTAGAGCTAGCAGGATGGAATATTAAAGAGGTAGATTTATTTGAAATCAATGAAGCTTTTGCTGCTCAAAGTCTTGCTGTTATAAAAACACTTTTAATCCCTGAAGAAAAAGTTAATGTCAATGGGGGAGCCATTGCTCTAGGTCATCCTATCGGAGCATCTGGAACTAGAATACTTGTAACACTTATTCATGAAATGATTAAAAGAGATGTTAAAAAAGGTTTAGCAACTCTTTGTATTGGTGGTGGCATGGGTATTGCAATGTGTGTTGAAAGATAAATTGTTTTTCAATGGAATTACCTGTCGTTAACCATCCTGACTACGTAGCTGAGATTAATGAAGACAATAAATTTCCTATCAAAAAATTTAGTGCTTTAGCTGAGTACCTTTTAAAAGAGCGTGTGGTTAAAAAATTTTATATTCCAAAAGAATGCTCAATTAATACGATGCAAACTTCGCACTCTTTAGAATACATAAATCATATTAGAAATAAAAGTTTAGATATAAAACTACAAAAAAAAATTGGATTTCCAATAAATGATAGTGTTGTTAGAAGATCTTTTATTGCGACAGGCGGAACAGTGCTAGCTAGTAAAATTGCGTTGGACACAAGACTAGCATGTAATACAGCAGGTGGTAGTCATCATGCTACATTCGATTGTGGGGCTGGTTTTTGTGTTTTTAATGATGTCGCTATAGCTGCTAATTACTTAAAAAAAAAAGGTTATGCAAAAAAAATACTTATAATAGATTTAGATGTTCATCAAGGAAATGGGAATTCAGAAATATTTAAAAACGACCCTAATATTTTTACATTTAGTATGCATTGCGCTTCCAATTACCCAGCAAAAAAGTCGAAAAGTGACATTGATATTGAGCTTAAAGACCAAATGGAGGATGAGGAATATTTAAACATTCTACATAAAAATTTAAAAGAGCTTAGCAAAAATAAGTATGATTTTGTATTTTACGTAGCTGGAGTTGATATTCATTTTGAGGATCGTTTAGGCAAACTTAAAATTACTGATGAGGGAATAAATAAAAGAGACCAAATAGTAATTGAAAATTTTTATTCAAAAAAAACTCCTTTATGTGGTGTTTTAGGCGGTGGGTATAATAAGAGTTTTGAAAAACTTATTCAGCTTCATTCAATGTTGCATAAAAATTGCGCAAATTATTTCAGCTGAGAAATGTTTTCAAAATATTTTAAAGCCTCAGGATTAGCTATTGCTTCTTTATTGTTGATGGTTTCTCCGTGAATTACTTTTCTAACCGCTAGTTCAACTATTTTACCACTTTTTGTCCTAGGGATTTCTGGTACCTTAATAATTATTGAAGGAACATGTTTTGGAGAGCAGTTTTTTCGAATTTTTGATTTAATTAATTTTATTTTTTCATCATTTAATTCCTCATTATTTTTTGTCGTGATAAATAAGATTATTCTAACATCATCTTTATAATCCTGACCGACAACTAAGCCTTCTGTGATAAAATCAATATCTTCGACTTGCTGATAAATCTCTGCTGTTCCAATTCTTACTCCTCCTGGATTAAGCGTAGCATCAGATCTGCCTCTCATAATAAAACCGTTGTTTAAAGTTCGCTCAATAAAATCACCATGATGCCAAATGTTTTTAAATCTATTAAAATAGGCTCTATGATATTTTTGCCCATCGTCATCACCCCAAAACTTAACAGGCATTGATGGAAAAGGTTTTTTTACTACAAGTTCTCCCTTCTCTCCGTCTTTTACACCTTCTCCCTCATCTGTAAAAACGTCTACATCAATACCCAGGCTCTGGCCTTGAATTTCCCCCATATATACATTTGAGTAAAGATTTCCTAAAACTAAACAACCAACTAAATCTGTTCCTCCGGCAATAGATGCAAGATGAACGTCTCTCTTTATATTGTCATATACGTACTTAAAACTTTCCTCAGCTAAGGGTGAACCTGTTGAGGTTATTATTTTGATAGAACTTAAATCTAAATTTTTACTATTATATTTTTCATTTTTTAAATGATCAATATATTTAGCGCTTACACCAAAGAGATTGATTTTCTTATTTTGACAATATTCTAAAAGGATATCTATTTTTGGATAAACTGGAGCGCCGTCGAATAGGAAAATTGAAGACCCTGTAGCTAAACCACCTACTAACCAATTCCACATCATCCATCCTGTAGTGGTGTAATAAAATAATCTATCATTATTTTTGATATTACAGTGAAGCATGAATTCCTTATTATGTTCAATTAAAACATTTCCAGCTCCATGTGTTATACATTTAGGTTTTCCAGTTGTGCCACTTGAATAAAGAATATAGATAGGTTGATTAAATTCAAACTTCTCAAAAGTTTCATCCATATTTGCTTTTTCTAAAACTTGATCAAAGTTTATATGACCTTGTAGAGTCATTTCTTCTTTTTTATTATACGCGAATACTAAAGTTTTTTTTATTGAGGGAATTTGTTTTAAAATATCTTCAATTTTTTCAAGAATATTTATTTTCTTTCCATTGTAAAAGTAGTGATCACTAGTAATTAAAATACTAGGTTCAATTTGTTTGAATCTATCTACAACGCCTTGGGTCCCAAAATCTGGGGAACACGATGACCAAATTATTCCATTTTTTGCGCAAGCTAAGAAACTTATGATAGATTCAATTTTATTTGGAACATAAGCTGCAACACGATCTCCTTTTTTTAAACCTAGAGATTTAAGGTAATTAGAAAATTTACAAACCTTATTATAAAGTTGATCCCAAGTAATCTCCTCCTCAAACCCTTTTTCAGATAAAAAATTAATTGCAACTTCAGAAGTTTTTTTCTTAAGAATGTTCTCTGCGTAATTTAACTTAGAATCTGGAAAAAATTTAGTTTCATTAAAAATTTTACTATATTTAATTATTTCTTTTCCTTTATCTCCTATTATTTTTGAATAATCCCAAAACTTTGACCAAAATTCTTCTGGGTAATCTACTGTCCATTCCCACAAAGTTTTGAAATTATAGTTTGATTTAAGATTTACAAATTTTGAAAAATCTTCAAGTAAAGATTCTTCTTTTTTTTTTCTAGAGGGTTCCCACAAAAAATTTTTCATAAAAGCTAACTTAGCTTTTATTTTTTTACCTTAATAGATATTTTTTTAAAATAATTTTCTGAACTAAAACCGTTCTATTTGTTTTAATGTCTCTTTTTTTGAATAAAAAATTTATTAACCAACGCATAAGACATATGAATAAATTTTAATGACCAAAAAAAGCAGAAAATGTGTCATAATTAGATTTTATTCGTATAATTTGTATAGTTCTTTAATGTTTATTATTTGTTTATTTTTTAATATGTTGCACCCAGTTTATAATAGCTAATTATGGCTCAAGATATTTCAGTACCAGATATAGGGGATTTTAAAGACGTAGAAGTCATTGAGGTTTTAGTTAAACCTGGTGATCAGATAAACAAAAATGATCCTATCGTTACAATCGAAAGTGATAAATCAAGTGTTGAAATACCCTCTCCCACTGCCGGAGAAATTAAAGATTTAAAAGTAAAAATTGGAGATAAAGTTTCAGAAGGAAGTGTATTAGCTACAATTGAAAATGGTCAAGCCAAATCAGCATCAAAAGAAAAAAAAGTTGAAAAAGTTGAAAAAGAATTTTCAATTCAGAAAAAACTAAAAACTAACGGTGACACGATTCAAGTAAGACAAGTTAAGAAAGTTTTTGCTGAACTAGAGTCTAAAGATGACATTGATCCAATTGAAACAAACGAATGGATTGACTCACTTAATTCAGTTATTGAGAACGATGGTTCTTCTCGAGCAAGTTACTTATTAAATAAAGTTATTGACCAGGCTTATAAGTCGGGTCTCGTACTCCCAGATACTAGAACAACGCCATATATAAATACTATTCCACCGGAAGCTGAGATTAAGTCACCCGGGGATCAAAACATAGAAAAAAAACTTCGTGCATATATCAGATGGAACGCGGCGGCAATGGTGGTTAAAGCTAATAAAAAAAGTCCTGAATTAGGTGGCCATATTGGAACTTTCGCTTCCGCAGCTACACTTTACGATGTAGGTATGAATCATTTTTGGAGAGCAAAAAATAATAAGTTTGGTGGAGATTTAATTTATTTTCAAGGGCACTCTGCACCAGGCGTTTACGCAAGAGCTTTTTTAGAAGGAAGACTAACAGCAAAACAATTAGATGGTTTTAGACAAGAAGTTAACAAAGGGGGTTTATCTTCTTATCCTCATCCATGGTTGATGCCAAAATTTTGGCAGTTTCCTACTGTCTCAATGGGTCTTGGTCCTATCATGGCGATTTATCAAGCAAGATTTTTAAAATACTTGATCAATAGAGGTTTACTTAAAGATGAAGGAAGAAAAATTTGGGTTTTTCTTGGAGATGGAGAAATGGATGAACCGGAATCTCTCGGAGCAATAGGTTTAGCTGCTCGTGAAAAATTAGATAATTTAGTTTTTGTAGTAAATTGTAATTTACAAAGACTAGACGGTCCTGTTCGTGGAAATAGCAAAATTATTCAAGAGCTAGAAGGTAGTTTTAGAGGTTCTGGTTGGAATGTAATTAAAGTTATTTGGGGATCTTACTGGGATCAGCTGTTAGCTAAAGATAAATCTGGTCTGCTAATCAAACGTATGAATGAATGTGTTGATGGTGAATATCAAGCCTTCAAAGCCAAAGGTGGTACATACGTAAGAGAGGAATTTTTTGGAAAGTATCCTGAACTAAGAGAACTTGTTTCATCAATGACAGATAAAGATATTTGGAGATTAAATAGAGGTGGCCACGATCCCCATAAAGTTTATACCGCATACTCAGCTGCTATGCAAAATACTGGTTCGCCTTCCGTTATTTTAGCAAAAACTATTAAGGGATATGGGATGGGTAAAACAGGCGAAAGCGTTAACACTACTCACCAACAAAAAAAATTAGATGAACAAGATCTTCTGTACTACAGAGATAGATTTAATGTTCCATTAACAGATAAACAAGTCAGAGATATTGAATATTATAAACCTAGTGAAGACTCCGAAGAGATGAAGTATTTAAAAGAAAAAAGGTTAAAACTTGGGGGATTTATTCCAGAGAGATCATCTTTTGCTAAACAAATTAAAGCTCCACCAAAAGATATTTTTGATGCATTTATGAAATCAACTGGAGAAAAAGAAATGTCTACTACAATGGCTTTGGTAAGAATGATGACAGCTTTACTAAGAGACAAAAATGTTGCTCCTAGATTGGTGCCTATTATTCCTGATGAAGCTCGAACCTTTGGAATGGAAGGCTTTTTTCAAAAAATAGGTATCTATGCACACGAAGGACAAAAATATGAGCCTGTCGACTCTGAACAATTAAGTTCTTACAGAGAAGATAAAAGCGGTCAGGTTTTGGAAGAAGGTATAAACGAATCTGGTGCTATGTCTTCATGGATTGCAGCAGGAACCTCTTACACAAATCACGATATCGAAATGATCCCTGTTTATATTTTCTATTCAATGTTTGGCTTTCAAAGAGTTGGCGATCTTGCGTGGGCAGCTGGAGACTCGCAGACAAGAGGTTTTTTAATTGGAGCAACAGCAGGTAGAACTACATTAGCTGGGGAAGGTCTTCAGCACCAGGATGGTCACAGTCAATTATTAGCGTCAAATATTCCAAACTGTATTAGCTATGATCCAACATTCGCCTATGAAATGGCAACAATATTTAGAGAAGGCTTAAGAAGAATGCATGAAAAGAAAGAGAATATCTTCTACTACATTACCGCTATGAACGAAAACTACTCTCACCCAGAAAAACCTAAGGGTTGCGATGATGGGATTTTAAAAGGCATGTATTTATTTAAAGAGGGAAAAAATAAAGGCAAAACTAAAGTTCAATTATTAGGCTCAGGAACGATTTTAAGAGAATTAATAGCTGCTTCTGGTATTTTATCTAAAGAATATAATATAGATGCAGATATTTGGAGTGTAACGAGTTTCAATGAATTAAGAAGAAATGGAATGGAAACTGAAAGAGTAAATCTTTTAAATCCTAATAAAAAACCAAAAAAATCTTATGTTCAAGAATGTTTGTCTAAAAAAGACGGGCTGATTATAGCAGCTTCAGATTATACAAGAGCATTCACAGATCAAATAAGACCTTATACAGACAAAAAATTTTATTCATTAGGAACAGATGGTTACGGAAGAAGTGATACGAGAAAAAATCTAAGAAAATTTTTTGAAGTAGATAAAGAACATATAGTAGCCTTCACTCTAAGCGCATTAGCAAAAGAGCAACTTGTGGGTTCTGAAGAGGCAGAAAAAGCAATTAAAAAATATAAGATAGATAAAGAGAAAGATTTCCCAGCAAATTTGTAAAATGACAATTCAAAAAATTTTAGTTCCAGATATGGGTGACTTTAAAGATGTAGAAGTTATCGAAGTTCTTGTTAAAAAAGGTCAAGAAATTAAAAAAAATGACTCTTTAATAACTTTAGAAAGCGATAAATCAAGTGTTGAGGTGCCGTCAACACATGAAGGCAAAATAGAAACAATTAATGTTTCTCTGGGCGATAAAATTAATAAAGGAGATTTAATTCTTACTTTGGAGTCAAAACAAGAAATAAATAAGCC
>JAOIST010000014.1 GCA_028222435.1 Candidatus Pelagibacter sp. | reverse complement strand
ATTTATTATCTGGTGCCGTTGTTATAAAAAAGGATTTTTCATCAATACTAAGACCTATAGTACTTGATAATGTTTTATATTCTATTGATAATAATTTTTTAATATCCATGGACCTAAACACAGAAAAGATTTTATACTCTTATGATATCAATGAAAGAATATCAAATTTTCTTGATATAGATAAAAAAAAAGTCGAATTTCATGATTTAATATTTATGAACAATCAATTATTTATTTTCTTAAAAAATTCATATATTTTGAAATTCAATGTTAATGGAGATTTATCCGAAATTAATAAATTACCTGCAAAAATTACCTCAAAACCAATTATTGTTAATAAAGTTCTAATATTTCTAGATAAAAAAAATAAGGTTTCTGTAGTAAATTAATTGTTTGATTTTACGCTTAATAGAGACAATTGTTTAACTTTTAATCCCATTAAGTTATCAGACGGTTTTACTGGATAATCTCCCGTGAAATAATGGTCACTAAACTGAGGGTAAGTAGTATTTCTTTTTTCACCTATAAGAGCCTTATATAGTCCCTCCAAACTTAAAAATTTTAGGCTTTTTGCATTAATATAATTACACATTTGACTATTGCTTTTGTTATGAGCTAATAACTCCTCTTTTGTGGGCATATCAACACCATAAAAATCAGGAAATTTTATTTCTGGACATGCTATTCTCACATGGACTTCCTTTGCACCCGACTCATAAAGCATTTTAACTATCTTATGACAAGTTGTTCCTCTTACCAAAGAGTCATCTATTAGAATAATTGATTTGTTTTTAACTATAGATTTTGTTGAACTTAATTTTAACTTAACACCTAGGCTTCTAATATTTTGCGTTGGTTCAATAAAAGTTCTTCCCACATAGTGATTTCTAATCAAGCCTAGTTCAAATTTTTTATTTGCTTTTTCTGCATATCCTAACGCAGCTGGAACGCCAGAGTCAGGAACAGGGACTACTAAATCGGCGATTACATCATTTTCTTTTGCTAATTCCTGGCCTAAACTTTTTCTATACTCATATGCGCATTTGTTGTTAATTAAACTATCTGGCCTAGCAAAATATATATATTCAAAGATACATGGCCTGGCTTTCATTTTTGGAAAAGGTTTAATTGATTTCAATATACTATCTTCTATAATTACTATTTCACCGTTTTCAACTTCTCTGACAAAAGTTGCCCCAACAATATCTAGCGCACATGTTTCTGATGCAATAATATAGGAGTTTTTTAATCTACCAATTACCAAAGGTCTAATACCAAACGGATCTCTTGCGCCAACTAATTTTTTATTTGTCATTAAGATAAGAGAATATCCACCTTGAATTTGAAATAATGTATCAATAAATTTATCTATAAATTTCTCTCTTTTTGATTTTGCAATTAACTGGACAATTGTTTCAGTATCACTAGTAGTTCTAAAAATTGCGCCTTCTTTAACTAATGTTTCTCTTAGCAGCAATGCATTTGTAAGATTACCATTATGTGCAATACTTAAACCTCCCATATGCAAATCAGCAAAAAAAGGCTGAATATTTCTTAACGATGTTTCACCTGTTGTTGAATATCTATTGTGTCCAATAGCAAATTTACCAGGCAGTTTTTTTAAAGTTTTAGGGTCGGTAAAATGATCGCCAACTAATCCTTGCCGTTTTTCAGAATGATAGTTTTTACCATCAAAAGAAACAATACCGCAACCCTCTTGACCTCTGTGTTGTAAAGCATGCAATCCAAGGGCCACTAGTGCAGATGCATCTTCATAGTTTGATATTCCAAAAACGCCACATTCTTCTCTTAATTTATCTGATTTAAATTTTTTCAATTTTTTCTTTTGTGTTTATAAAATCTTCACTAGAAGGAAATTCTTCTATTAATATTTCGCTACCTTTTATTATTAAATTAAATGAGATCGCATTTTCTGCTTGTATACCCCAATTTTGGTAAGGATAAAACCAATTAAAGATAGAAAACAAACAAATACACACAACGTAACCTTTAAAAAAACCGAATAAAAATCCAAATATTTTATCTATTGAACCAACTCCAGTCCATGTCACAGTTTTACTTAAAGTTTTTCCAATTAAAATAGTTACAAAAAGAGTAAAAATAAAAATTGCTATTCCTAGGCCCAGGTTATTAATAAATTCTGACTGCACATAATCACTTACTAGCGGTTGTAATTTTGGGACTAGAATAATTGTTATTACAGTAGATAGAACCCACTTTATAGACGAAATTAAGCTTAAAGAAAAACCTTTTAATAAGCACTGAATTACATTGTAGATAAGAATTATTAAAAAAAAGATATCTAATAAATTAACTCCTTCAATAAAATTTTTTAATAAATCTGACATTAATTAGAATTATTGATTTCTTCACCAAAGGGTTTGTAAGTAAGAATTAATTTTGGCAACAAAGTTAAAACTGAAATCATTGCTAATAACATTGCAACACCAGTGAAAAAACCAAAGTAAATAGTAGGAATAAAATTAGACAAGATTAAAATTGAAAAACCAAAAACGATGGTGATAGATGTGTTTAGAATTGCTATACCAACGGTACCGTGACATCTGTCTAAAGTTTTATCATAATCTTTAATTTTTTTAAATTCTTCTCTAAATCTATAAATGTAATGAATGCTATTATCTACTGCAATTCCAATTGTTATAGCTGCTATAGTTATAGTCATCATATCCAATGGAATGCCAAGCAAGCCTATTATTCCAAGAATAAAAAAGGCTGCTATAAAGTTAGGCACCACACCTATGAGGGAGAGAATAACGTTTCTAAATAAAATAAAAAACATTAAAAAAATTCCAAAAATCACAATGCCTAATGTGAGTATTTGAGATTTAAATAAACTTTGCAATAAATTATTAAATAAAATTAGAACACCTGTTAATTTGTATTCATTTTTTTCTAAACCTATTTTATCGTTTAATTCAAAATTAATTTTATTTATTAAATCATTTCTTTTTAGTTCTTTTAACGAATCTTTAATTCTAATACTGATCCTAGCTTCGTCATTTTTTACAGATATATAAGGTGATATTA
The DNA here is from genome assembly GCA_028222435.1 of Candidatus Pelagibacter sp. The sequence continues at coordinate 7,439 of JAOIST010000014.1, read as the reverse complement.
TTTCTTTTTTTATTTCTTCGGGTATTTTGCTATATAAGACTGCAATTTCTAAACTTTGCAGTTCTTTGTTATTTAAATCCTCTGCTACTCTTAAAATAGAACCAAATGATAAAACTTTTCCAATTTCTGGCAAGGAATCTAAATAATCATGGACTTTAATAATTTTATCCATTTTATCTCTTGTGAACCAATACTTAGACTTATCTTTTTCATTATCCTCATTTTCTTCTTCCCACTCATCAAATTCATCTTCTTCGCCACTTATTTCTTTTATCTTTGATGGAAATTTTAGAATAATATTTAATGGAGTTGTTCCACCTAATTTTTCATCAATTTTTTTCATTCCTTTATAAATTTCAGTATCTTTATCAAAATAATTTATAAAACTGTTTTCTACTTCAAGTTTTAATATTCCAATAACACTTAAAATAATTATTAAAAAAGTGGATCCATAAATTATAATTTTATTTTTTTTAGTAAAGGAAGCTAACGTAGAAGTAATAACAGATTTTTCAGAGTCTTTAAGACCTATTTCATTTTCTGAAGAAAGCAAACTTATTAAAGACGGCAATAATAAAAATGTTACTAAAAACGAAACTATTAATCCCAAAGTCATCATCCATCCAAAATCTATTATTGGTTTAATCCCACTAAAAACTAATGATAAAAATGCACATATTGTAGTGAGAGCCGTGTAAAGTATTGGAAGCATCATTTTTTTACTTGCTTCATAAATACATTCGCTCTTTGTCAGTTCAGGGAATTCTTTTTTTAATTGCAAAAATCTTACAGTTAAATGAATGTTCATTGCCATATTCAAAATAAGCATTAATGCAATAAAATTAGATGAAATTACTGTCACTTTCCAACCGATCAATCCTAATAAACCAATCATTATTATTACTGATGTTGAGCATCCTAATAACGGCATTAATACCCATTTTAAATTCCTGAAAATAAACCAAAGAGTTAAAACAATAAAAATGAAAACCCCTATACCAAAAATTATTATATCATTTTTAATATAACTCATCATATCGTCAGCAATCATTGGAATACCGCCCAAGTGAATTTTAGCATTCTCTCCATATTTATTAATTACGTCTCTTATTTCAGTTATGTTTTGATGGTTTCTAATATTATATAAATTTTTATAATCCTCGTATTCTTTAATAAATTTTTTATAATTAACCTTTTCTTCTTTTGATAACCCAGACTCAATAGATTGATTAAAATATTTATCTTTAATTTGAATATATTCTTCCAATCTCTCGTCTTTTTTTAAATAAACAACAATACCTGATGTTTTACCATCTTCGCTGATGACATAATTTTTATAAATGGGACTATTTATGATTTCTTCGAAACCTCTTTCCCTATCAATCTCTGGATAAGCCAATGTTTTGTAATTTTTAAGTCTGTCTAATAAATTTTCATCTGTGCTTTTTAACAAAGGTACATCAATTATAGTCATTACACTATCTACCCAAGATAGTTTTTCAATTTTTGATTTAAGAAGTTGAAGATTGAGAATTGTTTCTTTATTTGTAAATTTATTAATAGGGGAATATGTCAATACTAAAAAATCTTTAGTACCGTAGGTCTTATTTACTTCTCTTAGATATTTAAGATCAGGGTCTCCTTCGAGTAAGAGTGCGTCTGATGATGCATCTAAATTAAAGTTTTTAGATTGGTAAAGTGAGAAAACGATTAAAGCCGACAGAAAAAGCAGCGTTATTTTTGAAAAATCTGTAATTATTCTTTTATAAATACCACTTATCATGTGAATATTTCAGATATATCCTAATTATTTTATAACTAAAGAAAAAATTGAGATTAATTTCTGCTTAAATCTTTGAATTTTGTATAAATTCCCTCAAACTCTACTTTAATAGTTCCAGTAGGTCCGTGTCTTTGTTTGCCTAATATTATATCTGCTAATCCATTTACATCATTCATTTTGGATTGCCATTCAGCATGTTCAATTGAACCTAATTTTGGCTGTTTTCTTTCTAGATAATAAGCTTCTCTGTATACAAACATTACTACATCTGCGTCTTGTTCAATTGATCCTGACTCTCTTAAATCAGCTAGTTGAGGCTGCTTATCATCTCTCTGTTCAACAGCTCTTGATAATTGAGATAAAGCTAGAACAGGTACAGAGAGTTCTTTTGCAAGCGCTTTTAGCCCTTGAGTAATTTCAGAAATTTCTTGGACCCTATTATCGTTTTTATTCGAGTTAGACCTCATTAACTGAATGTAATCGACAACAATTAAACTTAAGCCAAATAATCTTTTAATTCTCCTAGCTCTGTTACTTAATGTGGCTATAGTGATAGCAGGAGTTTCATCAATATAGAGCGGTAGATTATAAATATTTCGAGATGTTTCAATATATCTGTTAATTTCTTCTTCAGTAACTTTCCCCCTTCTAATATCGTCTGATTTTATTCTTGCCTGTTCTGAGAGAATTCTAGTTGATAACTGTTCTGAAGACATTTCCAAAGAAAAAAAAGCTATTGATGATTTTTCTTGTCTTTTTAAAATATGTTGTGCTGCATTATATGCAATGTTGGTTGCTAAAGCTGTCTTACCCATAGAAGGTCTTCCTGCAAGAATAACTAGATCAGATTTATGTAAACCTCCTAATTTTTCATCTAAATCAGTAAGACCCGTAGGAACACCAACAATTCCTTGATCATTCTGCATAGCTAAAGTTGCCATTTCAATAGTTTGATCTAGAGCTTGATTAAATTTTAAGAATGATTGTGAAAAACTTCCTCTTTCAGCTAAATCAAATAAAGATTTTTCAGTACTTTCAATTATTGTCTCAGCATTTTGTTCTTCTGAATTAGCATTTAAAGTATCAATTGATAGTTTATCAGAAATTTGAATTAATTGTCTGCGCAAATACATTTCATGAATAATTTTTGCATAATCAACAGCTTGTTTTGTTGATCCAGAAAATCTAGTAAGCTTAACTAAGTATTCTGTACCACCGACTTCATTAAGCATATTGTCTTTTTCAAAAAAATTTTTAAGAGTTATTGGATTTGCTATCATTCCTTTGTTATTTAAACTTTCAATCACTTCATAAATTTTTACATGTGCAGGATCATAAAATATATTCGAGTTTATTAAGGTAGAAACTTCATCTATGATATCATTATTTACTAATATTGAACCTAGAAGAGCTTGTTCGGCCTCTAAATTAGATGGTTGTTTATTTTCTGGGCTAAATTTAATTGGTTGCATTTATTTTGAAACAAATAATATGCTAACAAGCCTGCCAATAAAGAAAAAAGTTACACACCTTTTTTTAAGGTCTGTGGAAAAGTTATTTTGATTGTATTTTATCTATTTTAATAGAAATTTCAGCATTTACTTCAGAGTGAAAATTAATATTGGCTTTAAATAAACCGTTTTTGTTAAGAGCTTCTTTTAAAATAATTTGAGATGGAGTTACCTCAGCTTGCGTTTTTTCCTTAATTAAACTTGAAATCTCTTTTGGTTTTACCGCACCATATAACTCTCCATTATCCTTGCTCTCTTTATAAAATATAAAAGTTTTCCCGTGAACTAGTTTAGCAATTTCTTTAAATTTATTTTTAAGTTCAGAGTTTTTTTTATTTAACTCATCTTTTTTTTTATTTACTAATTCTTGATTTTCATTATTAAACCTTAAAGCTTTTCCTTGTTTTAAAAGAAAATTTCTACCATAACCATTTTTAACATTTACCTTATCTCCGACTTTGCCTAAGTTGAAAATATTTTCTAATAAAATAATTTCCATTTTATATTAGCCCTAAAATTTTTGCTTTTTTAATTTCTCTATTAAGCTTTCTCTGTTTATTATATGACACTGAAGTAATCCTTGAAGATAAAATTTTACCGTTATCTGATACATATTTTTTTAATAAGTTGATGTTTTTATAATCAATCAAAGGTGCGTCTTTAATAGAAAGTGGACATTTTTTTGAAAATTTTCCATCATTTTTTTGAAATAAGCTCAACTTATTTAAAGGATTAGATCCCCTTTTTTGAAATTTTTTGTTTTTCTTTTTCATTATTTAATTATCTTTTTTAAAAAATTCTTTATTCGTATCTAGTTTTTTATACTTGATTGTCAAATGTCTTATTATTGATCTATCTATTTTAATTTTACTATTTATTTCATTAATTGTTTTTCTATCACCTTCAAATTTATAATGAATATAAAATGCTTTTTTATAATTCTTAATTTTTTTTGCTAAATTAAGTAGACCCCATTCTTCAATTTTTAATACTTTGCCTGAGGAAGTGTTAATTAGGTTATTATACTTCTCTTTAATATCTTTCAAATCCTTATCAGCTAAATCTTGTTTAGCTAAAAGAGTGTTTTCGTAAAAAGCCATGATTTATTAAGTTAATTAAGCATTTATTAATATTTATAAAAGCTGGTTTATACTATAATTAATATTTATATCAATACTAATAATTATTAAAAAACTTATATAAATGAGCGCTTTATTATTTCCAGGACAAGGATCACAAGTAGTAGGTATGGGATCTGAATTTTATACCAAATTCGATCTTGTAAAAAAAATTTTTAAAGAAGCTGATGAAAAATTAAATTATCCTATTTCTAAAATAATTCTTGAAGGGCCTGAAAACGAATTACAATTAACCAAAAATACCCAACCTGCAATTTTAACAGTTAGTTACTCAATTTTTAATGTTTTAAAAATGGAGTTTGGTTTTGATTTTAGTGATTTTAAATATTTTGCCGGTCATTCATTGGGAGAATATAGCGCGCTAGTCTGCTCAGAATCTTTAAATTTTGCTGACGCCTTATACTTACTTCATGAACGAGGAAAGGCAATGCAAGAAGCAGTGCCAGTAGGTAAGGGTGGCATGATTGCGGTTTTAGGAGTCAAGATCGAAAATATTATCGATTTACTTAAGTCTCAAAATAAATTTGAAGGTGTTTGTGAAATAGCAAACGATAATGCTGATGGTCAAGTAATAATAAGTGGAAACATAGAAAAAATTGAAAACTTTAAAGCATTTTTAAAAGAAAAAAAAATAAAATCAATACCATTAAAAGTAAGTGCTCCATTTCATTGCACACTCATGAAACCTGCCACAGAAATTATGCGTGAAAAAATTTTAAGTACTAAATTTATAAACCCACAATTTAAAATTGTTAACAATGTTACAGCTTGCCCTGAAACTAATTCAGATATTATTAAAGAGCTATTAATTAAACAAATTTCTTCAACAGTAAGATGGAGAGAAAGTGTGATTAAAATCTATAAAAATAATACTAAAAATTTTATAGAAATAGGTCCAGGAAAAATATTAACTGGAATGGTTAAAAGAACAATAAAAAATGTAAATTGCTTTTCAATTAATTCTATTGATGATATTAAAACTTTAAACAATGAATTTAAAAAATAAAAAAGTTATAATTACTGGAGCCACTGGAGGCATAGGCAATTCTTTAGTAGAAAAATTTAATAATTTTGGATCAAAGATTGTAGCCACTGGCACAAATGAAGAAAAACTAAATAGTTTAAAAAAAATTTACCCCAATATAATAGTAGAAAAATTTAAATTAAACGAACATGATAAAATAGAAAATTTTATTGAAATAATTAATGAAAAATTAGGAGGATTAGATATTTTGATCAACAACGCAGGTATTACCCTTGACAACTTATCAATAAGATTAAATGAAGAAAATTGGAAAAAAGTTCTAGATATAAATCTAACCTCATCATTTTTAATGTGCAAATACGCAATAAAAAAAATGTTAAAAAAAAAATATGGAAAAATAATTAATATAACATCAATTGTAGGACACACTGGTAATCTAGGCCAAGCAAATTATGCCGCATCAAAGGCAGGCATTGTAGCTTTTTCAAAAAGTTTGGCTTTAGAGTATGCTAAAAAAAATATTAATATTAACTGTGTTTCTCCTGGGTTTATAAAAACAGATATGACGGATAAAATAAGTGAAGAATTTAAAAAAAATCTAATTAATAAAATTCCCGCTGGAGAACTCGGAACTGGTGAAGATGTATCTAACTGTGTGGCCTTTTTAGCATCCGATTTCGCTAAGTATATAAATGGTGAAACCATACATGTTAATGGTGGAATGTATATGGCTTGACAATTTCTATTAATAATCTATTAAGAAAATAATAAATTAGAAAGGATTTCATGTCAGAAGATGTTAAAGGAAAAATAAAAAAAATTGTTGCAGATCACCTTGGTATAGAGGAGGAAAAAGTGACTGAAGAATCAAGCTTTATAGATGATTTAGGCGCTGATAGTTTAGATACAGTAGAGCTCGTGATGGCCTTCGAGGAAGAATTTGGTTCTGAAATTTCCGATAGTGAGGCAGAAAAAATTTTAACAGTTGGTGATGCAATTAAATTTATAGAGAGTAAATCAAGTTAATTTTATATCAACCAATTACAATTTAAATGACGCCTGCAGGTGAAAATATAATGGTAATTTTATCTTCACCATCTGGCGCAGGTAAAACCACCCTCACAAAAAAATTGCAACAAAAATACAATAATTTTAAGATCTCAGTTTCTCACACAACTAGACCACCAAGATCAAATGAAGTAAATGGTGTAGATTATAATTTTATTACTAAAAAAAAATTTGAAGATTTGATAAATGATAAAGAATTTTATGAATACGCTAAAATATTTGACAATTATTATGGAACATTAAAAAAAAATGTAGATAAAATTTTAAAAAAAAATGACATTATATTTGATATTGATTGGCAGGGAACAAAGCAATTATCTAAATTTAAAGAGCTTAAATTGGTAAAATTGTATTTAATAACTGACTCTAAATCAGAACTTAAGAAAAGATTATTAAATAGGGATCAAAATACCAAAGAAGAGATTGAAAAAAGATTTAATTCATTTGATGAAGATGTAAAACATTGGAAGGATTACGATTACATAATCATTAATAAAAATCTGGAAGTATGTTTTAAGCAAATAGAAAAAATTATAACAAGTTACAAAAAAAATCTTTCTAGTTCATTTCGTAAAGTTCAGTAATTTTGTAAAATATTTCTGGAGCAAGATTTTCTGCTCTTAGATTAGTATTTAAATCTCGAATTTGATTCATTTTATTTGTTTCAAGTATTTTTTTAATATTTTTATTAATCTTTTTTCTTCTGTTTGAAAAAAGTATATTAGTAATTTTTTCTAGATTAGATAACTCTTTTATATTAAATTTATATTTTTTATGCGGTTTAAAATGTATAACCATAGAAGTTACTTTAGGTTTTGGAAAAAAACAATTAAAAGATACCAAAAATTTTTTAACCACTTGCAATTTAAAACCAGTAATAATAGATAATCGACCGTAATCTTTTGACGGATACTTACCAATAATTTTTTGAGCTAGCTCTTTTTGAAACATTA
>JAOIST010000013.1 GCA_028222435.1 Candidatus Pelagibacter sp. | reverse complement strand
AAAATTAAATAAGTAAGTAATATCGTTAATCCAATTAACATTGCAAACGCGTAATCGTATATAAATCCAGTTTGAAATAGTCCTGCTTTATTAGAAAGTTTTTTTATTAATTTTGATATTCCATCTGGACCAAATCTATCAATAAATCCTTGATCTCCTTGTTTCCAAAAAAATGATCCAATTTTTTTTGAAGGATTTACAAAAAGCACGTCATATAACTCATCGATAAACCATTTATTTAATAGAAAGTTATAAAGTGGGGAGTTCGTTTTTTTAAATTCTTCTAAAATATTTGTATTAGAAATAAAATAATAATACGAAATTGGAATAGATAACACTACTAAAATTGGTGTTAACAATAAAAACCATAAAGGAATTGAACTATGTTTTATTTCATTTAAGAAAAATATTGATCCATTCCAAAAATCATTACTATGATGGCCGATAAATGTTTCTTTAAAAAAATAACCTGCAAAAATTGCTCCGATACTTAAAAAAATAATGGAGCCAACATAATAACAGGAGACTCATGAGTTTGGTTAATTGGTGTCTTTTTGTTATTATAAGATCCATGAAAAGTTTTAAAAAATAGTCTCCATGAATATATTGATGTTAAAAATGCAGTTAAAATTCCAATTGTAGCTGCGTAATTTCCAAGAGATGAATTTCTTAAATAAGCAAACTCAATAATTGCATCTTTTGAATAAAAACCAGATAAAAATGGAAATCCAGTTAGGGCTAAAGTTCCTATCAACATAAAAATATATGTATAAGGAAGTTTTTTTCTAATCCCTCCCATGTTTCGAATGTCTTGTTCGTCTTTAAAAGCATGTATTACTGAACCTGATCCTAAAAATAATAGAGCTTTAAAAAAAGCGTGGGTAAAAAGATGAAACATTGCTACATGGTACGCACCTACTCCAGCGGCAAAAAACATGTATCCTAATTGACTGCAAGTTGAATAGGCCACAATTTTTTTTATATCATTTTGAACTAAAGCAACTGATGCGGCGAAGATTGCAGTGATCATTCCAACAATAGTTACTAAGTTTAAAGCGGTTTGAGAGTATTCAAACAACGGGGAACATCTTACAACTAGAAAAACCCCTGCTGTGACCATTGTTGCCGCATGAATTAAAGCTGAAACAGGTGTAGGACCTTCCATTGCATCCGGCAACCAGGTATGTAATAAAAATTGAGCTGATTTTCCCATCGCGCCAATAAATAAAAATACACAAATTAATGTAATTAAAGATGATTCTAATCCAAAAAATACTAATTTTTTTTCTAAAAATTGAGGAGCTAAATTAAAAACTTCTTGAAAGTTTATTGTGCCAAAATAAAAAAATATTATGAAAATTCCTATTGCTAAACCAAAGTCTCCTACTCTATTTACAATGAATGCTTTGATTGCTGCATTGTTGGCGCTTTCTTTTTTATACCAAAATCCAATTAATAGGTAAGAACAAAGTCCAACTCCTTCCCAGCCAAAAAACAATTGTAAAAAATTATCTGAAACAACGAGAGCTAACATAGAAAAGGTAAACAAAGATAAATAAGACATAAATCTTGATTTATGAGGGTCGTGACTCATATAACCGATTGAATAAATGTGTACTAATGCAGAAACAAAAGTTACTACAACTAGCATCACTGAACTTAGAGGATCTATGTTGATTGACCAATTTGCAATAAAACTTCCTGAGCTAACCCATTCAAAAATTTTATAGTTTCCATATGAGTTATTTTGAATACCGTTCCAAAATAAAATTATAGAAAAAATGGCCGACAAGCATACGAACAAGCTAGTAACTACTTCAGAAAAATATTTAATTAATGATCTTCCTAAATAACCTATAATTGAGCCAACTAGAGGAAGAAAAATTATTGCGTATTCCATTTAACCTTTCATTCCATGTATATCTTCAACTCTTATTGATCCTTTGTTTCTGTAGTAAATGACAATAATGGCTAAACCAATAGCTGCTTCGGCTGCGGCAACAGTCAAAATCAGCATTGTAAAAATTTGTCCAACTATGTCTCCTGAAAAAATTGAAAATGAAATTAAATTAATATTTACTGCTAGCAAAATTAATTCTATCGACATTAAAATAACAATTACATTTTTTCTATTTAAGAAAATGCCTATAACACCTAAAAAAAATATAATAGCACCTAAAGATAAATAATGACCAAGTCCTATTTCAATCATCAATTTTTACTCCTTTATTAGAATCTACCTCTTTGAGTTCAATCGACGAAGAAGAATCTCTAGATATTTGATTAAAGTAACTCTGTTTTTTTACGCCTTCCCTTTTTCTAAAGGTTAGCAAAATTGCTCCAATCATGGATAGTAAAAGTATTATCCCAGCCAATTGAAAAAAAAGAATGTAATCAGTGTACATTACTAAACCTAACTGATGGGTATTAGATATGTCTGATAAATTCAACGTACTACTAGACATGAGGTCGTCCTTATATTTCCATCCGCCAACCACAACCAATAATTCTAAAAGAATTAAAACACTGACAATTAATCCAATAGGAATGTGAGTTGATTTCTTTCCAATAAACCAAGATTGTTTCTGTTCAGCTACATTTAGCATCATTACAACAAATAAAAATAATACTGCTACAGCTCCTACATAAACAATTAAGATTATCATACCTAAAAATTCAGCACCAACCATTATAAAAAGACACCCGACTGATATAAAATCTAAAATCAAAAAGAAAACTGAATTAACAGTGTTTCTTGATGTAATAACCATTAAGGAAGAGAAGATTGCTATTACTGAAAAAAAATAAAAAAAAATGGAGTGAGCTAACATTTATCTATAAGGTTTATCTAATTTTATATTTTTTGCTAAAACAGACTCCCATCTATCTCCATTATCTAATAGTTTTTCTTTATTATAATAAAGTTCTTCTCTTGTTTCTGTTGCAAACTCAAAATTCGGCCCTTGAACAATCGCATCAACTGGACAAGACTCTTGACAGAGTCCACAATAAATACATTTTAGCATGTCAATATCATATCTAGTTGTTTTTCTACTTCCATCAGCTCTTTCTGATGACTCAATAGTTATTGCTTGAGCTGGACAAACCGCTTCGCAAAGTTTACATGCAATACATCTTTCTTCGCCATTAGAATATCTTCTTAAAGCATGCTCACCTCTCATACGGGGACTAATATGGCCCTTTTCAAAAGGGTAGTTTATTGTTTTTGATTTTTTAAACATTTCTTTAACAGCCATTGTTAAACCAATTATAAATTCTACTAAAAAAATAGTTTTAAAAATTCTAACAAATGTCATTAAAAGTTTCCTTTAGGTAGTTTGTCAAAGTAAAATAAAAAACTTGCTGTTAAAACTAAATATAATAGAGAAAATGGTAGTAAAATTTTCCATCCTAATCTCATTAACTGATCATATCGATACCTAGGCACAATTGCTTTTATTAAGGCAAATAAAAAAAATAAAAATAAAATTTTTATGATCATCCATATTGGAGCTGGAATTAAATTTATTGGGTAAATATCGATAATAGGCAACCATCCACCTAAAAATAAAATTGAGCCCATTGCGCACATTAAAAGTATGTTTGCGTATTCCCCCAACCAAAACATGGCGTACATCATTCCTGAATATTCTGTTTGATATCCAGCAACTAGTTCTGCTTCTGCTTCAGGTAAATCAAACGGTGGTCGATTAGTTTCTGCTAAAGCAGAAATAAAAAAAATTACAAACATTGGAAAAAGAGGGACTACATACCATAGATCTTTTTGTGCTATAACAATATCTTTTAAATTTAATGATCCAACACATAGCAGAACGTTAATTATTATAATTCCAATTGAGACTTCGTAAGAAACCATTTGAGCTGCAGATCTTATAGCTCCGAGGAATGGATATTTTGAATTTGAAGCCCATCCGCCCATAATTATTCCATAAACACCAAGAGATGAAACTGCGAATAAATACAAAATTCCGACATTTATATCTGCTAATACAAAATCTTCACTCATTGGGATTACTGCCCAAGCAACCAGGGCAAGAGTCATTGTTACAATTGGGGCTAAAATAAAAACAGCTTTATTGGCACTAGCCGGTATAATTATTTCTTTGAAAATATACTTTAATGCATCGGCTACAGTTTGAAGTAAACCAAACGGACCTACTACATTTGGACCTTTTCTTTTTTGAACTAAACCCCAAACTCTTCTATCTAGCCATACAATCATAGCTACAGAAACAAGTATTGGCACTAATAGAAATAAAATTTTATAAATTTCTTGTCCTAAGATTTCAATATATTCAAACATTAACCATTAGTTCCATCTTTTTTTATTTTTTGTCTTATTTGTCTACACTCACTCATTGTTTTTGAAGATCTAGAAATAGAATTTGAATAATAATAATCAATCTCTCTTATTAAAACTTCTTCACTAATAAAACTTGCCTCAATATTAGAATTTTTTGTTTCTGTGTATTCGGGTAATTCATTTATTTTGGAAAAATTAGGAATATTACTTAAAACTTCTTTTCTTAGTTGATCAAAATTAGATAATTCTTCTTGTTGACCCATTGATTTAATAATTTTATTAAAAATTGTCCAATTTTCTAAAGCTTCACCAATTGGGTAAGAGGCTTTCTTGCATTCTTGCAATCTGCCTTCCAAATTTTCATATAAACCATTTTCCTCTGTATAAGTTGCACTAGGTAAAATAATATCAGCTAATTCTGCTCCTCTGTCCCCATGGCTTCCTTGATAGACAATAAATTCATTATCCTTTTTAAAATCAAGATTGTCTGAGGACATTAAATATAAAAATTTGAATTTCTTATTATTTAAATTGTTAAAGAAAGATGAATTATCTTCTTTTTCAGTCGGTAAAATTTTTAAGTCAAGTAGACCTACTGTTGAGGCATTTTGAGTAAGTATATTTAATGCATTCCAATTTTCATTAATTAAATTGTTATTAACTAAAAATTTTTTTAATTCTTCAAAGATATATTTTCCACTTTTTAATTCTAAAGCTGACTCTCCAATAATGATGATGGGTTTTTTTGCTAATAAAATTTTTTTTGAAATATCATTTTCATTATTAATTATTTTTTTTATATCATCGGTTTTGCTACCAATGATATTATAATCGTAGGTCAAGTCTCCTGGATTGCCTATTGAGAAAATAGGAACTTTTCTTTGAACAAAGGCTTTTCTAATTCTCGCATTTAAAATTGTTGCCTCATATCTTGGATTTGTTCCAATTAATAAAATCAAATCAGATTCTTCAATTCCAGATATTGAGGAATTAAAAATATAATTCATTTTTTCAGATGGATTTATGTAGAAATTTTTTTCTCTAAATTCTATATTTTTGCTTTTAAATATCTTAAATAATTTTTTAAATCCCAGAGCAGTTTCCATATTAACCATGTCTCCAATGTGTCCTGCTATTTCTTCTGGTTTAAACGATTGTATTTTTTCAACTAAAAGATTTATAGTTTCATCCCAACTCGATTTTTGTAATTTATTCTCTTTTTTTATGTAAGGAACATCTAATCTCTGTTTTAAAAGTCCGTCACAAGAATATCTTGTTTTATCTGAAATCCACTCTTCATTAATTTCATTGTTTAATCTTGGCAAAATTCTTTTAACTTCCCAATTGTAGGTATCAACTCTTATATTTGAACCGACCGCATCCATCACATCAATACTCTCAGTCTTTTTTAGTTCCCATGGTCTTGCTTCAAAAGCGTATGGTTTTGAAGTTAAGGCTCCAACTGGACACAAATCTATCACGTTAGCTGATAGCTCTGACTCCATTGACTTTTCTAAGTAAGTTGTAATTTCCATATTTTCACCTCTACCAATCGCTCCAATTTCCGGGACTCCAGCTACCTCGGTTGCAAATCTTACGCATCGTGTACAATGTATACATCTTGTCATTTGAGTTTTTATCAACGGACCCATATATTTTTCTTTTACATCTCTTTTATTTTCAACAAACCTAGATTTATCTACACCATAATATAAGGATTGGTCTTGCAAATCACATTCTCCACCTTGATCACAAACTGGACAATCCAGAGGATGGTTGGCTAACAAAAATTCCATAACACCTTTTCTGGCTTTTTCTACTAACGAGGTATTAGTTTTAATATTCATTCCTTCGGCAGCAGGCATTGCACAAGAAGCTATAGGTTTAGGAGATTTTTCCATTTCAACAAGACACATTCTACAGTTTCCAGCTATTGAAAGTTTTTCATGATAGCAAAATCTTGGTATTTCTACATCAGCAAGCTCACAAGCTTGCAAAACTGTCATCCCTTTTTCAAACTCAATTTCTTTTCCGTTTATAGTAATCTTAGGCATTTTTATTCTCCAGCAAATGTTGATCTACTAAGTAAGGATTGTTTAATTTTTTCTTTATTAAAGGTTCTTCTCTGCATCGGCTTTCAACTTCTTTCCTGAAGTGTCTTAGTAAACCTTGGACTGGCCAAGCTGAACCTTCTCCAAAAGCACAAATAGTATGACCTTCAATCTGTTTTGTTACATCTGAAAGTAGTTCTACATCACTGTAAGTTGCTTTTCGTTTAACTACTCTATCTAAAATCCTCCACATCCATCCTGAACCTTCTCTGCATGGAGTGCATTGACCACAGCTTTCGTGTTTATAAAACCTTGCTATTCTAGCCATGCATTCAACGATATCTTGATCTTTGTTAATAACTACTATCCCTGCTGTTCCTAAGCCACTTTTGTTTGCAATCAAAGAGTCAAAATCCATAGTAATTGTGTCACAAATTTTTTTTGGTAGTAAAGGCATTGATGAGCCCCCTGGAATGACTGCTTGAAGATTATCCCAACCACCTATGACTCCTCCAGCGTATTTTTCAATTAAGTCTTTTAAAGGTATCCCCATTTCCTCTTCGACATTGCATGGAGAATTTACATTTCCAGATATACAAAAAATTTTAGTACCCGTATTTTTGGGTTTTCCAATTGAAGAAAACCATTTACCACCTCTTCTTAAGATTGTTGGGACTACAGCTATAGTTTCTACATTGTTAACTATTGTAGGACATCCATATAAACCAACTAGAGCTGGAAAAGGAGGTTTTAATCTTGGTTGCCCTTTATTTCCTTCAATACTTTCTAACAAAGCTGTTTCCTCGCCACAAATATAAGCACCAGCACCATAATGAATGTGGATATCAAAGTCCCAACCTGATCCACATGCATTTTTGCCTAAATATTTTTTCTCATAAGCTTGATCAATTGCTTCTTGTAACCTTTTACCTTCGTTAAAATATTCTCCTCTTATATAAATATAACAAACATGAGCATTAACAGCAAAGCCTGCAATTAAACATCCTTCAATTAATTTTTGAGGCTCAAATCTTAAAATATCTCTATCTTTACATGTACCAGGTTCTGACTCATCAGCATTTATAACTAAGTAATGAGGTCTTGAACCAACGTCTTTTGGAGCAAATGACCATTTAAGTCCAGTTGAAAAACCCGCGCCGCCTCTTCCTCTTAGTTCAGAGGTCTTAACTTCATTTATAATCCAATCACGACCTTTTGAAATTAATTCTTTTGTATCTTTCCAATCATCTCTTTTGATTGAATTATCTATGTCCCAACCAAAATCGTTATAAAGGTTTCTAAATATTTTATCTTCTTTCTTAAGCATGTTTTTCTCCATTAATATTAATTTTATTTTCTGGAGAGGTATTTTTTCTACCTCTGTATGAACCGGGTTTTAAAGGTTTGTCTTTAATTAAAGAATCTAATATTTCCCTTGCACTTTTTTCATCTAAATCTTCATAATAATCGTCATTAATTTGTATCATTGGAGCACTCACACAGGCTCCCAAACATTCAACTTCTATCCAAGAACAGTTTCCTTTTGCTGAAACTTCATTTTCATTTGGAGAAATCTTTTCTTTGCATAATTTAACTATTTTTTCAGCTCCTCTTATTAAACACGGGGTTGTTGTGCAAACCTGTACAAAATGCTTGCCAACTGGAGCTAAGTTATACATTGAATAAAAAGTTGCTACCTCATATACAGAAATATAAGGCATCGATAAATAGTTCGCTATATACTTCATTGCCGCTAAAGGTATCCAATTTTGGTTTTGTCTTTGAGCAAGATATAATAAAGGCATAACCGCACTTTTTTTATTTTTGACTGGATATTTTTTTAAAATTTCTTCAGCTTTTTTTAAATTCTCAGAAGAAAATTTGAAATCTTTTGGTTGATCACCATGAACTTTTTTTACACTCATCGGTCAACCTCTCCAAAAACTATATCTAATGAACCTAAAACTGCCGGTACGTCTGCTAACATATGACCTCGTATTAAATAGTCCATAGCTTGAAGGTGAGAAAAACCAGGGGCTCTTATCTTGCATCTATAAGGTTTGTTGCTACCGTCTGAAATTAAATATACTCCAAATTCTCCTTTTGGAGCTTCAACAGCAGTATAAACATCTCCCTTAGGAACCCTGTATCCTTCTGTAAATAATTTAAAATGATGTATTAAAGCCTCCATCGATTGTTTTATATCGTCTCTATTAGGTGGTGAAATTTTGTTATCAATAGATTTAACAGGACCTTTAGGAAGTTTTTCAATACATTGGAGAATGATTTTTACACTTTCCCTCATTTCTTCAATTCTACATAAATACCTATCGTAACAATCTCCATTTTTTCCAACAGGGATTTTAAAATCTAAATCTTTATAAACTTCATAAGGTTGAGATTTTCTTAAATCCCAAGGTATTCCCGAACCTCTCAACATGACTCCTGAAAAACTATGATCCAAAGCTTCTTTTTTTGTTACAATTCCAATTTCGACATTACGTTGTTTAAAAATACGATTATCTGTAAGCAAACCCTCAAGATCGTCTATAATTTTTGGAAAAGATTTACAAAATTTCTCTATATCATCTACAAGTTTTAACGGAACGTCTTTATGTACTCCTCCTGTTCTAAAATAGTTAGCGTGCAATCTTGAGCCAGAAGCTCTTTCGTAAAACGTCATTAAAGTTTCTCTCTCTTCAAAACCCCACAAAGAAGGTGTTAGCGCTCCAACATCTAAAGCTTGAGTCGTTACATTTAATATGTGGCTTAAAATCCTCCCAATTTCACAAAAAATTACTCTTATATATTTTGCTCGAATTGGTACTTCTACTTTCAATAACTTTTCCGCAGCTAAAGCAAAAGCATGCTCTTGGTTCATTGGAGCCACATAATCTAACCTGTCAAAATAAGGTAGCGCTTGAGTATAAGTTTTTTGTTCAATTAATTTTTCTGTGCCTCTATGAAGTAAACCTATATGAGGATCAGCTTTTTCAACTACTTCTCCATCAAGTTCTAATATCAATCTTAACACACCATGTGCGGCAGGATGCTGTGGGCCAAAATTTAAACTTAGCGATTTAGTTTTTTTTGTCATTTTTATCAGAGTTTTTTATTTCTTTAATATATTTTGTGCCTTCCCAAGGGCTTTCAAAATCGAAATTTCTATAGTTTTGCTCGAGTTTAACTGGTTCATAAATTACTTTTTTATCTTTTTCGCTGTATCTAACTTCGTTAAAACCAGTTAAAGGAAAATCTTTTCTTAAAGGGTAACCTTTAAAACCATAGTCTGTTAAGATTCTTCTAAGATCAGGATGATTTTTAAATTTGATTCCATACATATCAAAAACTTCTCTCTCCATCCAATTAGCTGATGGAAAAATTTTAGTTATAGAATTCATTGTTTGATCAATTTCAATTTTAATTAAAAGTTTTATTCTTGTATTATTTTCATGAGATAAAAAAAGATAGATTAATTCAAATCTTTTTTCATTTTCTGGGTAATCTACACCTGCAATATCTATTAACTGCTTAAATTTACAATTTTCATTTGCTTTCAAAAATTGAATAACCTCCACCAAGTCATTATCGCCAATTTCAATTAAAAGTTCTTCATTGCTAATAGCTGAGTTAAGAACTTTACTCGAAAGTTCAGAATTAATTATTTTTTCAAGATTTTGTAATTTTGATATCATTTTTTATCTTTTTAATGAACCTTCTCGTCTAATCTTTTTTTGAAGTTGTAAAATTCCATATAGTAATGCTTCTGCTGAAGGAGGGCACCCGGGGACATAAATATCAACTGGAACAATTTTATCACATCCTCTTACTACAGAATAAGAATAGTGATAATAGCCACCTCCATTGGCACAGCTACCCATGGATATAACATATCTAGGCTCTGGCATTTGATCATAAACTTTTCTTAAAGCTGGAGCCATTTTATTTGTTAAAGTTCCAGCTACAATCATCACATCAGATTGTCTAGGTGACGCCCTTGGTGCGGCACCAAATCTTTCTAGATCATACCTTGGCATCGATGTTTGCATCATCTCCACCGCACAACAAGCAAGACCAAAAGTCATCCAATGTAAAGATCCTGTTCTTGCCCAGTTTATTAAATTATCAGTTGATGTTGTTATAAAACCTTTTTCAGCAAAATCTTTTGCAAGATCTTTAAACTCTTCAGGTATTTCTTTTTGTTTGCTTGAAAGCGTGTCTATTTTTATTCCCATTCCAAGGCTCCCTTTTTCCATTCATAAATAAAACCTATTGTTAAAACTCCTAAAAAAAACATCATTGACCAAAAACCAAGAGAGCCTATTCCTCCAAGGGAAATAGCCCAAGGAAAAAGAAATGCTATTTCTAAGTCAAATATAATAAAGAGTATTGCTACTAGATAAAATCTAACATCAAATTCCATTCTTGAGTCATCAAAAGCTTCAAATCCACATTCATAAGCAGATAATTTTTCTGGATCAGGATTAGATGGTGATGCTAAATAATTTGCTACAACAAAACCTATACTTAAAAATATTGAAATAAATAAAAAAATTATTATAGATAAATAGTCTGATAAAAAGTTGTAAATCATTGTTTAATCAATACCTACCTCAATACTTTAAAGCTTAAGGGTTCTTATATTAATTTAAGTCTTTTATAGCATTAAAATTTAAACTGTACAGGTATCTAAGGTAGCACTTTTGTTGATAATAAATCTCAATTTTCTATAAAATGTGGCGGGAGTGACCGGGCTCGAACCGGCGACCTCCTGCGTGACAGGCAGGCGCTCTAACCAACTGAGCTACACCCCCACAGTTATTGAATTTAATGGTGGGCGGTAAAGGACTCGAACCTATGACCCTCTCGGTGTAAACGAGATGCTCTACCAACTGAGCTAACCGCCCTATTAAATAAATTGGAGATATACAATAAAAATTTAATAAAGTAAAAAAGTATTTAAAAACTGATATAATTTAGATAAATAACAGTAATATTAAATATTATGATTTTAAGCTGTAATTCATGTGAAAAGAAGTTTGTTGTACCTGATCAAGCTATAACACCAGCTGGTAGAGTGGTTCAATGTGGTTCTTGTGGAAACAAATGGAAACAATTTCCAATAAACGAGGATATAAAAAAAAATATTTTAGAAAAAAAAATTAAAGTAAAAAAAACAACAGCTTTACCAACTACAAATAAAACAAAGAAAAAAAGATTAAAAAAATCTAGAGAAATAAATTTATACTCTCCAGAATATTTAGCAAAAAAACATGGAATTTCACTCAAAGAAGATGAAAAAAAACCTTTAATAAAAAACAACGTTTCTTTTGGTTTTTACAACTCGCTTATTTTGTTTTTAGTAATTATTATTACTCTTTCTAAAGGGCTACATTTTTTTCAAGAATTTATAATTTTAAAACTACCATTCACTGAATTTTATATTAACTACTTCTTTGAAAG
>JAOIST010000012.1 GCA_028222435.1 Candidatus Pelagibacter sp. | reverse complement strand
TTATTTAAATTCTTATCTATCATTAAATGTCGTCTCCTATGTAAATGTCTAAAGATAATGCTGTTTCTACTAAAGAATCTTTTCTTTCAACATTTTTGTAGGTGCTAATTCCTTCATCTATAGGAACATCAACAACTTTTCTATCTTTCCATGCAACCATTCGATCAAATTTTTTTTGATTTAATAAATCAACAGCATAAACACCGAATGCACTTGCTAAAATTCTATCACTAGCGGTTGGCGGGGCTCCACGTTGTACGTGCCCTAAAGTAGTTACTCTACACTCAACATCAGTTTTTTTCATTATTTCTTGAGCAATGTAATCTCCTATTCCACCCAACCTTTGTTCGCCGTCCATATATTTATGTAAGACAGTACTACCATCCTCTTTCTTTACAGCTTCTGCTACAATAATTAATGAATGCTGTATGTCATGTTTTTTCATAGAATTTAATTTCTTAATTATTCCATCTATAGAATATTTTATTTCAGGTATTAAAATAACATCGGCACCACCTGCTATACCTGCGTTAAGTGCTATATGTCCTGCATCCCTACCCATAACTTCGAGTATCATAGATCTTCTATGACTCGCTGCTGTTGATTGAAGATTGTCTAAAGCTTGTGTTGCAACATCTACAGCTGTATGAAATCCAATAGAACTTTCTGTTGCTCCAACGTCATTATCGATTGTCTTAGGTATGGCAACAATTTTCATACCACCTTCCTTAGCTAATTTTTTTAAGATTTGCATGCTTCCGTCCCCACCAATAATAATTAATCCGTCTAATTTCATTTGATGGTAGCCTTCGATTATTTCTTTTGATCTATCAATATATTTACCGTCATTAGATGGAAATTTAAAAGGATTACCTTTGTTTGTTGAGCCTAAAAAAGTACCCCCTTGTCTTAGAAGATATCCTCCAAAAGTTTTGTGAGTTAATTGGACTGCAGCAACAGGTCTTTGCATTAAACCGGCTGTCCCATCTTTTATGCCAAAAACATCCATATTATATTTGTTTTTTGCTCTATAAAAGATCGACCTAATTGCTGCATTAAGTCCACCACAATCTCCACCACTTGTTAATATTCCAATTTTTTTAGTCATTAAATTTAATTTTCTTAAATATTCTTTTTTGAGGTAAGAGATGTTATAACATAAAAATCTCTTAATGGAAAAAAAAGCCAAAATCATTGCCACTCTAGGTCCAGCTATTTATAGCAACTCTAAATTAAAACAGCTCGTGAATCTTGGTGTTGATGCATTTAGAATTAATTTTAGCCATAATACAAATGGGATAAATAAAATTGTTTCTAAAATTAGAAGAATTGAAAAGTCTACAAGTAAAAAGATAGCGTTAATAGCAGATTTACAGGGAGTAAAACTTCGGGTAGGCAAAATAAAAGATGATAATCAAAAAATTAAATATAATCAAAAATATATATTTGATTCAAAAAAAGAAACTGGCGATAATTCAAGAATAAATTTTCCCTATCCAAAAATTCTTAAAAAATTAAAAAAAGGAAATAAGATATTAATCGATGATGGAAAATTTACTTTTGTGGTCATTAGTAAAAAAGGGCTAGCAGTTACAACAATTTGTAAAAGTCAAAACTGCCTCATGAAAAGCAATAAGAGTATTCATATTCCTAATTTTGATATTTCTTTTAACAAATTAACAATTAAAGATAAAATAGATATTAAAACCGCAATTAAACTTGGTTGTAATTGGATTGCTCTTTCTTATCTGCAAAATGAAAAACTTATATTAGAAACAAGAAAATTAATAAAAAGAGATATGGGTATAATTTCTAAAATAGAAAACAAACACGCCTTAAAAAATATTATTAACATTATAAAAGCAACTGACTCAATAATGATTGCTCGAGGAGATTTAGCAATTGATATTGGTCATAGTGAAGTTCCCAAAGTTCAGCTTAGTCTAATAAAAAAATGTTCTCAATTTTCAAAATCAGTCATAGTTGCCACGCAAATGTTAGAAAGTATGATTGAAAACAATACTGCCACAAGAGCAGAGATAAATGATATTGCTACAGCAATTTTTCAGGGTGCAGATACCGTGATGCTATCAGCAGAAGCTGCTATTGGTAAATTTCCAACTCAAGCAGTATCAACCATGACACAAACCATTCTTTCAGCTGAAAAATATAAAAGACAACACATTGAGGATTTTAAAAATTCGATAATTTCAAATAAAGACCCTGTTAAATCTATTCTTCTTTCAGTAAAGGACATTGCTTATAATCAGAATGTAAAAGCTATTATTGTATTTTCAAATTCTGGAAAATCCGCAAAACTGGTTTCGGCAATGCGTCCTGCAGCCAAAATTTTAACTATCTCGCCTAATATAAATGTTTCAAGACAAGTTTCTTTGCTATGGGGTGTTCAGTCAATTAATAGTCGTGATGCAAGTGGTTGGAAAGATATGATGTCTATTTCAAAAGAAATTATTAAAAAATTAAAATTCATTAAAAAAAATGATTTTGTCGTAATCACTGCCGGCCTACCTTTTGGTAAAGCTGGAATGACTAATATGATTAGGCTTTATAAAGTTGGTACATAATGGAAGAAAGATTTAGTATTGATGAAATTTTATCTGCTGTAAATGAATTTCAAAATAAATCAAAAAGAAAGAAAATTGAAAATTTTGAGAGTAAGCCAGTAAAAAAAGATTACTCTTCCGTTCCTAAAGATACTTTAAAACTAATAGAAGAAGCTGAAAAATTAAATAATAATAAAAGTTAATTTTTAATATTTAAATTAGAAGACAATCCTGTATTAGCGATAGTAAAAATCATATCTTCATACGTCATACCTAAATTTAATACACATGCTCTATAAAAATAACCTTTTCTCAATCCAGGCATAAGATTAGCCTCCATAAAGTAAGGGATACCTTTATCATTCATCATAATATCAATCCTACCTAGCGATTTTCCACCTAAAGCCTTAAATGATTGTTTAGCTAATTTTGATATCTCATTAAATATTTTAATATCTTTAACAGCAATTACTTTTTCTTCATCATTCTTCTTAACGTTAAAATCAAGTATATTATGACCATTAATATTTTTTTTAACAATAATTTCGACAGGTAGAGCTCTTAATATACCGGTTATACTTTCCTCAAAAATACCAACACTGTACTCTCTTCCAGTTAAATATGTTTCTGCCATAGAGTTGAGGTTATGGTTCTCCTTAATTTCTAAGACTTTTTTTTTAAAACTGTCAAAATTATTAACTATTGAACTAGAATCAATTCCTCTGCTATCACCTCCTTTAACTGGTTTTATGAACAGTGGAAAAGATATAGGAATTGATTTAGTATCTAAATATTCATTAGGGTAAGTTGTAAAAAAATCAGCTGTTTTTATTTTAGCTAATCGAATAATTTTTTTTGCTTTATTTTTATCACTTTCATTATCAAGAGCTGATTTGCTTGATGCAATATAAGGTATTTTATACATTTCTAAATAGTCATTGAGCCATATTTTTTCTTTGCCAAAAAGAAAATATTTTACTCCAGAAAACACAAGATCGGGTTTTCTTTTAACTAATTTTTGTAAATCATTTTTATTTTTAATATTTGCAATGGAAACTTTTTTATAACGTTTAGATAAAATTTTTAAGATTTTATCCTCTTCTAAAATAATACCCACATTATCTTGATGAGCATTTTTGCCTTTTGGGTTAGGAACAATGAGAATTTCAATTGTCTTATCAACCTTAATTGAGAAAATATTTTTCCTTTTAAATAAGAGAATATTTTTTTTAGAAGTTTTTTTAATTTTAATATCTTTTATAATCATAATAAGCGAGCGCAATTAATCATGTGTTTTCACACGAATAAATAATTCTTTAGATGGGTATTTTTGCTATTATACTTGCCTATTTAGGAGTGATTAAATTCTATGGGCAGTATCTAAAAGACAATACCTAACATGTGCTAGCATTAATAGATAGATAATTATTGATTAAATTAAACCAGCAATTTGTATTGCGGTATCACACATTCTATTAGAAAAACCCCACTCGTTATCATACCATGAGAGCACTCTACTAAACTTTCCTTTAATTACTTGTGTTTGGGTTAAATCAAATATTGAGCTGTGAGGATTATGATTAAAGTCTTTAGAGACTAATGGGGCAGAATTTGTTGCTAGTATGCCTTTTAATGGTCCGTTTGCAGCTTTGCTCATAGCTTCGTTGATACTATCTGCTGTGACTTCTTTTTTAGGAACAAATGTAAGATCTATTAAAGATACATTTGGAGTTGGAACTCTTATAGCCGTACCATCTAATTTACCTTTAAGGCTTGGTAAAACTAAACTCATCGCTTTAGCAGCGCCTGTTGAAGTGGGTATCATTGCATCACCTGATGCTCTTGCTCTTCTTAAATCTTTATGAAGTGTGTCTAATAATTTTTGATCTCCAGTGTAACTATGAATAGTGGTCATGTAACCATATTCGATTCCAAAAGTATTTTCTAATACCATTGCTACCGGTGCTAAACAGTTTGTAGTGCACGATCCATTAGAGATAATATTATGTTCTTTTTTTAAATCTTTACTGTTTACGCCTTGAACAACTGTAAAATCAACTTCTTTTGCTGGTGCTGAAATAATAACTTTTTTTGCTCCAGCCTCTATATGTTTGCCTGCGGAATTTTTATCTAAGAAAAAACCAGTACACTCTAAAACAACATCAGCACCAATTTTACCCCAAGGTAATTTTGCTGGATCTCGCTCAGCAAAAACTTTTATATTTTGGTCACCAATTTGGAATCCTTCTGCTGATGTTTTAACATCCTGCATTAAAGTTCCGTGAGTACTGTCGTATTTTATTAAATGTGCGTTAGCTTCTATTGAACCAAGATCATTAATTCCAACGACTTGAATTTTTCCTTTATAGTTTTCTAGAAGAGCTCTTAAAATTAATCTTCCTATTCTTCCAAAACCATTTATACCAACTTTGATCATATTTATACGTATTTAAATACTAATACGAAATAAGCAACACAAATAATTGTTGCTATCCACAACAGGCTACCTACTAATCCTAACCAAGCTAAATGTATAAATGCACTGCCAAGTAAAGATACAAATAGTCTATCACCTCTTGTAGTATCTAAACCTAATATACCTCTTCTAGGAGATCCGCCTGGAACTTTTTTTTCCCAGAAATACATAACAGTAATACATAAAGCTATGAAAATAAAAAAACTTGCCGTAGGCCATGTCCAAGCCATCCATGTTATAAAATCAAAATCAAAAAGACCTTTTTCTTTAGGTTGACCAACCGTAGACCAGCTAGATGCATATAGATTTGTAAAAATCATACTCTCCCCATTGCAAATCCTTTGGCAATATAATTTCTTACAAAATAAATAACCACAGCCCCAGGTATAATAGTTAAACTTCCGGCTGCTGCTAATAAACCAAGTTCATAACCAGATGTACTTGATGTCCTTGTCATTATAGCGGCAATTGGTTTTGCTATTGTAGCGGTAAGAGTTTTTGCTAATAATAATTCTACCCAAGAAAACATAAAACAAAAAAACATCGTAATACCTATTCCAGCTGCAATTGTTGGAATAAATATTTTAAAGAAAAATCTTCCGAATGAATATCCATCTACATATGCAGTTTCATCTAATTCTTTAGGAACAGCAGACATAAATCCCTCTAATATCCAAACTGCAAGAGGAATGTTGAAAAGACAATGAGACAGTGCAATAGCTATATGCGTATCAAATAAATTTACTGACGAGTAAAATTGAAAAAATGGTAAAGCAAAAACTGCAGGGGGAGCCATTCTGTTTGTTAAAAGCCAAAAAAATAAATGCTTATCCCCTAAAAATTTATATCTTGAAAAAGCATAAGCTGCGGGGAGTGCTGCTGATACAGAAATTATAGTATTAAAAACTGTATAAGTAATTGAATTTACATAGCCCATATACCATGTGCTATCTGTAAATATTGTTTTGTAATTATCTAATGTAAAATCTTGTGGCCATAAAGAATAAACATTGATGATTTCGGTAGTTGTTTTAAACGACATGTTTAGTAACCAATAAATTGGTAACATTAAAAAAATTATATAAATTGTTGGAACTAACCATTTTATTTTCTTCATGATCTACCCTCATCTCTCATCATTAGGCTATAAAAGACCCAACATATTAAAAGTACAATTAAAAAATAAATAAGTGACATTGCAGCAGCAGGGCCAAGATCAAATTGACCTAAAGCCATTTTAACTAGATCTAATGATAGAAAGTTTGTTGCGTTACCAGGTCCACCGCCAGTTAAAACGAATGGTTCTGTATAAATCATAAAGCTATCCATAAATCTTAAAAGTATAGCTAAAGTTAAAACTTTTTTCATTTTAGGCAGTTCGATATATCTAAAAATATCCCATCTACTAGCACCATCTATTTCTGCGGCTTGATAATAGGCTGGCTGTATTGAATTTAAACCTGCGTAAGATAAAAGAACTACTAAAGAAGTCCAATGCCAAACATCCATAAGAATAGTTGTAAACCACGCATCTCCACTTTGTTGTGTAAAATTATAATCAAATCCCAGTGAATTCAGAGAATTTCCAAGGAAACCTATTTCTGGTAAAGCAAATATATTCCACATAGCTCCTACAACATTCCAAGGAATTAGCAGCGGCATAGACATTAAAATCAAACAAACCGGAACACCCCAACCTTTTTTAGGCATAGTTAAAGCAATTGCTATACCTAATGGCAGTTGTATTAATAAAATAATAAAAGTAAAAATTGCTTGTCTGCCCAAAGATGCATGGAATCTCTCCGAATGTAAAATTTCTTTAAACCATCTAGTGCCCTCCCACGCAAAAACGTTACTTCCAAAAGTTTCTTGAAAAGAATAATTTACAACAGTCATTAATGGAACCACTGCATTAAAAGCAACCAATACGAATACTGGAATAACAAAATACCAAGCTTTTTGATTAAGAGTTTTATTCATTATTCAATTATCCAATTATCTCCGTAAGCATAAGTGTATTTTTGATCGAAAGTGATATGTGCACTACCACTTGGTATTTGAGTAGATGAGCTAGCTAAAATTTTAATACTTCCGCTGCTACATTCAGTATCAATTACTTTATGTCTACCGGTATCACTTACTCTTTTTACTTTAACAGCAATGCCTTCATTTGAAAAATTAACAAACTCTGGTCTAATTCCAACTTGAGTTTTATTAAAATTAGATTTTTTTAAACTAGTATTAGTAGGTAATATTTTTCCTTCAAAATTAATTTGGCCATTTTTAATTTCACAAGGAAGAATGTTCATTCCTGGTGATCCAATAAAATGTCCAACGAAAGTGTGTTTCGGCTTTTCAAATAACTCTACGGGTGTGCCCGTTTGAACAATTTGACCTTCATGCATTACTACCACTTGGTCTGCAAAAGTTAGGGCTTCGATTTGATCGTGAGTAACATAAATCATAGTTCGATTAATTTTTTGGTGTAATTCTTTTAACTTTGACCTTAAAACCCATTTTAAATGAGGATCTATTACTGTTAAAGGTTCATCAAACATAATTACATTTACATCTGATCTCACTAATCCTCTTCCTAAAGAAATTTTTTGTTTTCCATCAGCTGTTAAACCCGCAGCTTTGTTCTTTAAAGTCGATGTCAGCTCTAACATTTCTCCAATCTCTTTAACTTTCGAGTCTATTTCTGTTTCAGAAAGACCTCTATTTTTTAGTGGGAATGCTAAATTATCATAAACAGTCATAGTATCGTATATAACTGGAAACTGAAATATCTGCGCAATATCTCGCTCAACTGGGTTTAAAGATGTTACATCTTTATCGTCAAATAAAATTTCACCTTTAGTTGGTTTTAATAAACCTGAAATAATATTTAACAATGTCGTCTTTCCACAACCAGATGGACCTAGCAATGCGTAAGCACCTCCATCTTTCCAATCAATATTAACTCCTCTTAATGCCCAGTCCGCATCATTATTTTGTTTTGTTAAATAGCTGTGACTTAAATCTTTTAAAGTAATTTTAGCCATTATTTACCAGCCTGTTATTTGTATCAAAATATAAAAACTCATCTACATTCATAAATAATTTTGTATTCTCACCAATATTTTTTTGTTGGATACCGTTTGATAATGAAACCCAATTATGTTTTCCATTAGTAAAATGAATTAAACTTTCTGATCCACTTAATTCGGAAATCAAAACTTTTCCATTAATTTCAACTGAATTTTTTCCTTCTTTATATGTAGTTATGTTATGGGGTCTTATACCTATTTTATAGTTTCCATCTTTAATTTTTACATTCGATTTCCATTGGACATTATTATCGGTTAATTTAAACATTTCTCCACTTTTGCTTATTTCAGCTATATTCATTGGAGGATCACTAAATACTTTTGCTGAAGTCAAATTTTCAGGTTTGTTGTAAACATCTAATGTTTTTCCATACTGAATAACATTTCCTTCTAATAATGTTGCTGTGTTTCCACCTATCATTAAAGCATCCAAAGGTTCTGTTGTTGCATATACAACAATACAATCTCTATCTTCAAATAATTTGGGTAATTCTTCTCTAAGTTCTTCACGAAGTTTGAAATCTAAATTTGCTAAAGGTTCATCTAACAATATTAAATCTGAATCTTTTACTAGCGCTCTAGCAAGAGCAGTTCTTTGCTGTTGTCCTCCAGATAATTCATCAGGTTTTTTATTTAACATTTCTGATAATTTAAGAAGTTCAGCAACTTTTCCGACTTTTTCTTTAATTTGATCTGAACTAACACCAGTGATTTTTAAAGGTGAAGCAATATTTTCAAAAACAGTAAAATTAGGATAATTAATAAATTGTTGGTAAACCATGGAACAATTTCTTTTTTGAACTTCTTTGCCAGTAACATTTTCACCATTAAACCAAATTTCGCCTGATGTAGGCTTATCTAGTCCTGCCATGATCTGCATTAAAGTTGTTTTGCCAGCGAGTGTAGAGCCCAACAAAACATTAATAGTGTTTTTTTCTAATTTTAGATTAGTTGAATGTATATGAGTTTCTATACCTACTTTTTTTTCAATATTTTTTAATTCTAAACTCATATTTAAAATTTATAATTTAGTTTTAAAAAAAGGGGACATTAAATGCCCCCTTTTTAAATTTAGATTAACCTAGGTTATTTCCAAGCGTCTTTAAATGCTACGGTTTTTCCTTTAGGTTTTTCGTTAACTTTGGCTTTAGGCGAACCAGCTTTTTTCAACCAATAAGATGCTTCTCTTGGTTTATTAAGTCTAGGTCCACATCCACCGTATGCGTTACTACCTTTGTCAGCAGCTTCCATACGAGACATAACTAAGTCCATCTCATCTGCAAGACGATCCATAGTTTGTTGTGGTGTAAATGTGCCAGAGTTAACTTCTCCGATATGCTGCCACCATAATTGTGCTAGCTTCGGATAATCTGGAACGTTGATACCTGTTGGTGACCAAACATTTCTATTTTTTGATCTATAGAACTCAATAAGTCCACCAAGTTCAGGAGCTCTCTTAGTAAAGTGTTTGTCGTTAACAGTACTTTTTCTTACGAATGTTAAACCAACATCTGCTTTTTTAAGAGATACAGTTTTTGAAACTGTAAATTGAGCGTACAACCATGCAGCTTTTCTTCTATCAACTGGAGTAGACTTAAACATTGTCCATGATCCAACGTCTTGATATCCAAGCTTCATACCTTGTTCCCAATAAGGTCCTTTTGGCGATGGGCCCATTCTCCATAAAGGCATACCGTTTGCATCAACTACTTTATTGTTAGGATCTTTTCCTACTAAAGAAGCTGTGAAAGCAGTGTACCAGAAAATTTGTTGAGCAACATTTCCTGAAGAAAGAGATGGTAAAGACTGATAAAAGTCCATAGCTGCTGCTCCCGGAGGTGCGTAAGCTCTTAACCATTCATCCCATTTTCTAATTGCGTATACAGCGGCAGGGCCATTAGTAGCTCCACCTCTTGATACGTTGGCACCTACTGGATTACAAGAACCTGGTTCCATTCGAATTCCCCACTCATCTACTGGAACTCCGTTTGGTAGTCCTTTACTTCCTGCACCAGCCATTGATAACCACGCATCAGTCATTCTCCATCCTAAGTCTGGAGCTCTTTTACCGTAGTCCATGTGGCCATATATTCTTACGCCATCAATATTTTTAACATCTTCTGAAAAGAATTTAGCTATATCTTCATAAGCTGACCAGTTTACTGGAACACCTAAATCATAACCATATTTTTTCTTAAATGCTTTTTGGATTTCAGGTCTATCAAACCAATCTTTTCTAAACCAATAAAGGTTAGCAAATTGTTGGTCTGGTAGTTGATAAAGATTTCCATC
Organism: Candidatus Pelagibacter sp.; assembly: GCA_028222435.1. The sequence goes on along the minus strand of JAOIST010000012.1, from coordinate 3,688 downwards.
TGGACCTGTAGTAAATTGTAGTCCTATAAAGTCATCTAAATCTAATGTTGGTAAAGTTACATCTTTACCTTCACCTTTCATCCATTCAGTTAAGTTTACAGCTTGTTGCATACGCGCATGCGTACCAATTAAGTCTGAGTCATTAACATATGCATCGTAAATACTTACGTTAGTTTGCATTTGTGTTTGAACAGCCATTACAACATCACCTTCTCCGATGATTTGGTGTTGTACTTTGATGCCAGTTATATCTTCAAACGCTTTTGTAAGAGTTTTAGACTCATACACGTGAGTTGGTATTCCTTCAGATACTACTTTTAAAGACATTCCTTTGAACGGCTTAGCAGCATTGTGGAACCACTCTAGTTCTTTTTCTCTATCACTTGCAGATAAAGTTGAAAGACTAAATTCCCCATTAGACCATTTCTTGATTGCAGCCATATGACCGTCTGCAAAAGCACTAGAAATAGTTACGATTGAAAATGAAACAGCAACAGCTAAAATATTTTTTATTATCTTAATCATTATTTCCCCCGTTGTGTTATTTGATTATTATTAAGAGAATTTGACCAAAAAAGTGATTATAAGTAAAGAATTAATTAATACAACTTTTAATAGAATTAGTTGATCAAAGTTCTTTTGATGGCTTTAGACCAACCTTTGAGTAGCTTTGCTCTATTATTATTTTTCATCTTAGGACTGAATTTTTTATCTAAGGCCCAATTTTTGGAAATATCGCTTAAAGATTTATAAACTCCTATTTGAAGACCTGCCATAAATGCGGCACCCAAAGCCGTCGTTTCCTGAACTTTAGGTCTCAAAACTCCAACGTTTACTACATCAGATAAAAACTGTGAGAACCAGTTATTCATTACCATTCCACCATCAACTTTAACTAATCTTGGTCTTAAACCGTCATGTTTCATGGCCTCAAACAAATCATGAGTTTGATAAGCTACAGACTCAACGGTTGCTCTGATTATTTCTTTTGGTCCTGTGTCTCTAGTCAAACCACTTAATACTCCTCGTGAGTTAGAATCCCAATATGGAGCACCTAAACCAGTGAAAGCTGGAACTAGATAAACATCACTATTATTTTTTAAAGATTTAATAATTTTTTCTGTTTCAGGAGCCTTTTTAAAAAATTTCATTCTATCTCGAAGCCACTGAACCCCAGCTCCAGCAATAAAAATAGATCCTTCCATTGCATAAGTGGTTTTACCTTTAATTCTATAAGCAATAGTTGTTAATAATCTATTTTTTGAATAGATAATTTTATTACCTGTATTTAAGAGAACAAATGCTCCAGTTCCATATGTACTCTTCAAAGAGCCAGGCTCAAAACAACACTGCCCTATTGTTGCTGATTGCTGGTCACCTACTACTCCACTAATTGAAATCGATTTTCCTGTTATAGAAGAATGTGTAGATCCATAATCATCAGCACAATCTTTGACTTCTGGAAGAATATGTTTTTTAATTTTGAGCAGGTTTAATATTTTATCATCCCATTTGTTAGATGTAATATTATAAATCATTGTTCTGCTAGCATTTGTTGCGTCAGTTGCATGAACTTTGCCTTTAGTAAATCTCCAAATCAAAAAGCTATCAATTGTTCCGAATAATAACTGTTTTTTATTCATTAGTAATTTTGCTTTAGGGACATTATCTAAGATCCATTTAATTTTCATTCCAGAGAAATAAGAGTCAATTAAAAGACCAGTTCGATTAAAAATTAAAGTTTCTTTATTTTGTTTTCTTAATTTTTCACAATACTCTTCTTGTCTTCTGTCTTGCCAAACAATTGCATTGTAAACTGGTTTACCTGTTTTTTTGTCCCAAAGAACAGTTGTTTCTCTTTGATTTGTGATGCCAATTGTTAATACTTTTCCTTTTATGCGTTTTGCTTTTTGAATTACATCTTTTAAAACTTTTTTTGTTGTATTCCATATTTCTTCTGGGTTGTGTTCTACCCAACCGCTGTTGGGAAAAAATTGTGTGAATTCTTTTTGAGAAGAGTAAACTGGTTTACCTTTCAAATCGAAAAGTATAGCTCTACTTGATGTGGTTCCTTGATCGATCGAGATTATAAATTTTTTCATCTAAAAGACTCCCAGTCTAATTCAAGTTTTTTGTCATCAACAATTGCATTAATCATACCTAACATTAAAGGCAATTTTTTTTGATCAAAATCTTCATTTACTTTTTTTGCAATTTCTTTAGCAAGATCTGCCCCTTCAACTGTTACTTTTTCCATCTTTGTTTTTTTTGCATCAGTAAAAGTCAGCCCTTCACCAATATAAGCTCCCATTTTAGCATTTCTGCCTCCGCCAGAACTTACATATAGATCTCCAAGACCAGCCAGTCCTTTAACAGTTTCTTTTTTACCTTTTAAATGTTCGACAAATATTTCCATTTCATGGATTGATTGTTTAATTAAAGCAGAGGCTGTATTTAAATAATTTTTTTCTCTTACTTCGTTAGAAACATTTTGACTACACAATCCTTTGGCTGCACCTACGGCCATAGAAAAAATATTTTTAATGGCAGCAGAAACCTCTACACCATTTAAATCATCTGAATACGATGTGTGATAATAATTTGTATTAAGCATATCTGCAATTTTTTTTGCAGTTTGCATATCTTTGTTTGCTATAACGACGCTGCTATGAACTCTATTAGCTAATCCTGCTGCTAGACATGGCCCACCAACAGCTGAAATATCCACTTTCTGGACTCCTCTATCTGCTAAAAGTCTCTCGAGTTTATCAACTAATAATTCATATTTATTATTATAAATACTTAGACCTTTTGTAAGCATCAATAATTTTGGAATTTTACCAGCTTTATACAGCCTGCTTAATTGATCGGCCACCCACTCTATTCCTTTTGAGCTAATACCAAGAACAATTAAGTCCACATTGGATTTTAATAGTTCGTCAAATTTTTCAAACTTTAATATCTTTATTTCTTGAGGAATCTTCGTGTTTAAGCCTGGGTGTAAATTATTATTTTTTTTTAATTGATCGATAAACTCATTTTCTAAATGAGTTCCTACAATATTAATATCATGATTATTATCTAAACAGGGTAAAGCAAAAGCGGAACCCATTGCACCTGCGCCAATAATTACAATTTTTGCCATTAATTTTTAAATATTATTTTTTTGAAAATTAAAAAAATAGATATTAACTCAATTTTTCCAATTATCATAAATAATATTAAACTAATTTTTGAGGATGTTAATAGATTGGAAAAATTTATGTTCTGCATATTAAACATTTCAGAATTTACTGTATTTGTAAGAGTTAATATTGATAATTTAAAAGATTTTTCAAAACCAAGATTATCTATAACTAGTAAACTCGATAAAATAAATAAGCTTAAGAAAAATGATATAAATATAAGAAAAGATATTTTTATATTGTCATCAGATATTTTTTTTTCTGAATTAAAGATTGTTTTTTTAATAACACTATTCGGGCTTATTAGCTTGATAATTTCAGAAGAAGTAATTTTTAATAAAATATAAAATCTTGTTAACTTAATACCTGATGTATTAGATATTATTGATCCTCCAATAATTGTAATTAATAAAAAATATAAACTTAAATTATTATCTGATTTTACTAATGTTAACCCAGAATTAGCAAGGCTACTTACAACACTAATAATTATATCTAGACTT
>JAOIST010000011.1 GCA_028222435.1 Candidatus Pelagibacter sp. | reverse complement strand
TAATTAAACCACCCGACTTAGTCATTTCAATAACTTTATCATAGTAATTTATGTAATTATTTTTGTCAGCATCTATAAAAATAATATCAAAGATTAAGTTATCATGTTTCAATTTTTCTAATGTTTCTAAAGCAGGATTAACAATTGTTTTAATTTTTTTATCTTGATTAGCTTTTTTAAAAAAACTTTGAGCCTTTAAATTAGTTTCAGAATTTTTATCTAAAGCAATTAAGCTACCATTATCTGGTAAACCTAAAGCCATTGATAATGTACTGAGGCCAGTAAATGTTCCTATTTCTAATATTTTTTTAGCATTGGATATTTTTGTAATTAATTCTAAAAAATGACATTGTGACTCGGCTATTTGCATTCTTTTGATATCACCTAAACTTTCATTGTAAGAAATTATTTCACTTTGAACAGGATGAAGTTTTTTGCTTAAATCTTGAATGTAATTTTGTATTTTACTATTAATATCAAGATCCTTACCCATTATTACTTTAATTTTTTTTTTAGTATTTCATTTACTAGTTGTGGGTTGGCTTTACCTCCTGAAACCTTCATAACTTGACCAACAAAAAAACCGAACAGTTTATCTTTACCAGACTTATATTGATCTACTTTATCCTTATTTTCAGTGAGTATTTTTTCTATGATCGCTTCTAATTCTTTTGGATCGCTTTTTTGCTGCAACCCTTTGCTGTCAATAATTTCATTAGGCTCTTCTCCTGTTTCTTTCATTACTTCAAAAACTTCTTTAGCAGTTCTTCCCGATATAATTCCTGAACTAATTGAGTCTATTAATTGAGACATTTTTTTTGCTGTCACAGGAGATTCTGAGATAGAAATATTTTTATCATTTAAAGAAGCAAAGAGATCTCCCATAATCCAATTCTTAGCTAATTTAATATCTGAATTTTTAATAACTTCCTCAAAATAATCTGATATTTCTTTTTCTGAAACAAGGACGTTAGCTTCATAAGCGTTTAATGAATAATCTTTAATAAAACGTTCTTTTTTTTGATCAGGTAATTCTGGTAAATTTTTTTTTATATTTTCAATTAATTCTTTATCAATGTTCAAAGGAAGTAAATCTGGATCTGGGAAATACCTATAATCATGAGCATCTTCCTTAGATCTCATAGATCTGGTTTCGTTCTTTTTTGTATCGAACAATCTTGTTTCTTGATCAATTGATTTACCCAACTCTAATAACTCGACTTGTCTTTTGGCTTCATAAGCAATAGCCATTTGCATAAATTTAATTGAATTAACATTTTTAATTTCACATCTAGTTCCTAATTCTTTATCTCCTTCTTTTCTCACAGAGACATTAACATCTGCTCTTAAAGACCCTTCTTGCATATTTCCATCACATGTTCCTAAGTATCTCATAATAGATCTTAGTTTTTTAATATATGCATTAACTTCATCTGGTGATCTTAAATCTGGTTTGCTTACAATTTCCATTAAAGCAACGCCTGATCTATTTAAATCTACATAAGTATTGCTTGGATCAAGATCATGAATGCTTTTTCCTGCATCTTGCTCTAAATGAAGTCTTTCTATTCCAATTGTTTTTGTGCCATTTGGTAAATCTAAAGTTATTTTTCCTTCACCAACTATAGGATTTTTATATTGTGAAATCTGATAACCTTGAGGTAAATCAGCATAAAAATAATTTTTTCTATCAAATACTGAATAGCTATTAATTTTTGCATTTAGACCAAGTCCAGTTTTAACTGCTTGTTGAATGCAGTATTCATTGATAACTGGTAACATTCCTGGAAAAGCTGAGTCTACAAGACTAACCTGAGTATTGGGTTCGGCTCCAAATTTAGTAGATGATCCTGAAAATAGTTTTGAATTAGAAGTTACTTGAGCATGCACTTCTAGACCTATAACCACTTCCCATTTTGCTTTTTCACCATTTATTAAATATTTTTCATTTTCTTTAGTCATTATTTTTCCCACCATCTATTAAGATTTTGTTTAAAATTTATTTTCTTTTCAGCTGCCAATGCAATATTTAAAAGCTTTTGTTCGTCTAAAGGTTTGCCTATCAGCTGAAGACCAAGAGGAAAATTATTGGCATCTGTACCTGCTGGAATTGAAATAGCAGGAATACCAGCTAAATTTACTGGGACTGTAAAAATATCATTTAAATACATAGATATTGGATCGTCTTTTTTTTCACCTATTTTAAAAGCTGCACTTGGTGTTGAGGGTGTAAGAATGGCATCTACTTTTTTGAAAGATTCATCAAAATCATTTTTAATTAATTGTCTAACTTTTTGTGCTTTAATATAATAAGCATCATAATATCCTGAAGATAAAACATAGGTGCCAATTAAAATTCTTCGTTTAACTTCATCTCCAAATCCTTCGGATCTTGTATTTTCATACATTTCTATTAAATTACCCCCTTTAGATGATCTAAACCCGTATTTAACTCCGTCATATCTAGCTAAATTAGAAGATGCTTCTGCTGGTGCTACAATATAATAAGTTGATAAAGCATACTTTGTATTTGGTAAAGATATGTCAATAATTTCAGCACCAGATTCCTTTAAGATTTTTTTACCGTTTTCCCAAAGTTGATCTATTTCCTTGGGCATTCCATCAACCCTGTACTCTTTTGGAATTCCAATTTTTAAACCTTTTATATTATCAGTTAAATTTTTTGAATAATTTTCTTTTTTTTTATTAATTGAAGTAGAGTCTTTTTCATCAAAACCTGCCATCGCTTCTAACATCAAAGCACAATCTCCCACTGTTTTAGTCATTGGGCCTGCTTGATCTAGGGATGATGCAAAGGCTACTATTCCCCATCTAGAACACAAACCATAAGTAGGTTTAAGACCTACAGTTCCTGTGAAAGATGCAGGTTGTCTTATAGAGCCACCTGTATCTGTTCCTATAGTTGATGGAGTTAAATCTGAAGCTAAAGCGCTCGCTGAACCACCAGATGAACCACCGGGTACAGTATTTTCTGCAATAGGGTTCATTACATTTCCAAAATAACTCGTTTCGTTAGACGAACCCATTGCGTACTCATCGCAATTTAATTTTCCCAATAAAAAAGCACCTTCATTCCATAAATTTTTTGTTATTGTTGATTCATAGTTAGGAACAAAATTTTCTAACATTTTGCTGCCAGCAGTTGTTTTTACACCATTAGTACAAAATAAATCTTTAACAGCTATTGGTACCCCTGATAAAAGAGTACCTAATTTAGGATTTTTATCAAAGTTTTTTGCTTTTTCTAAAGCTTGTTCACTACAATTTGTAATAAATGAATTTAATTTTTTATCTTTTTTAATATTGTTTATAAATAAAGTTGTAACTTCTTCAGACTTAATTTCTTTTTTTTTAATTAGGCCAACAATATCAGTTAAGCTTCTCTTTGTTATATCAGTCATTATTCAATAACCTTTGGTACAACAAAAAATTCCTCATTTTTTTTTGGTGAATTTTCTAGAATTTTATCTCTTATTTTTCCATCATTAATTTCATCTTTCCTAGATCTTAAGGGCTCATTCAATATAGATGAAAGAGGTTCGACTTTATCAGTGTTTAACTCATTGAGCTGCTCTATAAATCTAAAGATTGAAGATAAATCTTTTGTTAAATCATCAATTTTCTTTTCATCGACTGAAATTCTAGCTAGTTTGCTAACGTGTTTAATTTTATCTTTATCTATAGACATTAGTGAATTATGTTAATTTTACAGGAAATTAATATAAAAAATATAACATAAACATGCTTGATATTGAAGATTTTAAGAAAAAACTCGACAAAAAGTCTAGGTTAATGGGAATTGACCCTGGGAGAAAGAGGGTTGGAATTGCTATTTCTGATGAAAACAAAATTATTGCCTCTCCTTTAACTACTATTATTAAAAATAAATATTCAGATTTTGTTAAGGAAATAATTAAAATTGTTGAAGAAAATCAAATAAAAGGAATTGTTATTGGTAACCCAATAAATATGGATGGAACAGCTAGTCATTCATCACAATCTGCTAAAGATTTAGCTATTCATCTATCAAAAGATGTTACTAAAAATGTCACCTTGTGGGATGAAAGGTTGTCCAGCCAGGGTGCATTTAATTTAGCCAATGATTTAGCTATTAACACATCTAAAAAAGTAGATAAATTAGATGAAAATTCAGCTCAATTTATACTTCAAGGGGCTCTTGATTATTTAACTAGAGAAAATACTTGATCTGATACCATAAAACGCCTATAGAGTTGATTTTAATGGCAGTTAAGAAAAACAATACAGCTATTAAAAACTCTCCTAAACATCTTCTAGGTATCCAAAGTCTATCAATTATAGAGGCTAAAGAAATTTTAGATGAAGCTAAAGAATTTATTAAATTAAACAGAAGTAAATCTAAAAAGTTAGATATCTTAAGAGGTAAAACTCAAATTAATTTATTCTTCGAACCTTCTACAAGGACTCAAAGCTCATTTGACTTAGCTGGGAAAAGATTAGGTGCAGATGTTATGAGTATGAATATGGATAACTCAGCTCTTAAAAAAGGTGAGACATTAATTGATACTGCAATGACTTTGAATGCAATGCACCCAGACTTAATTGTAATTAGACATCAGGACTCAGGGGCTCCTAATTTATTATCTCAAAAGGTTAATTGTGCTGTAATAAATGCCGGTGATGGAAGAAGAGAGCACCCTACTCAAGCATTGCTTGATGCTTTAACAATTATTAATAGAAAAGGTAAGATTGAAGGACTCAAAATAGCAATATGTGGTGACATACTACACTCAAGAGTAGCTAGATCAAATATTTACTTAATGAATATGTTGGGAGCTGAAGTAAATGTAATTGCTCCAAAAACATTGATGCCAAAATCAATTAATCGAATGGGAGTAAATTCTTTTACGGATATGAAGAAAGGTCTTGAAGGTTGTGACATTGTAATGATGCTAAGATTACAAAATGAAAGAATGCAGGGATCTTTTTTACCGTCAAAAAGAGAGTACTATGAATTTTATGGTTTAACGCCGGAGAAATTAAAATTTGCAAAAAAAGATGCTTTGATTATGCATCCAGGTCCTATGAACAGAGGTGTAGAAATAGATACGAAATTAGCTGATGATATAAATGTAAGTTTAATTAAAGAACAAGTTGAATTGGGTGTTGCTGTTAGAATGGCGTGTTTGAAAAAGTATTGTAAATAAATGAAAGAAAAAATTTTTATAAATGCACGAATTATTGACCCATCACAAAATATGGATGAAATAGGTTCATTAATTTTAAATGATAAGGGAAAAGTTAAAGCAATTGGTAAAAACTTAAAAAAAACAGACGCAGGTTCTAATTCAGAATTAATTGATTTAAAAGGTAATGTTTTAACTCCAGGATTAGTGGACATGAAAGCCTTTGTTGGTGAACCTGGCTATGAATATAAAGAAAATTTTAGAACATTAAGTCATGCTGCTTTAGCTGGGGGAGTTACGTCTATAGTGACAATGCCTAATACCAAGCCCATTATTGACAATGTATCAATGGTTGACTTCATTATTAGAAGAGGAAGGGATAAAGCTAATGTTAACCTTTTTCCATGTGCTTCAATAACTCAACAGTGTGAAGGAAAATTGATGACTGAATTTGGTTTGCTATCAGGTAGAGGAATAATTGGCTTTAGTGATGTAAATAAAACTATTCAAAATACAGAATTAATGGCCAGAATAATGAACTATGCTTCTGATATAGGAGTTTTAATAATGCAACATGCCGAGGATTACGAGCTGTCGAAAAATACATGTATAAATGACGGCGAAATAGCTACAAGATTAGGATTGCAAGGAGTTTCAGCTTTAGCTGAAAAAATAATCATTGAAAGAGATCTAAGCTTACTCAGTGAATATCCTTGTAGGTATCACATAAATCAAATCTCATCTAAACAATCATTAGATGTGATTAAGAAAAATAAAATTAATGGAAAGCAATTTAGTGCAGGTGTTTCAATAAATAATTTGGCTTTAAATGAAAATGACATAGGTGATTTTAAAACTTTTTTAAAATTATCTCCTCCATTAAGACTTGAGGAAGATAGATTAGCTTTAGTTCAAGGTGTCAAAGATGGCTTGATCGATGTTATAGTTTCAGACCATTTACCAGAAGATGAAGAAAGTAAGAGGTTACCGTTTGCACAAGCTGCGACAGGAGCAATAGGTGTTGAGACTTTACTTCCTTTATCTTTAGAGATGTATCACAATGAGTCTCTTACTTTAAATAAGATCATAGAAACGTTAACGATAAATCCCGCTAAAATATTAAAAATAAAAAAGGGATCTTTAGCTAAAGGATCAGACGGCGACATTTGTGTATTTGATTTAGAAGCCCCATGGAAAGTTAATGCTGAAAACCTTAAATCTAAATCAAAAAATACAGCTATTGAAGGCAGAAAACTTCAAGGTAAAGTTTTAATGACCTATTTAAACGGTGAACTAGTTTATTCAGTTTAATGGATATAAATTTAATTATTGTTGCAGTATATTCCTATTTTTTAGGATCTATTCCTTTTGGTTTAGTTCTAACAAAAATATTTTTAAAAAAGGACATTAGGAATATAGGATCTGGTAATATAGGAACAACAAACGTTCTTAGAACAGGAAAAAAATCTCTAGCAATAGCAACACTTGCTCTTGATCTATTAAAAGGATATTTTTCAGTTATTGTAACGTTAACTTATTTCGAAAATCTAACTTCATATTCAGCTTTAATTTGTTTAATCGGACATATTTTTCCCATTTGGTTAAAATTTAAAGGAGGTAAAGGTGTTGCAGCTTATCTAGGTGTTATACTAGCTCTATCATATAAATTCTTTTTAATTTTTGGTGTTAGCTGGCTTATATTATCTTTTTTATTTAGATTTGCATCGTTATCATCAATCGTTTCTTCATTGATAATTTTTATATATGCTTATTTTTTTAATGATAATAATTACTCATTAATATTATTTATTTTTTTAGTGATCATTATCTACACTCATAGAGAAAATATAGTTAGATTAAAAAACTCTAAAGAAAATAAAATTAAGTTATAAGTGCAGTCTTTTCTAGTTTTTAAATTAATAATTTGACAAATTCATTTAATTTTGAAAATAAACAATAAATGAATTTAGTAATAGTTGAAAGTCCAGCAAAAGCAAAAACCATAAATAAATATCTAGGAAAAGATTATTTAGTTTTAGCTAGTTACGGACATATAAGAGACTTGCCATCTAAAAATGGATCTGTTGATCCTGATAATAAATTTCAAATGGAATGGGAAATAGACTCCTTTTCAAAAAAATATTTAAAAGAAATTACTAATGCAGCAGAAGACTCTGATAAAATTATTTTGGCAACTGACCCTGATCGTGAAGGTGAAGCTATTGCATGGCATGTTAAAGAAGTATTAGACAAAAAAAAATTACTTAAAGGTAAACAATTAGAACGTGTTGTCTTTAATGAAATTACAAAAAAAGCTATTCTAGATGCAATAAAAAATCCAAGAGAAATACATTTACCTTTAGTCGAAGCATATCTTGCAAGAAGAGCTTTGGATTATCTTGTTGGATTTAATATTTCTCCTATACTTTGGACAAAATTACCTGGATCAAAATCAGCTGGAAGAGTTCAATCAGTAGCTTTGAAGCTTATTACTGAGAGAGAGAAAGAAATAGAATTGTTTAATCCTGAGGAGTACTGGACTCTTACATCTGATTTTACAAACAAAGATAACAAAAATATTTTATCAAAATTAAGTTTGTTTAATGGAGAAAAGATTGAAAAGTTTTCCTTTAAAAATAAAGAAGAAATTCAAAAAGCTATTGATGTAATAAATAAAACAAAATTTAAAATTGCTGATGTCAATACAAAATTATTTAGACGAAATCCTTTAGCACCTTTCACTACTTCAACTTTACAACAAACTGCATCTGGTCGATTTGGTTTTGGTGCTTCAAGAACAATGCAGATAGCTCAACGACTTTATCAAGGCATAGATATCGAAGGTGAAACTACCGGTTTGATAACTTATATGAGGACTGATGGGACTAATATTTCAAAAGAAGCAATAGATGACTTTAGAAAATTTATTACTAATGATTATGGCGATAAATATTTACCAGAGTCCCCAAATAGTTATGCGGGTAAAAAAGCAAAGAATGCTCAAGAAGCACATGAAGCTATAAGACCCACTGATATAAGAAGAAAACCCTCTGACATAAAAAAGTATGTGAATGCAGATCAACTTAAACTCTATGAATTAATTTGGAGCAGAGCTTTATCTTCTCAAATGACGCCAGCTGAGTTTGATAGGAATACAATAATTATTTCATCTAACGATAATAAGATAAATTTTAGAGCCAGTGGATCAGTTGTAAAATTTGATGGATTTCTCAAAATATATCAAGTTCAAGAAACTGACGATGATGCAAAAAATATTTTACCTGACGTGAAAGTAGGAGAAGAGATTAATATATTAAAGTTAAATGACGAACAGCATTTTACAGACCCTCCCCCGAGATATTCCGAAGCTAGCCTGGTAAAAAAAATGGAGGAATTAGGCATTGGCAGACCATCTACTTATGCAAGTATTATCTCAGTTTTATCAACGAGAAACTACGTGGAATTGATTAACAAAAGGTTTAATCCAACCGATAGAGGTAAGTTAATTTCAGCTTTTTTAGAAAAATTATTCTCAAAATATGTAGATTATAACTTTACAGCAGATTTAGAAAATCAACTTGATGAAATTACAAGTGGTAAAATTGAATGGGTTCAAGTGTTAAATAACTTTTGGAAAGATTTCTATGAAAATGTTGGCAAAGTTAAAGAAAAAAGAACTAGAGAAGTATTAGATTTATTAAATGAAAGTTTGGGAGCATTAATTTTTGAAAGAAATGATAAAGATGCTATTGATCGAAAATGTAAGTTGTGTTCAAGTGGAGAGCTGAGTCTTAAAAATAGTTTTAGAGGTGGGGCATTTATAGGATGCTCAAACTACCCAGAGTGTAAATTTACTAGACCGTTATCTAAAGCTAAAGCAGCAGCACAATATAATTTAGCCGAACCTAAATTACTTGGTCAAAATGAAAATGGAAAAGATATTTATCTAAAAAATGGTAGATTTGGCCCCTACTTACAGTATGAAAAAGAAAAAGAAGAACTAGAAGTTAAAAAGAAAAGAGGAAGAAAGAAAAAAACTGAAAACGAACATCTAAAAAATGTTTCCATTCCTAAAGGAGTTAATATTGATAGTATAGATTTAAATAAAGCAAAATATCTATGTTCATTACCTAAAATTTTAGGTCAACATCCTGAAAATAAACAAGACATAACTTTAAATTCAGGTAGATTTGGTCCTTATCTTAAATGTGAAAATAAATCTGCAAGACTTGAAAATGTGGAAGATCTTTTCTCAATAGGAATAAATAGAGCTATTACACTAATTGCCGATGCAAAGCCTGGTAGAATATCTTCTTCACTTATAAAAGATTTAGGGGAACACCCTGAAGATAAAAAACCTGTAAGAATAATGAAAGGTCAATATGGCCCTTACATAAAATATAAATCTCTTAATGCAACTATTCCAGAAGAAAAAGATCCAAGCGAACTTACTATGGAAGAAGCGCTTATATTAATTGAAAAAAGAAAAGAATACGATAAAACTAAAAAAAAAGGTAAAAGAAAATGAGTAAGATTGAAGAAAAAATAAAGAGTCTAAATATTAATTTACCTCAACCAAAAGCACCTGTTGGTGCTTACGTTGCTACCAAGATTGTTGGAAAATTATTATACATATCTGGACAAATTTCTATTGATGAAAATTCAAAACTTATAACTGGTAAAATTGGCAAAGATTTAAATTTAGAAGAAGGGTATAGAGCTGCTGAAAGATGCGGTTTGAGTATTATCGCTCATGTCAAAAATGCTTGTGAAGGAGATTTAGATAAAATTAAAACTTGTATTAAATTAACAGGTTATGTTAATTCAACTGACGACTTTAAAGATCAACCTAAGGTAATCAACGGTGCATCTGATATTATAGCTAGGATATTTGAAAAAAAAGGTGAACATACACGTGCGGCTGTAAGCGTAAATAGCTTACCACTTGGTGTAGCTGTCGAGGTTGATGCTATATTTGAACTTAATTGATATTTGGTCTGCCTACTGAATAATACTTTATTTTACTTCTTTTCATTTCTTCAGGACTATAAAGGTTTCTTAAATCATATAATTTAAATTTTTTATTTTTAACAATTTTTTTAAAATCTATTAATTTAAATTCATCCCATTCAGTAAGTAAAATTACTAAATCAGCATCAATACAATTCGTTCGAATATTTTTTCTAAAATTACAATTTTTTATTTTTATAAATTCACTCTTTTTCCCTGATGGATCGTAATAAGTTACTTTAGCTCCTTTTTTACAAAGATAAGGTATCATTTTCAAACTAGTTGAATCCCTCATATCATCAGTATTTGGTTTAAATGTAACACCTAAAAATGAAATTCTTTTATTTTTTAAATTAGACCCTAATATTTTATGAACTCTTTGAGTAAGTAAATTTACTCTTTCATGATTAGATTTTATTACCGATTTAACTACAGATAAATTAACTTTAAATTTATCAGCTGCAGATACTAATCCTTTTGTATCTTTTGGAAAACACGAACCACCGTAAGCAGGACCTGCCCGTAAAAATCTTCCTCCTATTCTACTGTCAGAGCCCATACCTAATGAGATGTCTTCTATTATGACACCAGATTTTTCACATAAATTTGCTAGTTCATTAATAAAAGTAATTTTTGTAGCAAGAAATGCATTTGAAGCATATTTAATTAATTCTGCTCCCCTCCTTGATGTTGTGAAGAATTTTGAACCTTTATTAATTAATGGTGCATAAAGTTTTTTCATTATATTAAAAGATTTTTTTTCATTTGAGCCAATAACAATTCTGTCTGGAAATCTAAAATCACGTATTGCCTCACCTTCTCGCAGAAATTCTGGATTTGAAATAACTGTAAATAATTTTTTCTTTTTTTTTAAAATCTTTTCAATTTCATCACCCGTGCCTATCGGAACTGTAGATTTAGTGACGATAATTTTTTTTCTTTTTGTATGTTTGAATATTTCTTTTGTACATTTTAATACATAGGACAAGTCAACTTTAGTAGATCCTTTTTTAGTCGGCGTGCCAACACAAATGAAAATTATATCACTTAAATTTAATGCTTGTTTAATATCTGAAGTAAATGACAAACGCTTAGCTATATAGTTTTTTTTAATTAACTCATTTAATCCAGGTTCATAAATTGGTGAGACACCAGAATTAAGTTTCTCTATTTTATTTTTATCTTTATCAACACAGATAACTTGATTTCCTATGTCAGCAAAACATGTTCCGCTAACTAATCCGACATAACCTGTTCCAATCATGCACAATTTCATTTTTTTCCTCTAAAAATTTGAATACCAGAATTAATATACCCGTTTAAAGTTCCGCAATCTAAATATTTGCCTGTAAAAATACTTCCATAAAATTTATTTTCTTTTTTTATTAAGTTTTTAATTGCATCTGTAATATGTATTTCCTTACCTTGACCTGGTTTTAATTTTTTAATTTCACCAAATATATTTGAAGGTAAGATATATCTTCCTATAATTGCAAAATTTGATGGCGTTTTTTTGATACTTGGTTTTTCTACTACATCTTTAATTTGAAAATATTTTTTTTTTTTATTTTTAATAGACAATATACCCCATCTTGAAACGGTTTTTCTATCTACTCTTTTAGTAGCAATTATAGACCCTCCGGTTTTTTTATGTAATCTTATCATTTCTTTTGTGCAGTTATTTTTTATAATCAAATCGTCAGGTAAAAGCATTAAAAAATATTTGTTTTTAATTAGGGTTTTGCATTTTAAAACAGCATCACCGGTTCCTTTAGGTTTGTTTTGATAAACAAATTTTATCATTTTCTGGTATTTCTTTAATTTTTTGAATTCTTGAATTAATCTTTTATCTTTTTTTTTTCTTATGATTTTTTTATAAAAACTGTCATTAAAAAAATATTTTTTTATTGAAAGTTTATTTTTAGAAATTATAAATATAAATTCTTTAATGCCAGCTTCAATACATTCATCTAAAATATATTGTAAGTTTGGCTTACCGTTAATAGGCATTAATTCTTTGGGTATAACACTCGTTAAAGGAAGTAGTCTTGTACCTAATCCTGCTAATGGAATAATGGCTTGTTTTATCATATGATTCTTATATTAGTTGATATCATTGTAGTTGAGAAATGAAAATATTTAATAATAAAGAAGATCTAAAATCTGAAATTATAAATGATATATCCATATCTTTTATTCCAACTATGGGAGGTTTACATAAAGGCCATGTATCTTTAATAAAAAAAGCAAAAAAATTTAAAAATAAAACTCTAGTTTCAATTTATGTAAACCCAAAACAATTTAATAAAAAAGAAGACTATGATAAATATCCTCGAAATTTGAAAAATGATATTAAAATTTTAAAAAAACTTAAAATAAATTATCTATATCTTCCGGATAATAAAGGAATATTTAATTTTAAACCTAAAAATAAAATATACTTACATACTTTTTCACAACAATTATGTGGTAAATATAGAAAAGGACATTTCGAAGGTGTTTTAAATATTGTTAATAGATTCTTAGAAATTATTAAACCAAAATATATATTTCTTGGTCTTAAAGACTTTCAACAACTTATTCTAATAGAGAAGCACATTATTAAAAATAAGATCAATACTAAAGTTATAGGGTGTAAAACTATTCGTGAAAATAACGGGGTTGCTTGTTCAACAAGAAATTTCAATTTGAACAATAAAGAGATGCAAATAGCTGAGAAGATCTATATTTATTTATGCAAAATTAAGAAAAAAGTTAAAAAAAATATAAAATTTTTTAATAGATCATTATTTAAAAAGGAACTAATTAAATTAGGTGCAAGTAAAATTGATTATCTAGACATCATAAATCTTAAAAAATTAAAGAAAGCCAAAAATAAAAAAGAAAAATTTAATATTTTTATAGCTTATTATTTAAATCATATAAGACTAATAGATAATTTTTAGTTAAGAAAATAGTAGGAACCTAAACCTAAAAAAGATAAAAAACCAATTACATCAGTTATTGTAGTAACAAAAACACTTGAAGCTAACGCTGGATCAATATTTATTTTTTTTAATGAAACCGGAACTAAAATACCAAATAGACCAGCAACAATCATATTTAAGATCATTGATACACCAATCAACATAGATAAATTTAAATCTTTAAACCATAATTGAACAATGACGGCAGTAATTATTGCAAATATAATTCCGTTTAAAATACCTATTAAAAATTCCTTTCCAATTACTTTATTTAAATTACTTTTTGAAAGCTCCTTTGTAGCTATTGCTCTAATAGTTACAGCTAAAGTTTGCATTCCAGCGTTACCTCCCATAGATGCAACTATTGGCATAAGAAATGCTAAAGCAACCATTTGTTCAATCGAGGCTCCAAAATTACTAATAACCCATGTTGCTAGCAAAGCGGTAAATAAATTTAGTAAAAGCCAATTAAATCTCCTTTTTGTTTTTAACATAACGCTATCAGTTATTTCTTCATCACCTACTCCGGCTAATCTTAATGTATCCTCTTCAGCTTCTTCTTGAACAACTGTAACAACATCATCAGCTGTAATCATTCCAACTAACTTATTTTCTTTATTTACTACTCCTGCGGAAACTAAATTATAATTTTCAAATGCGTGACCAACTTCTTCTTTATCCATATTTACAGAAATTAAAACTGGCATTTCATTCATAATTAAATTCATTTTAGATTCTCTAGCAGTTCTTAATACTCTTGAAGATGGGACAGTTCCAATAGGTTTAAAATCGTTATCTACTATAAATATTTCTAAAAACTCTTTTGGTAATTCTTTATCTTCTCTTAAATAATCAATTGTTTGCCCAACTGTCCAGCTACTTGGCACTGCGGTAAACTCTCGTTGCATTATTCTGGCAGCCGAGTCTTCTGGATAACTTAAACCTTCTTGAAGTAAAAATTTATCTTTTGGAGGTAGTTTTTCTAAAACTTTTTCTTTGTTTTCTTTAGATAAATTTTCAAGAATTTTTATAGCATCATCTGACTCTAGCCTTTTAATAATCTTGATTAAAGAGTCTATTGAAAGTAGTTGTAGTACTTCACTTTGAATAGACTCATTTAATTCAATAAATATCTCTGGCTCAATATTAAAAGACTCTATCTCAATTAATTTATTTCTTGTATCTGGATTTAAATTTTCAATTAGATTAGCTATATCTGCTTCGTGTAAATCTTTTAAAGTTTGATTAATAAAATCTACATTTCGAAGTTCTATATTATCGCTAAAGGTATTAATAAATTCTTTATTAAAATCCAAATTTACTTTTTTGCTGCCTGTAGATTTTAATAAAGCCATAAATGCCTCTGAAAGTTTTTTTGAGACTAATAGTCTATTAAATGGTAAAATTCAATTCAAATGAGTATAGAAATTAAGATAAGTAAAAAACTTGTTTCCTACGAAAAGGCAATGCTTTTTCTTAATAAAAGAGTAGAAGAAGTTAAATTTGGTAAAAATAAAGAAATTATATGGATTCTAGAACATCCAACAACATATACAGCTGGTGTAAGCTTTAATAAAAATGAAGTTTTAGACAAAAA
>JAOIST010000010.1 GCA_028222435.1 Candidatus Pelagibacter sp. | reverse complement strand
ATATGTAAACCACCGGCGTAGCTTCCCTCTGCCTGGTGAATAGCAAAAACATTTTTAACTTCCTGAAGCACATTGTCAAAAGGTCTAGTCTTTAATCCTGTAGCTGCTTTAATTGTATTTCCATGCATTGGATCACAAGACCAAATAACTTTTAGTCCTTCTTTGTTAACTGCTCTAATTAATTTAGGCAGATAGTCTTGAGCTTTATTTGCTCCAAATCTTGAAATTAAAGTAATTCGTCCAGGTTCATTTTCTGGATTTAAAATATTACAAAGATTAATTAATTCTTCAGGCTTAAGTGTTGGTCCACATTTAATACCGATTGGGTTTTTTATTCCTCTACAAAATTCAACATGCGCACCATCAGGTTGACGAGTTCTATCACCTATCCATACAAAGTGAGCTGATGTGTCGTGATATTCTCCAGTAGTAGAGTCAACTCTTGTCATAGCTTCCTCGAAAGGTAAATGAAGAGCTTCATGTGAAGTATAGAAATTTACAGTTCTAAGTTTTCTATTTGTTTCAGGATTAATTCCACATGCTTCCATAAAAGATAAGGCATCGCTTATTTTATCTTCAATTTCTTTATATTTGCCTTTAGTGTTTTCATTAATAAATCCTAAATTCCACAAGTGAACTTGTCTTAAATCAGCAAAACCTCCTTGAGAAAAAGCTCTTATTAAATTAAGTGTCGATGCAGCTTGAGAATAAGCTCTAAATAATCTTTTAGGATCTGGCACTCTAGCTTTTTCAGTAAATTCCATTCCATTAATATTGTCACCTAGATAACTCGGCAACTCTTGCTCACCTTTTTTTTCCATTGGTGAACTTCTTGGTTTTGAAAACTGACCAGCTATTCTTCCAACTTTTACAACCGGCATTGCTGCAGAGTAAGTTAAAACTAATGACATTTGTAAGATTGCTTTAAGCGTATCTCTAATATTGTCTGGATGAAATTCAGCAAAACTTTCAGCACAATCTCCTCCTTGTAATAAAAAAGCCTTCCCCTCTACTACTTGAGCTAAAGATTTTTTAAGTGAACGAGTTTCGCCTGCAAATACCAAAGGCGGATATGCTTTAAGTTTATTTAAAACCATATCTAATTCCTTTTTATCCTCATAAACAGGCAAATGTTTTACAGGATAATTATTCCAACTATTTAAATTCCATTTTTTCATATTCAACTTGGAATATATATAGAACATAGAGTTAAACTATTCAATGCTATCAAGGTAAATTTTTAATTAATTTGGATTTTTTTTTAAAAATTCAATGTATTCAATGACTTTTTCAATATTTTCATCTGCTATATCTTTGTAACTCAATCCAAATTTATTTTTTACACAAAGAGCAACATGCGCATAAGGATTTCTTCCTCCTGGGTGATTTGGATGATCAGGAAGTTTACTTTGTAAATAATCGCCAGCTTCCTGTATCATTTTCCAGATTTTACTCGCGTTTTCTTTATTCAAATAATTATCTTAAATTTTCTACTTTTTGATTTAGAGATATAAGTTTTAACTCGATAGTTAGCTTTGGATATTTTTTTCTAAATAGTTTCCTTAATTTTAAAAAAGAGTTCTTGTGAATTTTTGTTTCATTGGCTCTATTAAATTCTTTTTTTCCATTAATAATTTTTGCAGCTCCACAATCACGATGATTAATTACAATCAATTTTTTGATTTTGTGCAATTTAATTGAAGTATCTATGTTGTCCCAAAAAGTCCTATGCCATTTTTTAAATTTACCTGCTGTAACTCCTATTGCCGAACCGACTATAGTAAAAGCGCTATATTTTCCAATTAATTTTTTCTTTTTAAGATAATTATAAACAATAGGTTGAAATCTCGGATCTATACAAGATAAGACCATAGCTTTATATTTTAATTTCATTTTACTCAACCGTGACAGATTTCGCTAAATTTCTAGGCTTATCAATATCACAATTTTTAAGTAGAGCTACATGATAGGCAAGTAACTGCAACGGACCAGTAAGCAATATTGGAGATAAAAGTTCATTTAAAAAAGGTACTCTTAAACCAAATCTTATATTATCGTTTGCTATATTTTTTTTATTATCAGTAATAAAAAATATTTTACCACCTCGAGCTATTACTTCTTGCATATTAGAAAGAGTTTTTTCAAAATATTTATCTTTTGGAGCAATTATTATTACAGGTAAACCCTCTTCAATTAATGCAAGTGGTCCATGTTTCATTTCACCAGCTGGGTAACCCTCAGCATGTAAATAAGATAATTCTTTTAGTTTCAGAGCTCCTTCTAGAGCGATTGGAAAAGAAGAACCTCTTCCTAGGAACATTGAACCTTTAGCTTTTAAAAATTCTTTTGCCATTAATTGTATATTGTTTTCAGTCTCTAGACTTTTCTTTATGGCTCCTGGTATTTTTTTTAAATTTTTTATATAATCTTGATAAGTATTATCGTTTATATCTTTTCTTACCTTAGCAAGTTTTAAACTTAATATGAAAAGTACTAATAACTGTCCCAGAAATGCTTTTGTAGATGCCACACCAACTTCAGGACCAGCATGAATTGGAAGTACCCAGTCAGCATTTCTAGCAATTGAGCTTTCTACTACATTCACAATGGCACAAGTTTTAACTTTATTCTTTTTACATATATCTAAAGCTGCAGCTGTATCAGCTGTTTCACCTGACTGAGATACAAAGATGTAAAGATTATTTAAATTAAATTTTAGCTTTCTATATCTAAACTCAGAAGCAATATCTATTTCGACGTCTATGCTTGTTAGTTCCTCTAACCAATATTTAGCTACTAGACATGAATGATAGGCTGTACCACAACCAATTAATACAATTTTATTTATTTTTTGAGGTTCAATAGGAAAATTATAAATATTGATATCTTGCTTTAAACTATCAATATATTCATTGATGCAATTTTTAGCTGTCATTGGTTGCTCAAATATTTCTTTGGACATAAAGTTTTTATACTCACCTTTATCCGCAACATCGTCATCCTCTGACATTATATGAGTTTTTTTATTAATCTTCTTTTGATTTGCATCATAAAAACTTACATTGTCCTTTGTAAGAACACACGCTTCACCATCATCTAGATAAGAAATTTTATTGGTCATTGATTTTAAGGCATAAGAATCTGAGCCTAAATAATTTTCATTTTTTGAATAACCAACTGCAAGAGGGCTACCTCTTCTTGCTCCAATAATAATATCAGAAAAGTTTTTAAATAAAATTCCAATTGCAAAACTTCCTTTTAATCTATTTAATGTTTTAAAAACTGCGTCTAAAGGATTGTTTTCTTTTAATGCTTCATTAATAAGTAAGGTAATAACTTCAGTGTCTGTTTGAGATTTAAAATTTGATCCTTTTTTTTCTAGTTCGCTTTTGAGCTCATCTGAATTTTCAATTATTCCATTATGCACAACGGAGACTTGATCTGATGAATGTGGGTGTGCATTAATGACATTTGGAACTCCATGTGTCGCCCATCTAACATGTCCGATGCCTATATTTCCATTTGATGGTGTTTTAAACAAAATTTTTTCTAACTCTTCTACTCTACCTGAACATTTTTTTTCATTGATTGTATTATCAGTTAAAGTTGCTAGACCTGCTGAATCATAACCTCTGTATTCTAATTTCTTTAGAGAGTTAATAATATTAATTGAAACAGGTTTATTGCTGGCTATGCCAATTATTCCACACATTATTTTTTCTTTTTGTTGCTATAATTTTTGATTTCTAATTGAGAAGATCTAGTCAGAGCTAGAGAATTTTTCTTCACATTTTTTGTAATTACTGATCCAGCACCTATAACACTAGCTTTGTCTATTTTAATTGGAGCAACTAAAGATGAGTTTGAGCCAATAAAAACATTATCAGCAATTTTTGTTTTAGATTTTTTTACTCCATTATAGTTACAAGTAATTGTTCCGGCACCAATATTTGAGTTTTTTCCAATAGATGCGTCTCCAATGTAAGATAAGTGGTTGACTTTAGAATTTTGATTAATATTAGTTTTTTTTGTTTCCACAAAATTTCCAATTTTAGTATTGTTTTTAAGAACAGTTCCAGTTCTTAATCTTGCATAAGGTCCAACAACGACATTTTTTTCGATCTTTGTTCCCTCAACATGGCTAAAAGATTTTATATGGGAATTATCTCCTATTTTTACTTTTGGTCCAAAAACAACGTAGGGTTCTACGGTCACATTTTTTCCAAACGTAGTATCATTTGATAAAAAAATTGTTTCTGGGGCAATTAAATTTACACCTTTACTTAGAGCTTTGTTTCTTAAATCTTCTTGGGAAAGCCTATAAGCATTAGCTTTATTTAATTTATTATTTCTTTTCATTAAAAAATTCTTTACATTAATAATGTAACTGAAATAAGTCACAAAATATTTCTTTTTAATACTTTTAAAATGACTCAAATTTATACAATTCTTTTTGATTTAGATGGAACAATAGTTAATACGGCTCCAGATTTAATGGCAGCTCACAATCATGTTATGAAAAAATTTGGTCATGCTGAAAAAAAACTTTCAGATATCAAGTCCCTAGCTGGAAAAGGTGCTTGGGTAATGATGCAAAGATCGTTTAAGGAAGAGATAAAAGATGAAAATTTGAAAAAAGAAATGACCAAAGAATTTCTTGATTTTTATGCAAAAAATATTGATCAAAATAGTAAACCGCTAAATGGAAGTATTGAATTTTTTAAGTGGGCTAAAAATAAAAATATTTCTATGGGCGTTTGTACGAATAAGCAAGAACGATTAGCTGTCGATTTGTTAAAAAAATTAGATATCTACAAATATTTTGAATACGTTGCTGGTTGTGACACTTTCTCTTTTAATAAGCCAGACCCAAGGCATCTTACAGATGTTGTGGAAATAATTGGAGGAGACTTAAAAAAAACAATTATGGTTGGAGATAGCGAAGTTGATGCTAACTCTGCTTATAATGCTAACTTGCCTTTCATTTTAGTGAAAGATGGTTATACAGAAAAAACTGAAAAAGAAATTAAGCATAATGAACTTATAAATGATTTTATTGGCTTTGATAAAATTATAGAAAAATATTTATGATCACATTTGCTCTTTTTTCTGCTTTATCAACTTTTTATTTTACTATGTTTTTTACCCCAGGCCCTAACAACGCAATGCTTACTGCGTCGGGGATGAAATTTGGTTTTGTGAGAACCCTTCCTCATTTAATTGGAATTCCTTTAGGTCATATTTTACAAATTGGCTTAACTTGTTTTGGTCTTGCAAATTTATTTTTACTTTATCCTCAAGTACAATTTTATATGAAGATTTTATGCTTCCTTTATTTAATTTATCTTGGATGGAAAATGATTGGGTCTTTTAGTATGGTGCAAAAAGAAACTGGTCGTCCTTTAAGATTTTATGAAGCTTCCTTGTTTCAATTTATCAATCCAAAAGCTTGGTCGATTGCTGTAACTGTTGCGTCTGGTTTTTTTCCAACTGAAGAAAATATTTTTGTTGGAGTTACGTTTGTTACTATTACGGCAGCTGTGATTTGTTTTCCGACAATTAGTTTATGGGCTCTTTTTGGAAGTGGTCTAAGAAAATTTGTTACTGATGTAAAAATAAAAAAAATAATTGAATATTTACTCGCGCTATTATTAGTTTTAACTGGTTTATTTATTTTACTTAAATAATCTTTGATTTTTCAACATGGCTCTAATATACATTTGAGCACATGCATTTTACTAAAAAAACAGTTACAGAAAAAAGATCAGATCTAGTAAAAAAATTAGAATCAAAAAAATTATTAAGATTTCCTGGCGCTTACAATCCGCTATGTGCAAAATTAATCTCGGAAATAGGTTTTGATGGAGTTTATATATCAGGGGGAGTTATGTCTAATGATCTTGGTTTACCTGACATAGGTTTAACTACTCTGGATCAGGTTAGTTATCGTAGTGGACAGATAGCAAGAGTTACAGACCTACCTACAATTGTTGATATTGATACAGGTTTTGGAAACTGTAAAAAAACAATCGAAGTATTTGAAAGTAAAGGCTTAGCTGGCTGTCACCTAGAAGATCAAATAGCTGAAAAAAGATGCGGTCATTTAGATAATAAAGAACTTATCTCAAAAGAAAAGATGGCTATTAAAATTAAAGAATCTGTTAAAGCTAGAAAAGATAAAAATTTTTTAATAATCGCTAGAACTGATGCTAATTCTGTTGAAGGTTTAGATAAAACCTTAGATAGAATAAAAACTTATGAGGATGCTGGGGCTGATATGATTTTTCCTGAAGCTATGAAAGATGAAAGCGAATTTGAAAAAGTTAGAAAAGTTGCAAATGGATATTTGTTAGCAAATATGACTGAGTTTGGTAAATCTAAATTATTAAATAAAAAAGAATTAGAAAATTTAGGTTATAATTTAGTAATTTACCCAGTTTCTTCCCAAAGACTTGCAATGCAAAATGTAGAAATGGGTTTAAAAACCATATTTAAAGATGGGCATCAAAATAATATTATTGATAAAATGCAAACTAGAAAAAGGTTGTATGAGTTAGTAGAATATGAGAAATACAATACACCGGATAAAAAAATTACAGATTTTTCAACCGAGGGACATGAATAATGAGTGAAGAAATTAAAAAAGGTTTATTGGGAATAGTTGTTGATGAAACAACAATTTCTCATGTGGTTCCTGAACTTAGCGCTCTAACTTATAGAGGTTATACAGTGCAAGAACTCTGTGATAAATGTGACTTTGAGGAAGTAGCTTATTTAGTTCTACACGGAGAGTTGCCAAATAAATCCCAGCTTAAAAAATTTATAAAACAAGAAAGATCTGAAAGAAAATTATCTAAGCAAATCTTAACAGATATTCTTAAAATGCCAAAAACAGCTCATCCAATGGATGTAATTAGAACCTGTGTAAGCTTAATGGCTTTAGAAGATAAAGATACAAAAGATAATTCTCCAAAAGCTAATATGAAAAAAGCAATGAGAATTTTTGCAAAAGCACCTACTGCAATCGCTGCTTATTTTAGATACAGAAAAGGTAAAAAAGTTATTTCACCAGACAAAAAATTATCTTATTCAGAAAACTTTTTCAAAATGATGTTTAACAAAGTTCCAGACAAGGAAATTGTAAGAGCTTTTGATATTTCCTTAATTTTATATGCTGAACATAGCTTCAATGTTTCTACTTTTACAGCTAGAACAATTACAAGTAGTTTATCTGATATTCACGGTGCGATCACTGGAGCTATAGCAAGTTTAAAGGGTCCTTTACATGGTGGAGCTAACGAAGCTGTAATGCATATGATGAAAGAAATAGGAAAACCGGAGAAAGCACAAGCTTGGATTAACAATGCTTTAGAAAAGAAAAAAGTAATCATGGGTTTTGGTCACAGAGTTTATAGAACTGGGGATTCAAGAGTGCCAACAATGAAGCACTATTTATTTAAAGTAGCTAAAATGTTGAAGAAAGAAAAATATACTAAGATTTATGAAACTTTAGCTAAGACGATGTTAGAGAAAAAAAATATTCACCCTAATGTAGATTTTCCATGTGGTCCTTTATATTACATGATGGGTATAGATGTAGATTTTTATACACCAATCTTTGTTATGTCTCGTATAACTGGTTGGTCAGCTCACATCATGGAACAACACGCTTCAAACAAATTAATTAGACCGCTGTCTAAATATAAAGGTTCTGAAGTTAGAGAAGTTATGCTGCTAAACCAAAGATAATGAGCTTAACAAATTTTCTTTTATTATTAATTTTATCAATTTTAACAACTTATACATTCATGACCTGGAAAGGTATTGATAAAGGTTCCAAAATTAATATCTTAATTCAATTTATTCTATGGACTATTGCGTTTGGTCTAATTTCATTTGTATTAATTAAATTTAATTTAGTTAATTAAAACTTTGCTTAAAAATTTTTTTAAAAAAACTAGATTGCTAGATGGAGGCATGGGTCAAGAATTACTTAATCGTGGTGTAATACCTTATGGAACTATTTGGGGAGCAACAGCTTTACTTCATAGAAAATATCATAAATTACTAGTTAAAACTCATTTAGATTTTATTAAAGCTGGAGCAGAAGTTATTGTAACAAATAGCTTTGGAAGTAGAAAAAGAAGGTTAATCGAAAATAAACTGAGCAATAAATTTTCTAAACTAAATATACTTGCAGGAAAACTAGCAAGAGATGCAGTTAAAAAATCAAAAAAGAAAGTTTTAATAGCTGGAAGTTTACCGCCACAAAATTTTACATATTTTGCCGACCTAGGAAAAGATTTAAATTTTATAAAAAAAAATTTTAAAGCTCAAGCTAAATGTCTAAATCCTTATATTGATTTCTTTTATTTAGATGTGATGTCTAGCTTGAAAGAATGTTTAATTGCAATAGATTCAATTAAATCATTTAAAAAAGAATTTTTATTAGGAGTGCATATTAGAAAAGAAGGCAAACTACCCTCGGGTGAAAAACTTCTAAAAGTATTAAAAAAAATTGAAAAATTTAATCCTATTGGCATAATTGTATCCTGTGTTTCAATTGAGGATGTTGAATTTGTAATTAAAGATTTAAAAAAAATTTCTGTCCCTTATGGTTTTAAAATAAATGCATTTGAGCATATACCAGCTGGCTGGAAACCTGACTCAAATAATCCTAAAGTACAATTAGGTAAACGTAACGATTTAACACCAATAAAATTTGCTAAAACCTGTATTAAATTTAATAAAATGGGAGCAAATATTTTAGGAGGTTGTTGTGAAATCACTCCTTCTCATATTAAAAAATTAAAATCTTTAATTTGATTTAATTATCTTTTGGGTAATTCGATCTAATATTATTGCAAGTATTACAATTCCAGTTCCGCCTATAACAGCGGCGCCAATATCTAATCTTCCTAATGCAACATAAACAGTTAAACCTAAACCACCCGCTCCAATTAAAGCAGCTATGACAACCATAGAAAGCGCTAACATTAGTGTTTGGTTTACACCAGCCATAATTGTTTTCAGTGATAATGGAATTTCAATTTTTAATAAAATTAATAATTTTGTTAATCCTAGGCTTGAGCCGGCCTCTTTAAAACCTTTGCCCACTTGTCTTATTCCAAGATTAGTTAATCTTATAATAGGTGGTAATGCAAAAATAATTGTTGCTACAACACCAGGTGTTAAGCCAACACCAAACAACATTACTACTGGAATTAAATAAACGAAGCTTGGAATGGTTTGCATGATATCCAATATTGGTCTTAAAATTATTTCAAATGTATTACTTCTTGAGGCTAAAATACCAACAGGGATTCCAATAATCATACAAAAGATTACTGCTGTAAATATCATTGCTAAAGTGGTCATGCTCTCAGACCATAAATCTACTAAATCAATAAAGACTAAGCTTAAAAATGTAAATATAGCGAATTTCAAGCCATTGGTTCGATATGCAAAAATTATAAAAATTAGAATTATTACTGGAAAAGGTATTAAATTTAAAAGTGAGTCTAATCCATTTAGAACATTATCAATAGGTGCTGACAATTTTTTAAAAAGTGGTCGTTGTGTGAACAACCACTCTTTAATATTTTTTTCTATCCATTCAGATATAGGAATATATAATTCATAATCCGAGGGAGCTAATTTTAAACTCACTAAACTAGACTAATTTAACCAACTATTAAAAGTACTCTGATTATTTTTAATCCATTCAGATGCATGTTTTCTAATTGCTCTTTCACTCTTTTCGCCTTTATTCATTTTCATATTTTGAGCCGCAACATCACTTAAAGGTATAGAAGCTTTTTTCAAAAACTTTTCTACCTTTGGATTTGCTTTCAGAAAATCTACATTAGCCGCTGGACGAATATCATCAGCACCAAAACCTAGATTTATTTTAGATTTTGTTGCATTTAGTACTGCAACTTCTTTTGTCTCGCTAAATGGTACATCAATCCAAACTACGTCTTTACCTAATTCTAAAGCACCAACTGTCCAGTTAGGTGTCCAAGTGTAAAACAATATAGACTGATTATTTTTATATTTAGAGATTGCGTCAGCCATTGAAGCTGAATAGTCAGCTTTTACTGGATTAATAAAATCACCTAAACCAAGTTCGTTAAAATGTTTAGTTATTTGTTTTTCACATCCCCAACCTGGAGGGCAAGCTACCATGTCTGCTTTGCCATCATTGTTAGAGTCAAACTCCTTAGCATGTTTTTTAATATCCATTACAGATTTTATCTTTAGTCTATCAGCAGTTTTTTTATCGATTAAATAACCTTGAAGACCGCCTTTCTTCATTACATAGCCAACAGGTTTCACTTTACCTTTAGCTTCTGTAAGATAAGTATCGTGTGTTCCAAACCAACCGTTAACCCAAAGATCTAAATCTCCTTGAGAAGCTGCTACGTAAAATACAGACGGTTTCATTGCCTGGGGTTCTGTTACCTTATAACCAAGTTTTTCTAGTCCTTGTTTATAAACTTCAGCTTGAAAATAACCTGTATCCCAATTTGCTTTGGCCATTTTGATTTCGTTTGCACTTACACTACTAATAGTAAGAGCTGTGAGTATTGTTACTATATATTTTAAATATTTCATGTTTCCTCCTAATTTCTTCAATTTTAGTAACACGTATTCATCCTTAATGTAACCGTAGTTCAACTAAAAAGTGAATTTTGGAATATATATAAATCAATTACTTGATTTAGCTTATATTGACAATTTTTTATTTGTTATGTTATAACATAACAATGAAAAATAACACTTTAGTTCTTAATATTTTAAAAAAAAATTCAAAAGGATTAACCGCTTATCAAATTTTAGAACGTATTCAAAAATTTAAATTTGTTCAGCCAATGACTATTTATAGAGCGTTAAAAGAACTTAATGATAAGGGATTAATTCATAAAACAAATAAGAATAAAACTTTTCATTTATGCAATACATCTGGATCTCACGAACATAATGCTGTCCTTGCCGTTTGTAATGATTGTGGTGTTGCAGAAGAATTAAAGACTAAACTTTTTTCAAAAATAATTAAACACGTTAAATCAAAAAAGAAATTTGATTTTATCAACTTCAATTTAGAAATAACGACAACTTGTAAGGAATGTAACGCATGAAAAATAAAACCTTTTTAATTTTAATTATTTATTTCCTAACTTTCACTTTTGTTAGAGCTGCAGAAGGACATTCTCATGAACTGCCTGGATTTCTACATTTTATGGAAGAATTAATTGAAGAACATAGTATTCTAAGGGGTGCAACTTTTGGTTTTATTCATACTTTAATCCCTCTGGTTGGATTTTATACTGGTT
Organism: Candidatus Pelagibacter sp.; assembly: GCA_028222435.1. The sequence goes on along the minus strand of JAOIST010000010.1, from coordinate 3,986 downwards.
GGAGTATAAATCGTTTTTTAAAAATTATATCTAATGGTGCGATTGCTGGAATTATTGGAATAGTTTTTGCTCACATTATAGCAGACTTTATAGCTGCTTTAGCAGACCCTGATTTACAAAGTGCAGCATTTGGAATTGTCATAGGTGGTTTCTTGCCTTTGTTGGCCGTACCTTTTTTAGAAAAGTATGTTACCAAAAGTAAATATCACACAGTTGTTGGCGACCACGAAGATCTTAAGAAAGATTTAAGAAAGAAACATAGATAGATTAAGCAAATACCTCGCCCCAGCTTCCTCTAGTAGATGCTTTAGAGTATTCTGTAGCACGTCCTTCAAAGAAATTCATGTGCTCAACTCCATTTAACATATTATCTAACCACGTTAATGGGTTTTTTTGAACATCATAAATTGGATTTAAACCAAGTTGTTCTAATCTTCTGTTTCCAATAAATCTAATGTACTGTTTAACTTCTTCAGCTTTTAAACCTTCTAATGGTCCCATTTGAAAAGCTAAATCAATGAATGCATCTTCATGATGAATGATTGTTTTACATGCATCATAAATTTCATTTTTAAGTTTATCGTTCCAAATTTGTGGTTCTTCTTTGATAAAATCTTTAAACAATCTAATCATTGAATTACAATGAAGAGTTTCATCTCTTACTGACCAAGTTACAATTTGGCCCATGCCTTTCATTTTATTGAACCTTGGAAAGTTTAGAAGTATCGCAAAACTTGCAAACAATTGAAGTCCTTCTGTGAAAGCAGAGAATACAGCCATTGTCATTGCAATATTATGTTTTGATTTAACATCAAATCCTTGCATGTAATCATACTTATCTTTCATCTCTTTATATTTCATGAAAGCTGAATACTCAGTTTCAGGCATACCGATTGTATCTAATAGATGAGAGTAGGCAGCAATGTGCACGGTCTCCATTGCAGCAAAGGCTGTCATCATCATTAAAACTTCAGTTGGTTTAAATACAGTTGTGTAGTGTCTTAAATAGCAATTGTTAACTTCTACATCAGCTTGAGTAAAGAATCTAAAAATATGAGTTAATAAATTTTTTTCTTCTATAGATAAATTTTTTTGCCAGTCTCTTACGTCATCACCTAATGGAACTTCTTCAGGTAACCAATGAATTCTTTGTTGTGTTAACCATGCATCGTAACACCATGGGTATCTAAAAGGCTTATAAACTGGGTTTTCAACTAGTAGACCCATTTTTTTTGGTTGAATTATTTCTGGTTTAATTTTTTCTGCTACTGACATGATAAACACTCCTCATAATTGTTAGATTCATTATTAGATTCTTGGCCTTGAGAATAAACATTTTTAGTCACATCTGTTGATGAACCCTTGTTAACATTCTCGGCTCGTTGAATAGATTTAGATCTGCAGTAATAAAGGCTTTTTAAACCTTTTTTCCATGCCTGGAAATGAAGGTTATGTAAATCCTTTTTATGAATATCTGCAGGAATAAATATATTAATCGATTGGGCTTGTGAAATATGAGGTGTTCTATCTGCACCTAGTTCCACGATCCATCTTTGATCAATTTCGAAAGCAGTTTTAAAAGTATCTTTTTCTTCTGCCGTTAAAAAATCTAAATGAGCTACTGATCCCTGGTTGGTTGTAATAGTAGACCAAACATCGTCTGTATCTTTTTTGTATTTTTGAAGAACTTTTTTAAGATATTTATTTCTAACGTTAAATGATCCAGATAAAGTTTTATGTGTATAGCTATTTGCAGCAACAGGTTCAATTCCTGGTGACGAACCTCCGCAAATAATTGATATTGATGCAGTAGGAGCGATTGCAGTTTTATTTGAAAATCTCTCTTTAATACCGTATTCAGCTGCATCTGGACAAGCTCCTCTTTCTTCAGCAAGACTAACTGATGCTGCATCTACTTTTTCTTGAATATTTTTAAATATTTTTTTATTCCAAACTTTACTCATCACTGAACCAAAAGGAATATTTTTTTGTTGAAAGTAAGAGTGTAAGCCCATTACACCAAGACCAACACTTCTTTCTCTCATAGCAGAATATTTGGCGTGAGCAAATTCATCTGGAGCTCTATTTATAAAGTCTGTCATTACATTGTCTAAAAATCTCATTACATCTTCTACAAACTGAGGGTCTTCACTCCACTGATCATAGGTATCGATATTTAAAGAAGACAAACAACAAACTGCAGTTCTTTGATTGCCATCATTATCTTGACCGGTAGGTAATGTAATCTCACTACAAAGATTTGAGGTTTTAACTTTTAATCCAGCAAGTTTATGATGTTGTGGAATTTGTCTATTAACTGTATCGATAAAAATAATGTAAGGTTCACCTGTTTCAATACGTGCCGTTAATAATCTGATCCATAAATTTCTAGCGGGAATAGTTGATTGAACCGTGCCATCATAAGGGCTTCTTAATGCCCATTGATCACCCTTTTCAACAGCTCTCATAAATTCATCTGTAACTAAAACTCCATGATGTAAGTTAAGTGATCTTCTATTTACGTCACCACCTGTTGGTCTTCTCATTTCAATAAATTCTTCAATTTCAGGATGGTCGATTTGCAAATAACATGCAGCTGATCCTCTTCTTAATGAACCTTGGCTAATTGCTAAAGTTAAAGAATCCATGACTTTAATAAAAGGAATTATTCCAGAAGTTTTTCCAACTTTACCGATCTTCTCACCGATAGATCTTAAGTTTCCCCAATAACTTCCGATGCCACCACCTCTTGCAGCAAGCCAAACATTTTCTTCCCAAAGATCTGTGATGCCTTCTAAACTATCGTTAGCTTCATTTAAGAAACATGAAATCGGTAAACCTCTCTCTGTGCCGCCATTAGATAAAACTGGTGTAGCAGGCATAAACCATAAGTTACTTATATAATTGTAAATTCTTTGTGCATGTAAATTATCATCAGCATAAATACTTGCTACTCTTGCAAATAAATCTTGAAAACTCTCATTTTGACCTAAATATCTATCTCTAAGTGTAGCTTTTCCGAAATCAGTTAAATTAGCATCCCTAGATCTATCGATCTTTATTGTGATTCCTCTCTCATTTTGAAATAGCTCTGTTTCACCTGATAAAGAGAATAAATCAGGTTTTTTAGGTCCGTTATTCCTTTGGTCATTTTGGTGCTTCTGGCTTATAGTGCCGACAGCTTTCTCTATTGCCAATGATACGTTTTTGTTCATGTTTACACTTATTTAGTTCGATTTATTAACAAAACAACTATATGTTGTGTCACATTATATTAAATATACTATATAACATCGAAATCAATAGAACATTATATGAACATATAAATAATTTTGCAAGTGGAAAGTTTTGTTAATAAACATTTAATAACAAATGCCCTAATTCTCTAGTATTTATACTTCATGAAAATCAGTCCAAATGGATTTAGAGAGTACGATGCTAGATGGTTGTTTGAAAAAGATATCGATCTTGAGGGAATCGCTGATTTAGGAAAAGGGTTAGGAACTCAAATTATTAAACACACGAAAAATAACAACCCAAGAGTAATAGTGGGTCATGATTATAGATCTTATAGTGAGGATATTAAAAAAACTCTAATCAATGGCTTAACCTCAACAGGATGCCATGTAGAAGACATAGGCTTATCACTATCCCCTACTGTTTACTTTTCACAGTTTCATTTAAATTCTGATGCTATTGCCATGGTAACTGCAAGTCATAATGAAAATGGTTGGACTGGAGTAAAAATGGGTATCAAAAAAGGACTTACTCATGCTCCTGAAGAAATGAGCGAGTTAAAAGATATTACTTTAAATAAAAAATTCGTTGAAGGAACAGGCTCAATTAAAACAATAGATAACTTTAAAAATATTTACTCTAATGATTTAATTAAAAAAAATAAGATTAATAAAAAAATTAAAGCAGTTGTTGCTTGTGGAAATGGTACTGCAGGTATTTTTGCACCTGGAATATTAAGAGGCATAGGC
>JAOIST010000001.1 GCA_028222435.1 Candidatus Pelagibacter sp. | reverse complement strand
GATGTTTTGGTTCTATAGCTTTTTTAGGCCCTGCATCGACAACTGCCGCAAGTAGTGCAAGTGGAAATATTGTTAGAGGCGCCTTTACCTCCTCAGTAAGTTATGGAATAAAAAAACAAACAGGTAAATTACCATCAGAACATGTAATAGCTTACGCTAAGAAAGGTAATAAAGAGTTAAAAGATGATAGATGCGTAAAATTTATTGCGGCAACAAAATCAAAAACTTGTGAAGCATTAAATAAAAAAATAGACAAGACAAAAATAAAAATAGCTAAAGTAAAAAAAAGTATTTTTGATAAATCAAAACTTGAGGACTTAGCTAAAAAATCAGGTATTACTCGAAGGTAATCCTGAATTTTTCCATCCAGGATCTTGATTATTACCACTAAATCCATCAGAAACATTTAGAGCAGTATAACCTTCATTTGAAAGTAAGGTTGCAGCGATAATTGATCTACCTCCAGCAGCACACATAACAAGGATTTGTTTATCTTTATTAATTTCTTTTTTAATATTTTCTAAAAAACTTGGATCTTGTGAGATCGTGATAAAATAGGATTTAATACCTAAATCTTTTGTTTCAGGTTTGCCTACTGTATTCCATTCATCTTCTGTTCTGACATCAAGCAAAACAGTATTAGGATTGCTCTGAATAAATTTTTTAATGTCTGATGATTTGATTTGTTTGATCATTGAGTGGCCCCAATATAAGTAATTGGGACCACTAAATCAATTGTTAAGCAGCTAATGCTTGCTTAATGTCTGCAATGATATCATCTGGATGCTCGATACCAATTGAAAGTCTTACATAGCCTGGTGTTACACCTGCTGCTGCTAACGCTGCATCATCTAACTGACTGTGTGTTGTAGTAGCTGGGTGAATAGCTAGACTTCTAGCGTCACCAATATTAGCAACGTGATATAACATCTTTAAGTTATCTATGAATTTAGCACCTGCTTCTTTTGTGCCAACATCCATACCAACTAAAGAACCATAACCACCTTGCATATATTTTTTAGCTCTTTCTTTAATCTCACCTTGGTGATTAGTAGGGTAGATTACGTTCTTAACTTTCTTTTGTGTTTCTAAGAAAGAAACAACCTTTTCTGCATTACTGCAGTGTTGTTTCATTCTAAGAGCAACAGTTTCCAAACCTTGAATAATTTGGAAAGCATTAAATGGACTTAAAGGAGCACCTAAGTCTCTCAATAAAACCACTCTAGCTCTTATCACAAAAGGAATGTTAGCTCCTGTTAGTTGAGGAACTGCATCTGCCCAAATAGCACCACCATAACTTTGATCTGGTTCATTAATTAATGGTTGTCTTTTTCTGTCTTTTATCCAGTCAAAGTTTCCACCATCAACAATTATTCCCCCGATTGAAGTTCCGTGACCACCAATATATTTAGTCAAAGAGTGCATAACAATTGCAGCTCCGTGAGCTAAAGGTTTACAAATTACTGGTGAAGCTGTGTTATCGATAATTAAAGGAATTCCTTTTGGTCTACCGATATCTGCAACTTCTTTAATCGGAAAAACACGAAGATAAGGATTTGGACAAGACTCACCATAGTAAGCTCTCGTTTTATCATCAGTTAACTTTTCAAAGTTTTTAGGATCCGCAGGATCTGCAAATCTAACTTCAATACCTTGTTGTCTTAAAGTATTTTTGAATAAGTTTACTGTTCCTCCGTATAAGTCAGTTGAAGCAACGATATTATCTCCAGCTTGTGCTAAGTTTTGTATACACATTGCTGATGCTGCTTGACCTGATCCAACTGCAAGTGCTGCTACACCACCTTCTAGTGCTGCAACTCTTTTTTCTAACACATCACATGTTGGATTCATTATTCTTGTGTAAATATTACCGAACTCTTTCAAACCAAATAAATTTGCAGCGGTTTCTGCATTTTTAAATTGGTATGATGTTGTTTGATAAATTGGAACTGCTACTGCTGTAGTTGCAGGATCACTTCTGTAATCACTACCATGCAAGCCAATAGTTTCCGGATGTTTATAATCAGCCATTATTTATCCTCCCTGATTGTTTCTCTTGTCGTTTCTTTTTTCATATTATTATAGCCTCCTTACGCTACGTTTCCATAATCTTTCATGTGTTTCGGTATTTTTTTATCCGAACCATACATGAAATGTTTACTCATATTTTCCCTAAATCTGCTTGCTGGAACTCTTAAGCCAATAGCCTCTGCAACCTCACGTATATGCATTGGACTAGCTCCACAGCAAACACCGATATACTTAACACCTAAGTTAAATACTTCTTTTGCAAAATTGCCGATCTCATATCTATTGCATTGCAATGGATCCATAGCAGTAGGGAAAGTCCTGCCATGAGGTGACGGGCAATTACATCCATTATTATCTGGAAGATTAAAAAAAGTTGGATGCTCCTCAGTCGTTCTATAAGGAACCGGTAAAGCAGCAACATGACATTTAAGTTCTTTTCTTAATTCTTTTATATAAGGAAGCATTGTAGCTGGACCTCTAAAGCAGTTTAAACCTACAACATCAGCACCAAGTTCTTCCAGTTTTTTACAAGTTTCTAATATTGTATAACCGTCTCTCATTTTATTTTCACCCATTGGTGAAATCGTAATAACAGATGGCAATCCTGCCTTTTTAATTTCTTCTAGAGCAGCAAATGCTTCTTCAGCATAGTAAAAAGTTTCTCCAATAATAAAATCAGCTTTTTCTTCTTTAGCCCACTGAACCATTTCAGCAAACATACTTTTAACATCTGCCTGAATTCTTTTATTATCTGCTTCCCAAATATTACTATTAGAAATATTACCTGCCATTAAACTTACACCTAGACCTTTAGGCGGGTTATCTGCACATTTTCTAGCAATCCTTAAAGCAGCTCTATTTAAAGGCTCAAGTAAATGTTCTTTATCGATCACTCTCATTTTTTCTCTATGACCGTTATATGTAAATGCTTGAACGATGTTAGAACCTGCGTGTTGAAATTCTTTATGAAGATTCTCTAAAACCTCAGGGTGCTCAAGTGCCACTTCAGGAACAAATTCACCAGAGGTTAAATAACCTCTTCGTTCCATTTCAAATAAATAACCTTCTGCACAAATCAAAGGTTGGTTTTTTAACGTATCTAATAAAATATTACTCATACTCTCTCCAATTTACCGGAGAGAGATGAAATCGCACGAGGGAGTTTATTGATTTCATCCACTTCTCCTTTTTAGTACTTTGGCAAAATGCCGGGTGCACAATACGGTTCAAATACCCGGTTTAATTTTAGATTATTCCAAAAAAAAACCACCGACTAAAGCGGTGGTCATGTGACTTGAACGCTTTAGCTGGATTTATTAAGCGCCCGCAAGTTGTCTTAACTCGGCGCTGATTAGCTTATATCAATTATTTTAGTAATTTGTCAAGCTATTAAATCTTTAATGTTAAACCTTTTATATTGGCAGGAATATTAACGTCCATAGTTTCTGGACGAGCAAGTTTAAGATTGTTCATTACTTCTTCATATTCACCTAATGAACTTACTTGAAGTCTTGGGTTATTATTTTTTTCCTGAATAATAGTTGAATATTTTTTACCATTATAGTCATGGGCAGGGTACACAAGTGTTTCTTCAGGAAGTTTTAAAAGTCTGTTAAATATAGAGTCATATTGATCTTTAGCACTACCACCTTGAAAGTCAGTTCTCCCAGTTCCATTAATTAATAAAGTGTCGCCAGTAAAAACTCTGTCTTTCATAAAAAAAGAAAAGGAACAAATAGTATGACCAGGAGTATGCAATGCAGTTAATTCAATATCTTCAATTTTAACTTTTTCACCATCTTTAACTCTAATATCAACAACTTCAGAGGGAGAATTATCTCCCATTATTCTCGTGCAGCTAGTCTTTTTGTTTAGTTCATTTAATCCTGAAATATGATCTGCATGGATATGGGTATCAATAACTTTCACTAGTTTTAGCTCAAGTTTTTCTAAAATTTTTAGATATTCATCTGTTTTTTCAATTACCGGATCAACAATTAAAGCTTCACGACCTTGACCACTAGATATGATGTAAGTGTAAGTATGAGATTTAGGATCAAATAATTGATTAAATATCATAACTCAAGTTATCAAAAACTTAGGCAAAATCTATTAATTAATTTAGAATAAAACTGCTTTAAATTAGGAATTATTTAGAGTTTTTAGCTCCAAAATATTACCGTGTGGATCTTTAATAAAAAATGTTTCTTGCTGTTCTTTTTGACCTTTAAATCGTGTGTAAGGTTCGTCTAAATATTGAATATTATTTTTTTTAATATTTTCTTTGATTTTATTAAACACATTTGGATCTAAATGAACTCCAAAATGAGGCACGGGCACTTTACCCATATCTACATCATGTCTTTCATTAGGTAGTTTCATTTCAGTCTTATGAAGAGTTAACTCATTGCCCCAAAAATCAACATCAATCCATTTATCTTCTTCTCGATTCCCTAATTTGCAGCCTAAAACATCAACATAAAATTTTGTTGCCGTGCTTAGATCACCTGCTGGAATTGCTAAATGGAATGCGTTACTCATGATTTCTATATAGATAGTTCTTTAAATTTTGCAAGTAGACACTATATACATACATAATGAACGATTATTTAGAGTCGATAAAAGCTAGAGATCCTGCCGCTAAGTCAATTTTAAGCATTATTTTGACTTACCCAGGTGTGAAGGCAGTATTTTTTCAAAAAATATCTCATTTTTTTTATGTGGCTGGGTTTGATTTAGTTGCTCGAATTATATCTCAAACAGTAAGATTCTTTACAGGTGTAGAAATTCATCCAGGTGCAAAAATTGGAAAAAACTTATTTATAGATCACGGCATGGGTGTTGTGATTGGAGAAACATCTGAAATTGGAAATAATGTTACTATTTATCATGCAGTGACTCTAGGAGGAAGTTCCCCAAGTATAGACAGCGAAAGACAAAGACACGAAAAAAGACATCCTACCATAGGAGATGATGTTGTCATTGGTTCTGGCGCTCAAATTATCGGACCTGTTGTTGTTGGTAAAGGCGCAAGAATTGCTGCGAACGCTGTAGTAGTTAAAGATGTTCCTGAAAGCGCAACAATGGTTGGTATTCCTGCTAAAGCTGTGAAGTTAGAAAATAAAGGAAAGTTTAGACCTTACGGTGTAGATGATAAAGTAAAAGATGAGTAATAAAGATTGGGATCCTAATTTAACTCCAGAACAAAATTACGTATTAAGACAAGAGGGAACAGAGTCGCCAGGAAGCAGTCCGCTTAATAACGAAAAAAGAGAAGGCTCTTACCATTGTGTAGGATGCGGAACTAAACTTTTCGACTCAAATACAAAATATGAAAGTGGATCAGGCTGGCCTTCTTTTTTTAAATCTTTACCTGACGTTTTTGAAGAAAAAACGGACATGCATATCGGTTATCCCAGAACTGAATATCATTGTAAAAATTGCGGTGGTCATCACGGTCATATATTTGAAGATGGTCCAAAACCTACAGGAAAACGTTATTGCAACAATGGCGTGTGCTTAGTTTTTAAACCTAAAAGCGAATAGTTATTCACTAGCCAATTAAGTGTTTTAATACAACCTATCAACAGCTTATATTATTTTTTGCCATGTCCTCTAGACCACGGCTACATAAATTTGTAAGACTGACATTTCATCCACCATGAAGAATAAAATTATTTCCCTATCGCTAAAACTATTCTTTTTTTTTCTTTTTACATTTCAAATTAACGCAGCAGAACAACCATGGAAGTTAGCACAAGAGGGAGATAAAATTATTCTTATAAGACACTCTTTAGCACCAGGTGGAGGAGATCCAGCAGGGTTTAAAGTTGATGATTGTAGAACCCAAAGGAATTTAAATAAAACTGGAATCAATCAATCTAAAAAAATTGGCAAACTTTTTAAAAGAAATAAAGTTCCCATAGATCAAGTTTTAAGCAGTCAGTGGTGCAGATGCAAAGATACAGCTAAGTATGCATTTGGTGATTACAAAGAATTCACTGCTTTAAATTCTACATTTCAATCTCCTTACAATAAAAATGAAGCTAAACAATTGAAAGAGCTATATGAGTTTGTAAGTCAATGGGAAGGTAATGGTAAGAATTTAGTATTAGTTACACATTATAGCATCATAACCGCAGTAACGAATGCAGTACCTAGTTCAGGTGAACTTGTTATCACTAATAGAGATTTTGAAGTATTAGGAACGATACAAACAGATTAAGCAAAAATATAATATACAATTGCAATAATTATAAAATATTCAATAACCGTTTTTATTCTTATCAGATTTTCTTTATTTTCAAATTTAGAGTTAATGAATAAGCTTATTCTAGCAAAGCTTAAGTGAACTAAGGCAATAATAAAACCAACACCAATTAAAACATAGTAAAACTCAAAATTTTTAAAGCCATAAAAACAAGCAGCTATAAAAGTTAACCAAGAAATATTTGAAACAAATAAAGTAATCAGAATTCCCGATCCTTTTTTAAACAAACTCTGTGTCTTAATGAAAGAATAGGACCAAAACAGCGTTATGAGAAATCCAATATATTTTATTATCATGAGCCAATATTGTAATTGTGGTATAGTTTAAACGCAAATATAAAGTAAACATGATTTTAAAGTTGGCTTTCGCCTTAGGTGCTGGATTTATTAGTTTTTTAACTCCATGTGTCTTGCCCATTATTCCTGGATATATTTCATATATTACTGGAAAAAATTTAAATGAAATTGAACAAGATAAAAGAGTTGTGCTTATTAAAACTATTTTATTTTCTCTAGGTTTTTCATTAGTTTTTATTATTTTAGGCGCAACAGCTTCTGCTGTCGGTAACATACTTTTATTTTTAACGAATGAATTAAGAATTGCAGCAGGAGTAGTGATAATTTTATTTTCACTACAAATGCTAGGTATTTTTAATTTTAATTTTTTAAATCAAGAAAAAAGAATAGAAACTCAAAGTTATAAAGATAATTATGCTTTCCCTTTATTAGTTGGAGCGGCTTTTGCTTTTGGCTGGACACCTTGCATTGGGCCAGTATTGGGTTCGATCTTAGCTTTATCTGCAACAGAAGCATCAATTGGATCAGGCATTTTATTACTTTCATTTTATTCTTTGGGATTAGCTATCCCATTTGTTTTATCAGGTTATTTTATGAATAAATTTTTAACTACACGAAAAGGTTTTAGTAAATATTACGGAAGAGTAACTAAAACTGGCGGAGCCATATTATTAATTACAGGTATTTTAATAGCCACTAATCAAATTCAAGTTATTAGTTATTATATTTTGACAATGTTTCCTTTCCTAACTACGCTTGGTTAATGAGTGATATTTCTGTACTAGGCATATTTGTTGCAGACATTAGTTTTTCTGGTCCTAAAATTCCTGTTGTTGGTGAAACAATTTTAGGAAATAAATATAACGTAGGTCCTGGAGGAAAAGGATGCAATCAAGCTGTAGCTATTGCTAGACTTGGAGGAAAAGTAAATTTTATTAGTAAAATTGGAAAAGATGCTTACGGAAAATTGGCTTTAGAAACTTTAAAAAAAAATAACATCAATACAGAAAATATTATCCAAGATGAAAAACTACAAACGGGTGTAGCTGGAATTTTAGTCGATAAACAATCAGGAAAGAACGCCATCAATGTAATAGTTGGAGCACCGAATTCCCTAAAAATTAGTGAAATAAATAGTCAAATTAATTTAATAAAAAGTTCAAAGATTTTTTTAACTCAGCTTGAAATCCCAAAAGATGTAACTTTGCATTGTTTAAAAACTGCTAAAGAAAACGGATGTTTGACAATTTTAAATCCAGCTCCAGCATCAGAAATTTCAAAAGAATTTTATAGTTATATTGATTATTTTACACCCAATGAAACTGAGGCAGAGTTTTATACTGGTATTAAAATTACAAATGAAAAAGAAGCTAAACAAGCAGCCGATAAACTTGTCAATTTAGGAATAAAAAAAATAATTATTACACTTGGCGAGAAAGGATTATTTTATTCTGATGGACAAGAAGAAATTCATCTCAAAGCAAGCTCTGTTAAGGCTATTGATACTACAGGAGCAGGTGATGCATTTAACGGTGCATTAGCTTTTAGTTTATCTAAAGGAAAACCAATTAAAGCATGTTTGGAATTAGCTAATAAGGCTGCAGGTTTATCTACAACAAAACTTGGGGCAGGAGACGCAATGCCATTTATAAAAGATATTAGTTAAGCAAGTAACTTATCAAGCTCACCACTTCTGTTAGCTGCTTGAAGCTGATCGTTTCCACCTACGTAATGGTCACCAATAAAGATTTGAGGAATAGTTCTAGCACCATTTGTTCTTTGCAACATTTCTTTAGCTTTTGCTGGATCTTTCCAAATATCAAATTCTTCTATTTCAACATTCTTTGTTTTTAATAAAGCTTTTGCTGCTGCGCAGAAAGGACATGGATCACCTGAATACATAGTTATTTTTTTCATGATTAATTTATATCAGTTATTTTAATTTTTTCTCTTAATTTTTTTCTCTCTAATTTAAATTTTTTTCTATGTTTTATACTTGTGTTATGAACCCTTTTTCGCCAAAGTCTAAATGAACTTGGTTTTAAGTTCTTTCTCATTATTTTGATTACATCAGATTCATTTTTACCAGTTTTTTCTTTAATCTCTTCAAAAGTAATTCGATCTGCCCAAGCTGCCCAAATAACCCAATTTTCATCTTTTTTCTTTGGCTCAGGATTTTTAACTTTAGTTTGAGGGAAAGAACTTTTTTTCTTCATATAATTCTATATAGTCTCTCTTAACATGTTTCCAAGTGACTTCTTAATTTTTCTACAAATTATTCTTTTTTTATTTATTACTCCTGGTCTTCCAAGAGTAGTTATCGTCTCTCACACACTTAATTATGGAATAAAGCGTTCTGTTTGGACAGCGCTGGGTGATGTTTCAGCGAATACTATTCAAGGAATTTTAGTTGTTTTTATTATTGGTTCGTTCTTAAGCGATAACCCTCAAGTGTTAAACTACCTTAAATGGGCAGGAATTCTTTATATTGTTTATTTAGCATACGATACCTACACAGCAAAAATAAGCTCCATAAACTCTAAACAATTAAGTTCTAAATCCACTCTTTCATTTTATAGAGATGGTTTTATGGTTGCTGGATTAAGTCCAAAAGCTATTATTTTTTTTGGAACAATTTTTTCATCTTTTATAAATTACGATAGTAATATTATTTCTCAGTTTTTAATTTTAATGATCACATATGTTGTTTTAGATTTTGCAACGCTAATGATTTATGGATTAGCAGCAGATAAAATTTCTGTATGGTTAAAGAGTAAACCTAAAGTCCTTAATACAATTTCAGCGTGTGTTTTGCTTATAATTGCTTTATACGTTGCCGCGACACAGAGTTTTTAAATTATTCTTACTATTGTCATTTTAGGCTTTTCTTGCTTAAATAATTTATTAATTAATTAATAAACAAAGGAGAAATAATGAATAAATTAGTAAAACTATTTATTACATCTATTTCAGCTATAACTTTAGCACTTGTTTCTTTATCTTCTTCTTTTGCAAAAGTAGAAGGTGAGTACATCGTGTTAGGTTCTGCGATATCTCTTACAGGTAAATACTCTTCAAATGGTGTTCATACTCAAAACGGTTATAATATGGCTGTTGAGAGAATTAACAAAATGGGCGGAGTAAATGTTGGTGGAAAATCATATAAATTTGAAATTATTTATTATGATGATGAGTCAAATCCTAAAAGAGCTGCTCAGTTAGCTGAAAGACTAATTAAACAAGACGGCGTTCATTACATGCTTGGGCCATACAGTTCAGGTTTAACGAAAGCCATTGCACCAGTAACCGAGAAATATAAAATTCCTATGGTTGAAGCAAATGGTGCATCTAGATCTTTATTTACAAAAGGATATAAATATTTGTTCGCGGTATTATCACCAGCTAACCAATATCTTGAAGTAGCTATTGATTTAGCGGTAGAAAAAAATGGTGGAAAGCCAGTACGAATTGCACAAGCATTTGAGCAAGATGCATTCTCACAAGACGTGAGATTAGGTATCTTAGATGCAGCAAAAAGAACTGGATCTGAAATCATTATCGATGACAAGCTACCTAAAGAATTAAATGATATGGCAGCTACATTAGCTAAAGTTAAAGCAACTAAGCCAGATGTACTTGTTGTATCAGGTCACACAAAAGGCGCATTAACTGCAATCAGACAAATATCTGAAATGAAAGTTGATGTTCCTATGTTAGCAATGACACACTGTGATGCTGCAAAACTTTCTAAACAACATGGAAAGAAATCTGAGTACGCACTATGTGCTTCTCAGTGGCACAAAAATTTATCTTATAAAGATAAATTCTTTGGTGGTGGTAAAAAGTATGACAAAGACTTTAAAAAAGAATTTGGTTATGCTCCACCGTATCAAGCTGCAGAGTCATCAGCTGCTTTATTAGTATTTAAAGATGCGTTTGAGAGAGCAAACTCTTTTGACAGAGATGCTGTAAGAGACGCACTTAAAGATACTGATATGCAAACTTTCTATGGAAACATTAAATTTGGTCCTGGCGGTCAAAACACTGCTAAGCCAATGATCTTGTTTCAAGTAAGATGTAAAGGTGATGATTGTGAGAACAAAGTTGTTGCTCCTACTAAATGGGCTTCAGATAAGTTCTTCTATCCAACGCCTAAGTGGTCAGAAAGAAGTTAATAAATTAAAATAATTTGAATAGCCCCTAGTTTCCTAGGGGCTTTTCTTTTATAAATTTTATAATTTTATGGATTTATTAATATTTCAAGCACCAATCTTGATAGTTCAAGCTTCTTTGGACGGAATTTTAATTGGAATATTATTTGCTTTGATTGCATATGGTATGGCTCTTCAATGGGGTGTAATGAATATCATTAATATTGCACAAGGTGATCTAGTTATACTTGGCGGATACATTGCTTACACTATGTATCTTGTTGGAATTCACCCAGGCTGGGGAGTAATAGTATCTCCAATAATTATGTATTTTGTTGGATACGGTCTTTATAAACTTGTCATCAATAAAGTCGTAGACCGAGATCTTTTTATTTCAATTTTAGCAACATTCGGTATCGCTATTGTAATGCAACAGTTGATGAATTTTATTTTTGGAGCTGATGTAGTTGTGGCACAGTCTGAGTATGGAACAACAATGTTATTTGATAATTCAGTAACTCTTCCAAATTCTAAAATTTTTGCAGCAGTAATAAGTGTTATCTATGCGATTGCATTAGTAATATATATGAAAAAATCTAAACTAGGACGAGCTATAAGAGCAACAGCACAAAATGCTAGAGCTGCTAAAATTTTGGGTGTAGATACCGAAAAAGTTTATGCAGCAACTTTTGGTATCAATGCAGCTTTATGTGGAGTTGCCGGGGCTTTAATTGCAATCACTCTTACACTTCATCCTTATGTAGGACTACCTTATACAGTTAGATCTTTCATGATAGTCATCGTTGCAGGTCTTGGTAATTTACCAGCGGTAGCAATCTCAGGAATGGGATTAGGACTTTTTGAAGAATTTGCAGATTATATTTTAGGAACAGAATTTAGAATTGGAGCGGTATTTATGCTTCTAGTTTTCATATTAGTTTACAGAAGATTTAAACTTTCGAAAAAAAGGGAATATTTAAAATAAATGAACAAAGTAAAACAAAAAGATTTAATATTATATTCTGGCCTAATTATCTTAGGTTTGGCAGCACCTTTTTTATTCTCTGCTTTTAAAGTTCAGCTTACATATCTTTGCGTCTTAATCATTCTAGCGATGACTTGGAATTTACAAGGTGGAGAGATGGGTTACAATTCTTTTGGAAACATTCTTTTCTATGGTCTTGGAATGTATCTTACTGCTTCAGTTCAAGTGGGTATGTTTTTCCCGTTAGCAGAATGGACAGAAAGTGGTGGAGAAAAAACATTCGTACATACAACAGCG
The DNA here is from genome assembly GCA_028222435.1 of Candidatus Pelagibacter sp. The sequence continues at coordinate 70,327 of JAOIST010000001.1, read as the reverse complement.
CAATATTTTCAAGGAATAGGCGTCGGCTTATTAGTTGCAGCTATTGTTCCTACTCTCGTTGCTGGAGCAATCGGCTATGCTATTTTAGGTTTAAGAGGTCATTACTTTGCGATTTGTACTTTAGGTTTAGGAATTGCGGCAGGTGAAATTGCTGGAGGAATAGAAATTATTGGGGCAGGTCAAGGCTTCACCACTCCACCTTTTCCTGCAGAAATAGTTGATCCTGAAGCAAGAGGAAAATTTTTCTACTTCTTAAGTTTTTTTGTATTAGTTTTAGCATTTATTTTTGTTAAATATATTTACGACTCTCGATTTAGATTAATTTTAAATGCCATTAGAGATAACGAAGATAAAGCAGAGGCAATGGGTATTCAGACAATGAAATATAAAATTGTAGGTTGGATGTGCTCAGCATTTTTCTGTGGTTTAGCTGGTGGAATAATGGGTGGACTAATTGGATATATAGACTCAACTGATGTTGCATTTGACGGAAGAGAGATGGGAGTATTCATGGTTCTTATGGCAATACTTGGTGGTAAAGGAACTTTGTGGGGACCAATTATTGGCGCAACTTTATTCCATTTCTTCAAAGAAGGTCTTTGGACTTTTATATTGGGTTGGCAATATGTAGCGCTAGGAGTTTTAATTGTTGTGATCGTAGTTTATTTCCCAGAAGGATTAATGGGTTGGTTAAGAGAAAAATACCCTGATAGATTTGGTGAAGTAATTGATGAAAAAGATCGTAAAGCACAGGTGGAAATAAAATGAGTATTTTAGAAGTTAAAAGTGTAAGTAAGTCTTTTGGTGGCGTTCAGGCTAACGTAGATATTTCTGTTGCAGTAGAACAAGGATCAATTGTTGGTCTAATAGGACCTAATGGTTCAGGTAAAACTACTTTATTTAATTCTATTGTAGGAACTCATCCAATAGATAAAGGATCTATAGTTTTTGATAACACAGAGGTATCAGAAATGCCTGTTCCAGCAGTAGCTAAACTTGGATTACTAAGAACTTTCCAACAAACAAGAATTTATTCAAAGCTTAACTGTGTAGAGAATATGCTGATAAGTCATAAGGCTAGTGACTCAGGATTTATTTTCGCAAGAGTACCTGCTGAACTTACAGAGAAAGCAGAAACTCTTTTAAACTTTGTAGGTCTTTATCAAAAAAGAAATTTGAGAGCAGGGGATCTATCCTTCGGACAACAAAAATTACTAGAATTAGCAATGGCTCTGATGAATGAGCCTAAAATGCTTTTATTAGATGAGCCCACAGCTGGAATTAACCCGACTTTAATTAACGGGATAATAGATAGATTGATCACAATTAACAAAGATTATGGAATAACTTTATTAGTTATAGAACACAATATGAAAGTGATTATGAGTTTGGCGCAAAAAATATTCTGTTTGGCGCACGGTAAAATGCTAGCAGAAGGATCACCTGATCAAATTAAAAATGATAAGCGAGTTGTTGATGCTTATTTAGGAGCTCAGTAATGGCAAATCAATATGATGTTTTAGGTAAAGCACCTGGTTTAGAAGACCTTAATAAACTATCACCTAATGATGTTCATCTAACTATCAGAGGTTTAAGCGCTGGCTATGGAAAAATGGAAATTCTTCACAACTTTGATTTGACCGTAAGTAAAGCTCAGTCATTATGTTTAATAGGACCGAACGGAGCAGGGAAATCTACAATACTTCATTCTATTTATGGCTTTACAAATATTTTTGATGGTAAAATTGAATTAGAAGGAAATGAAATTACAAAATTAACTCCTGCAGAAAAACTAAGTAAAGTTGGTATTGCTTACATCTTGCAAGACAATTCAGTATTTCCTGATATGACAGTTGAAGAAAATCTTCTTATGGGCGGATACATAAAAGATAAACAAGATGAAGCTTATGAAGAAGCTGAAAGAATATTTCAAAAATATGAAAGATTAAGAAATAGAAGAAACCAACCTGCCAAAGTTTTATCGGGTGGTGAGAGAAGATTATTGGAGATTTCGAGAGCACTAGTTATGAAACCTTCAGTTCTTTTAGTAGATGAACCTTCAATTGGTTTAGAACCTAAATACATTAATATGGTATTTGAAATTTTAGAAGATCTTCAAAAAACAGAAAAGAAAACAATTATTTTAGTAGAGCAAAATGCAAAAAAAGGATTAGAGTTTGCAGATATTGGATACGTTTTAGTATCAGGTGAGACTGCAATCGCAGGCAAAGGTGATGACTTGTTAAAAAATCCAGATGTAGGAAGATTATTCCTTGGTGGATGATAAATTCGAAAATTTTTCTTAAAGGACTCAAAGCTAATATTGGAGTGAGAAGCCCTGCTATACCTTTAGCAGCATGTTTTGTTGCACTAGGAGCTTTATTAAAAGATGCGGGATTAAATTTACAACAAAGTATTGCTTCAAGTTTTTTTACATACGCTCTACCGGGACAATTAGTAATGGCAGAGTCTTTAGTACTAGGTGCGTCCTTAGTAAACATATTTATTGCAGTGTGGTTAGTAAATTTCAGACTTTATCCAATGACAGTTTCTTTATTTCCAATTCTTAAACACAAATCACAACCAAAGTGGAAATATTATTTATCTTGTCACTTTCTCGCAATCTCATCTTGGTTAATTGCAAAAGATCTTTGTACAAAAATTGATAAAAAATATCGGATAGACTTTTGGATTGGCGTTGGCTGTGGAACATGGTCCACAGCAGTTATAATGACTATTGTTGGCTATTTATTAACTGACTATTTAAATAAAGATATGATGATTGGATTAGCGATTGTTAATCCAGTTTATTTTTTTTGCATGATGACAGGTGCAATGAAAAATTTAAGTATGAATATTGCTGTCATAGGCGGAGCAATACTTGGGCCAATTGTTTATTTGATATCTGCAGAATGGGCAATATTATTTGCAGGTTTAATAGCTGGCACTATTGCTTTTTTATTTAGGAGTAAAAATGGGTCTTAATATTATGATTTTAGCAATTACTGTTACATCTATAGCAACATTTATTTCTAGATTTTCTGGCGCATTAACATCTGAAAAAGTAAAAGCAAAGTCAAAAACTTTTGAATGGTTTAATTGTGTTGCTTACTCTACATTAGCAGCGCTAGTAGCAAGAATGATTATCTTCCCGGCTGGAATTCTAGCAGAATCCGATGTCGTTATTAGAGTGATAGTTCTTATTATCTGTGTGATTATTTTTATATTAAGTAAAAAAAATTTAGTAATTCCTACACTTTTTTCAGCAATCCTACTAAGTATATTGAGTTAATTTTTAATGTTGACCGTTTTGGGTCATTTGTTTATAAAAAAAAATATAAAACATGACTAAAATTTTTATTACATGCTTTATTGCATTATTCCTTGGTGTAAATGCTTACGCTGATATTAAGGGTGCTTCTCTTAACAAAATTTCAGAAAAAGTTTCTACTACAGTTTCTAATTTAATACCTGGGGAAGGACTTACAGAAGTTGATGTTAGACTGAGAGATGATAACTCAGGAAATGGAAATTATGAATTTAAAATACTTGGCGTAAGAGACATTTTACCTAATGATAATTCAAATTTATTTACTCAATTTAGTTTTCATACTCAAGAAATAAACTCTGACAAAAGAATTATTGGAAATCTAGGGTTAGGTTATAGATTTTTAAACGCCGATCAATCCATGATGTTTGGTGCTAATACTTTTTATGACCAAGATTTAGAGGAGGGTCATAAAAGAGTTGGATTTGGTTTAGAGGGTAAAGCTGCAATCTTAGATTTAAATTATAATCACTATCAAAAAGCCACTAATATGAAATTAGTATCAGGAGTAAAAGAGCAAACTTTAAGCGGTCAAGAATATAATATTAGTTCTCAGCTTCCATATATGCCTTGGACGACATTTAATTTTCAAGGATACAGATTTGAAAATGAAAAAGCCGCTCAAGATACAAAAGGTAATATTTATTCTCTAGAAATGGCATTAAATTCTTCGCTTCAATTTGACATTGATAAAGATGTTTCAAGTGTTAACGGGGCTGAAGATGAATGGAATTATAAGTTAACATTTACTCATCCACCAAAAGAAAATAAACCAACTTTATTAGATGGAGCTGTTACTCAAGAGGCTTTTGTTAAAAAGAATATGCAAAATTCTTTGAAAGGAAAAGTAAGAAGGAATAATAATTTAGCAGTAGAAATACAGGGAGCAGTAGTAATAACTCGAAAATAATTATGAAAAAAATATATAAATTTTTGCTTTTTTCACTTTTAATTAACACCTATTTTGTTAATCCAGTTATCTCTGCTGATAACAAGGGACCTGCAACTGAATATCAAGTTAACTTTACCAAAGTTGAACTTTGCGCAAAAGGAAGCACGACAGCCAATTGTTTAAACCCAGTGGATATCTCAACAACAACAGATGCGACTATGGATATAGCTGCTGTTGCCTCCGGAGCAGCTGCCGGGACAATGGGAACTTTAGCTTTGGCACCTCCAGGAGAATATACCTTTATGCAAATGACAATTAATAGAAGTTTTACTATTACTGGTCAGGATGAACCAACTTTAGGAGCGAACAGTTGCTTAACATCAGCCGACGCTGCTAATTTAACAACACTTGCAGTAGGTCAAGCTCACTCTGGAAATACGGCTGCATCTGTTACATTAAATGTTCCACCAGGGAGTGTTGATGATCATATAAACGGATCAACATCCGCAGGCGTTGCCACAGCAGCAGCTGGAACAATTAATAATGCTGATACGCATTTCCATTTTAGAAAAATAATTACTGGAGGCCTTTCTTTAAAAGAAGGTAATTTTCCAAGTATAGCAATTGCATTCGATGTATCTACAGCAGTACAAGGAAACCATAACACTTGTACAAATGCTCACATGAATGCTGCTGAACCAACAGTAACAATAAGTTTTCAATAGATTTTACACTTTAAGATATTTTAGATAAACTCAATAAATGAGTTTTGTAATTAAACAGCATTTAAAATCTAAACGAGTTCAGGTAATCATACTTCAAGAAAGTGATCTAGATAAGCTTATATTTCCTTTTAAAAAACATACTATTACATCATTAGAGTACAAACCTTTTTCTAGATTTACTTTAGCTAAAAGTGTAGACGAAGTTTTTGAAGGCAAACTTGGTAAATCTTTAGTTAAGATATTAAATGACAGGGATACAGGAACAGTTGTCGTTGAACCTGAAATTAATAATAAAAAATTTGATAAAGATTTTCTTGTCAAACTTTCTACTGGACTTGCTTATTTAGTAGGCAATCCTAACTTTGATTCAATGACTGGTAAATATTATGCTAGATTTTATGTAAAACACCAAGATAGTAGCGATTCATATCTTAGAAAAGCTTACACAAATTTAGATCTTCATACTGATGGAACCTACGTTAAAGAAAAAACTGATTGGTTAATCATGACTAAAATGGAAGAACAAAATGTTAGCGGTGGAGAAAGCGTTATATTGCACTTAGATGACTGGGAACATTTAGATGAATTAAGCAACGATCCTGTAGGACAACAAAATTTTACATGGGGATCACCTAAGAGTAAAAATGTTGAATATAAAGTTGAGCATCCGGTGTTTTTGAAAGATAAAAATGGTAAACCTACTATTTCTTATATTGATCAATTTCCAGAACCAAAAAATATGGAGCAAGGTTTATTTCTTCAAAGGCTATCTGATGCACTGGAAGAAAGTAAGAATAAAATAAGCTTTCCTTTACCAGTTGGTTCTACTATTTTTTCTAATAATTATTTTTGGTTACACGGAAGAAAAGCTTTTCAAGAACATACGGGTTTATCTAGAGAGTTGCTTAGAATTAGAGGAACTTTTTTTAATTAGATAATTCGCTTCGCACTTTAACTGCAGCAGATTTCAGCGCGCCGACGTAATACAAACATCTTTTTTTACTTAATCTTGTAGAGGGCCCTGTAAGTGTCATGGCACCTAACAATTCTCCATCTTTTTTTATTAAAGGGACCGATACAGAAGCAAGTAAAGGCACTTCATTAAATGTAATTAAATAACCATTTTTAATAATCTTATCTTTATTTTTAATATCTATTCCACTGTAGGCAGAAAGTACTTTGCCACTTGAGCCAACGCTTAATGATTTAGGTATTCCTGTTTCAATACTGTGTCTTACCGGTGTATTTGGTTCAGATTTTAAAATGCAAATTCTTAAATTTTTTTGTTTTACAAAAAATAAAGCAGTTTCATTTGAAATTTTAGTTAAGTATTCTAATTGTTTATGAATTAAATCATGCCAGATTAATTGATCAGAATAGTTATCTTTTATCTGGCTGATAGAGTGACCTATTCTATATTTTCCATTAACATCTTTAGTAATATAATTATGTTTTTCTAACGATTTAATAATTCTTAATGTAGTACTTTTATGGTTGCTTGTTAGTTTAGAAATTTCTGTAAGACTAACTGGATAATTTATTTTTTTAAAACAACTTAAAATAATTAAAGCTTTATCAACTGACTCTACACCGACTATATTTTTCCTTAAATTCATAAATCAATAGTTTCGTCTGTTAGAACTTAGTTTCGTAGAACGAAACATACATAAATATAACATAATTGACAATGATATTTTTTTATTATGAAATGACCAAGTTTATTAATTAATTAACAGAGGGAAAAAATATGTTTAATAAAATGAAAAAACTTATTAGCTTAGTTTTCGCAACTGTTCTTTTAACTTCAATCTCATCAACTAGTTTTGCTGTCGACAAATTACACTTTGTAATTGGCGGTGGTGCTGGTGGTGGTTGGGATGGAACTGCTAGAGGAACTGGTGAGGCTTTAACTAAAGCTGGTATGTTAAAAAGTGCTTCATATGAAAATATGTCAGGTGGTGGTGGAGGAAAAGCTCTATCTTACATAATCAATTCGAAGCCTGAAAATACTGTATTGGTTCAATCAACACCTTTAGTATTAAGATCAATCACTAGACACAAAGGTTACGTTAAAGGTAACGGTGTATTATCTTATAAAGATGTTAAACCAATCGCTGGTGTAATTGGTGACTACGGTGCAATCGCAGTTGCTAAAAACTCACCTTATAAAAACTTTAAAGATGTAGTGAATGCTTACAATGCAGATCCTAAGTCAATCAAAATGGCTGGTGGTTCTGTAAGAGGAAGCATGGACCATTTAATTGGTGCACTTGCATTTAAAAAAGCTGGCGCAAACCCTAACAACGTAGTGTACGTACCTTACGATGCTGGTGGTAAAGCTTTAGCTGGACTTTTATCTGGAGAGACTCAAATTATCTCTACAGGTTTAGGTGAATTAATGGGTGCTAGAGACCAAGTAAGAATTATTGGTATCACAGCTCCTGAAAGAGTGGGTGATGCTCCTGAAGTTCCTACTTTAAAAGAACAAGGATACAATGTTCAGTTTGTTAACTGGAGAGGTTTCTTTGCTCCTAAAAGTATGTCAGGTGGAGATGTTAAGAAGATCGCTAAAATGTTAGGTGATGTTCAAAACACTCCTGAATGGGAAACAGTTAGAAAAAGAAATGCTTGGGTTAATATTTACAATCCAGGTAGTAAATTCGACAGTTTCTTAAAAAAGCAAACAAAAGAAATGACAAAGTTAATGAAAGAACTAGGCGTAATCTAGTTAATTAACTTAGAAAGAGAGCAGTGAAAATAACACCATCAAAAATTATTTCACTGCTCTTCTTTATTTTTTCAGGATTTTATTTATACACCGCATATCAAATACAAGTTTTTGCTTTCGATGAGGGAGCAGCATTCAATGCCAGAACCTTCCCAATTTATTTAGGTTTTGCAGGATTATTCTTTTCTGGACTTTTCGTTATTTTACCAGAAATAAATCCATCAAGCGTTGATTTAAAAGTTTTAGATTACAAGAAGACTTTAGGTTTAGTTATTTTAATGATTTTATATGGCATAACTATCTTAAAAGCTGGATTTTTTCTTTCAACCTCAATTTTTTTAGTTGGTTCTTACATTATTTTAGGTGAGCGAAACTGGATTTGGATATTTATTTTATCTTTTCCTTTTGTTGCAATTTTTATGTACCTTTTACACGGTCTTTTAAATATTTATCTGCGTGATCCTTTTTTAAAATACATAGGAATAATGGGATGATTGAAGGAATACTAATAGGACTCCAAACAGCTTTATCATTAAAAAATTTAATGATGGTAATGATTGGTTGTTTTTCAGGAACAATAATCGGAATGCTACCAGGTCTTGGACCAATGACGGCGATAGCGTTAATGATACCAATCACTTATGGGTTTGAGCCTTCAACAGGATTAATCTTAATGGCTGGTGTTTATTATGGAGCGGTTTTTGGTGGATCAACTTCTTCAATTTTAATTAATGCCCCTGGTGTTCCAGGAACGGTAGCCACATCATTTGATGGTTATCCAATGGCACAACAAGGCAAAGCTGGCAAAGCTCTAGCTATTGCCGCTTACAGTTCTTTCGCTGGAGGAACAATTTCTGCAATTTTTTTATTAATTGCTGCACCAAGCTTATCTTTAGTCAGTTTATCTTTTAGATCACCAGATTATTTTGGTTTAATGATCCTGGGTTTAACTGCAGTTGCTGCATTTTCATCAAAAGGAAATTTTTTAAAAGCAATGATGATGGTTGTTCTAGGTTTAATGTTAGCCAGCGTCGGTCAAGACTCACTATCTGATATAACAAGATTTACCTTTAACAACATGAATCTATCAGATGGAATAAGTTTCGTTTTAGTTGTTATGGCTACTTTTGCAATGAGCGAAGCTTTAACAATAATTTTTAAAGCTAACGATCCGACTAAAGCTGCAAAAGCTGTCTCATTATCTCAATTAGGTTCTATCAAACTAGACAAAGTTGAAACAAAAAAAATGCTTGCTACAATTCCTAGATCATCTGTTTTAGGATTTATCATTGGAGTTTTACCTGGAGCAGGTGCAACAATTGCTTCTTTTTTAGCTTACGGAATGGAAAGAAACTTTGTTAGCGATGAAGAAAGACAAAAATTTGGCAAAGGAAGTGTTAATGGTATAGCTGCTCCAGAAACCGCAAACAATGCAGCATGTTCTGGTTCATTTGTTCCTCTACTTACTTTAGGTATTCCAGGAAGTGGAACCACTGCTGTAATGCTTGGAGCTCTGTTAGGATTTGGTATTCAACCAGGCCCAAGATTATATCAAACTAATCCTGAAATTTTTTGGTCTGTGATTATGTCAATGTACATAGGGATGGTTGTGCTTTTGATACTTAATCTTCCTTTAATTCCATACATTGCAAGAGTATTAGCAACACCAAGAACTTTTTTAATTCCATTAATTTTATTTTTCTCTCTTACTGGAGTTTACTTAATGTCCTTTAATAATTTCGATATTTATATGATGATTGGAATTGCAGTAACAGCAACAGTGCTTCGCTTATATGATTTTCCTATGCCTCCCTTAATTCTTGCTTTTGTTCTAGGTGGATTAATGGAAGTTAATTTAAGAAGATCACTTTTAATAAGTGATGGATCATGGGCATTTCTTTGGGACAGACCTCTGACACTTTGTATAATGATAGTTGTTGTAGGAATCGTAGGCTGGCAAATTTATAATAGTTTTAAAGCTATAAAAAAATAGTTTTTTTAATTTATAATCTTACGTATTTTTTTTCTCTATCAACAGCCCATTCTTTAGTGCCATTAGCTATGATAAATAAAAAACCACCCGCTAGTCCTAAGTTTTTAAGAAAAGCTATCGTTTGCATTTGATCAACAAAATCATAATGAAAAATAAATGCAGTCGCTATACAAAAAATAGCAAGTAGTCCCGCTGCTATTCTTGCTTGATATCCGATTATGATAAATAGAGGTAAAATAATTTCTAAAGCAATTGTTGGATATAACAATAATCCAGGAATTCCAAATCCTTCCATCCAACTCATAGTGCCATCTATACTAAAAATCTTATTATAAGCAGAAATTAAAAAAAGAGCAGAAATGAGAAGTCTTGCTATGAAATCAATTAAATTGGCCATTAACAACAATGTCTACTATTAAGTCAGATTAGTCAAAAACAGATTAGTTTAAATTAGGCTTTTTTAGAAATTATTTTTAGTATTACCGGGACAATAAATAAAATCATCAACAATCTGATAATGTGATGAAAAGAGACAAACTCCGGATCAAGGTCAAAGAAAATTGCAATCACAGCTACCTCGTAGATTCCTCCGGGACAATAAGATAGTAGTAGGGTAAAGAAATTTTTATCAATAACTAGTCCTGCTACAAACGCAGCAGCAACACCTAAAACTACTAAAATAAAGGTAGCAATAAAACTATGAAATGCATTTCGACCAATTTCACCAAAAGTTTTATTAGCAAATCTACATCCAACTGATGCACCTAATATTAACAGGCAAAAATCAATTATCTTAGGTGAAAATTGATATGATGCTATTTCTGTAATTTGTAACAAGCCACTTGCAACCAAGGTGCCCGAGAGTAATGCGGCTGGGACTCTAAATTTATCAAAAACAACAATTAGAAATATTGAAAAAATTATCAGACTTATTAAATGATACTTATTTTGATCTGGTAAACTCTCACTAATAACCGCAATAGTCTCCACACCATAATAACTATTAACAAAGAAGGGAAAAACTGTAACAATTATTATAAGTCGAATTAAATGTGAAGTTGCTACATGACTAAGGTCTGTTTTTTGATCTTCGGCTAAGATCATTAGCGGGCCTAAAGCACCCGGTGCAGCTGAAAAGATTGAAGTTTTTTTCTCATAATTTGAAAACTTTTGTAAATAAAGTGATACGATAAAAATACTTAAAACGATGTAAATAAACATTATAAAAGAGGTGAAGGCCCACTCATCCATTTGAGCAAAAAGATCCCTATCAATATAATTTCCAATATAAAGGCCTAACAGAATTAATATTGAAGATAAAACTAGCCTTGGAATTTTTATTTTAACACCCATTAAAGCACCAATTGAAGTAGCCACCATTGGACCCAGAAACCAGGCTAAAGGTAAATTGAAATAATCAGCTACAATTGCACTTGGAATCGAAATAACTATTACTAAAAGAAATTTTAATGAGAAGATTTGTTCAAAATTTTCTTTATTAAAGGGAATAGCTTGGTTATTCTGCATCATTCATGAATTTAGGATTTATAGGAACTGGTAAAATTTCATCATCAATTATATTTGGTATTTTTAAATCCAAGTTAAAAGTTAGGAAAGTTTATATCTCTTCAAGGAATAGAAGCCTAGCCAAAAAACTTAATAAAAAATATAGTAAAATTAAAGTTTTAAATGATAATCAAGAGATTATTAATAAATCTTCAATAGTTTTTTTAGGCATTACACCAAAAGTAGGAAATCAAATATTACCTAAGTTAAATTTTGCAAAACATAAAAAAATTATAAGTTTAATTTCTACAATTAATTTAGATAAACTTAAAAAAATTACTAAGAATAAAAATATTGTTAGAGTTACGCCTTTACCACCAATAGAAATAAAGAAAGGTCCAATTATTATTTGCCCTCCTAGCAAGTTTGCAAAAAATATATTTAAACATTTGGGCGAAGTTTTAGAAATAAGAAATGAGAAGCTAAGCTATAAGTTTTGGTCTACAGCCTCTTTAATGGCAACCTACTACGAACTACTTAACACAAGCTCTAAATGGTTAATTAAAAAAGGCATTAACAAAAAACTTGCTGATACTTATGTTGCTGAATTATTTTTAGCTTTGAGCCAGGATGCGTTAAATAAATCTTCACAAGGCTATAAAAAACTCGTAGCGGACTCTCAGACACCAAAAGGGTTAAATATGCAGGTTCTTAATGAATTGAAAAAAGGTAAATTCTTTACTAAGTTCTCCAAAGCTCTTGAAAATGTAAATAAAAGGTTAAGCAAATAATTCATGGAATATTTTATACAACAACTAGTTAATGGAATTACTTTAGGTTCTATCTACGGTCTTATCGCTATCGGTTACACCATGGTTTATGGAATTATTGGCATGATTAATTTTGCACACGGTGATATTTTTATGATCGGTGCATTTGTTGCTTTAATATCCTTTATAGTTTTTGGATTAACAGGGATAGCCCTGCCAGTAATTTTGTTGCTCGTTTTATTAATCGCCATGCTTTTTACGGCGTGTTATGGTTGGACAGTTGAAAAACTTGCCTACAAACCTTTAAGAGGTTCTTTTAGATTAGCTCCACTTATTTCCGCTTTAGGAATGTCAATTGTTTTACAGAATTACGTACAAGTTGCCCAAGGTGCCAGAGTAAAACCAATGCAGCCTTTGATAAGTGGTGGATTAGAGTTTTTTAAAAATTCAGAGTTTATTGTTACAGTTAGTTACCTTCAAATTTTCATAGTCGTTTTAACAATTATCTTGATGAGTATTTTTACTTATCTAATTACAAAGACAGATTTAGGAAGAGCTCAAAGAGCTTGCGAACAAGATAGAACAATGACTTCACTTTTAGGAATTAACGTAGATAGAACAATTTCAATTACATTTATTATTGGTTCATCATTAGCATCAGTTGCTGGAATGATGTTTGTACTTTATTACGGTGTTATCGATTTCTACATTGGTTTCTTAGCCGGAATTAAAGCCTTTACGGCTGCTGTACTTGGTGGAATTGGTTCTTTGCCTGGTGCAATGCTTGGAGGATTGCTAATTGGATTAATTGAAACAATGTGGTCAGGCTATGTATCAATTGAATACAAAGATGTTGCAGCATTCAGTGTTTTAATTGTGGTTTTAATTTTCTTTCCAACAGGATTTCTTGGAAAACCTGATATTGAAAAGGTTTAATGGAAAAAAAAGATATCATTCAGTCATTGAAAGACAGTTTATTTACAGGCTTAATCGCCCTAGCTCTGTTTGGACCAATTGTCGGACTTAGAACTTCATCTAAAGGAGAAGGGTTATTTATCACTCCTCAATGGGGTGTTGTTTTTTTATTAGTTGGGCTTTGTATACTTGGAAGATTTTTAATTAATTTAAATTCAGCTAGAAAGACTGAGTTTGCTTTTTTTTCAAAACTTACTTCAAAATTTTCATCTATTACCGAAGACAAGGCAAAACATTTTGCCATAACTGGAATATTATTTGCAGTAGTCTTTCCGTTTTTACCCTTCACAGATCGTTATTTCATGGATGTAGCAATAATGATTTTAACCTACATCATGTTAGGCTGGGGTTTAAATATTGTTGTAGGTTTAGCAGGTCTTCTTGATTTAGGTTATGTAGCTTTTTATGCGGTTGGCGCTTATTCATACGCTTTGATCGCAACAACTTTTGGTTGGTCGTTTTGGATTTGTTTGCCATTAGCTGGATTGTTCGCTGCTTTCTTTGGAATTCTACTTGGCTTTCCTGTCTTGAGATTAAGGGGAGATTATCTTGCTATTGTAACTTTAGGTTTTGGAGAAATCATAAGAATAATTTTAATTAATTGGTACGAAGTAACAAATGGTCCTGATGGGATTACAGGAATACCACGTCCATCTTTCTTTGGCCTACCTTTTAAAAGATCTCCTGATGAAGGCGAAACAAGTTTTCATTTATTTTTTAACCTTGAATATTCAACGATGCACCGAATAATATTTTTATATTATTTAATTTTGGTATTAGCTTTAATAACGAACTATTTCACTTTAAGGATTAGAAAGTTACCAGTGGGTAGAGCTTGGGAGGCTTTAAGAGAAGACGAGATTGCTTGTAAGTCACTTGGTGTAAATCCAACTAATACTAAATTAACAGCTTTTGCTATTGGCGCAATGTTTGGTGGTTTTGCCGGATCATTTTTTGCAACAAGACAAGCTTTTGTAAGTCCAGAAAGTTTTACATTTATAGAGTCAGCAATCATCGTTGCGATTGTAGTTCTTGGTGGCATGGGTTCGCAAACAGGCGTAGTCCTCGCGTCCATTTTTTTAATTGGTATTACTGAAATATTTAGAGATCTAGAACAATATCGAATGATAGCTTTTGGTGGAGCTATGGTTCTTATCATGGTGTTTAAACCTAAAGGTATTTTAGCAAATAGAAAACCAACTATTCTTATGCACGGAGATAAGAAATGAGTAATTTATTATCAGTTGAAAATCTAACCATGAAGTTCGGTGGTTTAACGGCAATTGATGACTTAAGTTTTGATGCAAAAAATAATCAAATCACATCTATTATTGGACCAAATGGAGCTGGAAAAACGACTGTATTTAATTGCTTAACAGGTTTTTACAAACCAACCAATGGTCAGATGTTTTTACATAAAGAAGACAGTAAAATTTCTTTAAGAAAATATACAGACTTTAAAATTGCTTATGTTGCAAAGGTGGCAAGAACTTTTCAAAATATCAGATTGTTCCCAGCAATGTCAGTGCTTGAGAATTTATTAGTTGCCCAGCATAATGAATTAATGGTGGCCTCTGGCTATTCTTTATTTGGATTACTTAACCTTAAGATTTACAGAGACAAAGAACAGTTGGCGGTTGATAAAGCGAGATATTGGTTAGATATTATTGGTTTAACGCATCGGGCAGATGATAATGCTGGAGACCTTCCTTATGGAGATCAAAGAAAATTAGAGATTGTTAGAGCAATGTGTATCGAGCCAAGATTATTATGTTTAGATGAGCCTGCAGCTGGTCTTAACCCGAAAGAGTCCGCTGAACTAAATAAATTATTAAGATTTATTAAAACAGAAAAACAAACTGGTATTTTATTAATTGAACATGACATGAGCGTAGTAATGGGTATTTCAGATCATGTGGTCGTTTTAAATTATGGAAAAAAAATATTTCAGGGAACGGCTGATCAAACTAAAAATAGCAAAGAAGTAATTGAAGCATACTTAGGAGTAGACGAATAATGCTTAAAATTTCTAATGTTGAAACTTTTTATGGCAAGATCCAAGCTTTGAGAGGAGTTGATCTTAATGTCAATGAAGGTGAGATTGTTTCATTGATTGGTTCTAATGGAGCTGGAAAGTCAACTTTACTAATGACTATTAGCGGAGTTAATAAAGCTAAAAGAGGTAATATTGTTTTTAATGGTGAAAATATTGAAAACAAAGAACCCCACAAAATAGTTGATATGGGCATTTGCCAAGTTCCTGAGGGAAGAAGAATTTTTTCAAGATTAACGGTTGAAGAAAATTTAAGATTAGGAGCACATGCAAATGAAAAAGGAAAATTTTACGAAAATGACATCAAAGACGTTTATGATTTATTTCCTGTTTTAAGTGACAGGAAAACACAAAGAGGCGGTACTCTTTCTGGAGGAGAACAACAAATGCTAGCAATTGGTAGAGCTTTAATGGGTAAACCCAAAGTTCTGTTGTTAGACGAACCTTCACTTGGAATTGCACCTAAACTAGTAAACCAAATTTTCATATCTATTAAAAATATTAATAAAGAAAAAAATGTAACAATATTTTTAGTAGAACAAAATGCAAAAAAAGCATTAGAGCTTGCAGACCGCGCATATGTTTTAGTTAACGGCAAAGTGACCATTAAGGGTTCAGGACAAGAGTTGCTTAAAAATAAAGATATTCAAGCTGCCTACCTTGAGGGTGGGGCAAAAAATTAGGTTTTTTTAATATTTACAACCTTGTATTTAAGGTGTTCAATATCAATAATTAATTAATTAATAACAAAGGGAAATAATATGTTTAGAATGTTCAATAAACTTCTTTCATTAATTGCCGGAACATTAATGCTTGCAACTGTATCAGCTAAAGCTGAAGTTGTTGTTGCTTCTGCTGGACCTATGTCTGGTCAGTACGCTTCTTTTGGTGCTCAGTTAAAAGCTGGTGCTGAAATGTGGTTAAAGCACGTTAATAAAAAAGGTGGAATTAATGGTGAGAAAGTTAAATTAGAAATCGGAGACGATGCATGTGATCCAAAACAAGCTGTAGCTGTGGCTAACAAATTTGCTGGTCAAGGTGTAGCTTATGTTGCAGGTCACTTCTGCTCTGGTTCTTCAATTCCAGCTTCTGCGGTTTACAATGAAGAAGGAATTATTCAAGTTTCACCAGCTTCAACAAACCCAGCTTTTACTGACAAAGGTGGAAAATATACTTTTAGAGTTTGTGGTCGAGATGATCAGCAAGGTGAAGTTGCTGGTAAATTCTTAGCTGCCAATTATAAAGGTAAAAAAGTAGCTATCCTTCATGACAAAACTGCTTACGGAAAAGGTTTAGCAGATGCGACTAGAAAAAATATGAAGAAAGCTGGCTTAAAAGACGCTATGTACGAAGCTTATACAGCAGGTGAAAAAGATTACTCTGCTTTAGTTTCAAAACTAAAAGCTAATAACATCGATGCAGTATATCTTGGTGGTTACCACACAGAAGGTGGTTTGATCGTAAGACAAATGAGAGACCAAGGTATGTCTACTAAATTAATCAGCGGTGACGCTTTAGTTACAGCTGAGTATTGGGACATTACTGGTGATGCAGGTGAAGGTACATTAATGACTTTCTCTCCAGATCCAAGAAACAATCCTGCAGCTGCAGATGTTGTAAAAGAATTTAAAGCTGCTGGTATCGAGCCAGAAGGTTATGTTCTTTACTCATACGCTGCTTTGCAAGTATTTGAACAAGCTGCAATGCAAGCTGGATCAAATGACCCTGCAAAAGTTCTTAAAGTAATGAGAAAAGGTAAATTTGATACTGTAATTGGTTCACTAAGCTTTGATAAAAAAGGTGATGTGAGTTTACCAGGTTACGTATTTTATGAGTGGAGCAAAGGTAATTACAAAGAACTGTAATCCAATTGCTTAACTAATTTTAAAAAGGGGGCTTAGGCCCCCTTTTTTATTTATAGAAAGGAAATATTATGGAAATAACTTACGATGATTTTAAGAAAGTGCAGATTAAAGTAGGCACTGTTTTAGAGGTAAAGGTTAATGAGAAAGCCAGAAAACCCTCATTGGTAGTTAAAGTAGATTTTGGAAAAGAGATTGGTATTAAACAGTCTTCAGCTCAAATAACCCATTTTTATAATGCAGAAAATTTAGTAGGAAAACAAGTTATTGGAGTTTGTAATTTTCCAACAAAAAATATTGCAGGCGTTGTTTCTGAAGTTTTAATACTTGGAGCAATAGAAAAAGATGGTAAGGTTGTTTTAGTGCATCCGTCTCAAAAAACAGATAACGGTTTAGATATCGCATAATGAGCTTAGAAACTTTTCATTGGAAATGTAAACATACTTGGTCAAGAAGTGCTAAGAATACTTCATGGTGTTTGTTAGGTTGTTCAATTGGTGATTTTGGTACAATATTATTTTTTCAGCTAACTCAAATTCCTTTTCCTGTTCTAGCAATTATGACTTTAGCAATAATTAATGGAATTATTACAAGCATTATTTTAGAAACCATCATACTTTTAAGACAAAATTTTACTTTTAAGAATGCATTCAAAACTGCTGTTGGTATGAGTTTAATCTCGATGATAAGCATGGAAGCAGCTATGAATTTAACAGACTATCTTTTTACAGGTGGAGCAATGTTAAATTGGTGGGTGGTACCTATCATGTTAGCGGTGGGGTTTGTAACACCCTGGCCTTATAATTATTGGAGATTAAAAAAATTTAATGAGGCCTGCCATTAATCAATAGCTATTAATATAATCTTTTAGATTTTTATTTTCTTCTTTAATTTTATTAATTAGATGTTTTACGACATCGCCAATAGAAACTATACCTAGAAGTTTTTGATCATCCATAATTAAAATATGGCGTATTTTTTTTTCAGTCATTTCATTCATTAACTCAGTAACAGATGTGTTTAGATCACAAGTGATTAAATTTTTAGACATCAATTCGGAAACAGGAAGCGTTATGTTAAATTTCTCAGCATAAATAAATCTTGATAAATCTCTTTCCGATAACATGCCTACAACTTTTTTATTTTCATTGACTACAGGCATACAGCCTATTTTTTTTTCATGAAATTTTTGACTTGCAGATTTAACGGTATCCTTTTCACTGAGCGTGAAACATTCTCTATTTGACATCCTGCTAACAAGTTTACCAGGCATAAGCTAATTTAATTAAATTAATACGTAACAGTCAATGTTAAATTAAAGAGTTATAGAATTTTTTTGATTATTTTATCTTTAAATAAGATATGATGAGCAATTACTGCGAGTATATGCAGTGTTACTAGCGCGATCAGTAGATAATTTGCATAGATATGCACCTCATAATAAGCATCAGCTAATTGAAAATTATCTTTTTCAAACCCATACTCGAAAAGTAAAAAATTTAGTTTTTCACCCATATAAAGTTTTTTAAGTGCTCCCGATATAGTTATGGCAAATATACTTACATAAAGTAAAAAATGATTTGTTTTTGCTATAAAATTTTGACCTCTAAAAAAATTATGCTCAGATTTTGGGCTAGGGTTAAATAATTTCCAAATCAGTCTTAGTAAAACAAGATAAAATATACTTATCCCTGCTAGTATATGGATATTCTCTAGATCTATTCTACGGTCAGAAAACTCAAGCCCAACAAGGTAAAAACCAAATGGAATTTGAATTATTAGCGCAATAAATGTGATCCAGTGGAACAATTTTGCCAGTAGACCGTAACCCAGAGAGCTGTTAAAAATCATTTCTAATTATATCATATTATGAATTTAAAAAACAACGTTTCTAGATTATCTGCATTAGCAGTTTTATCAATATCATTTTTTTTAATTTTTAATTTTGTCACTAACAAGCAAGATGCTTTAGCTTTAAACAAAGCTGGAAAACACAATGTTGAGGTTTTCAAAACTCCATCATGTGGATGTTGTTATGGTTATGTTAAATTTCTCGAGGAAGAAAAATTTACAGTTAAACAAACAGATATGAGAAGTCTTCAAACTGTTAAAAAAAAATACAACATTCCATTAGACATGCAGTCTTGCCATACTACTATTTTAGGCAAATATTTTATAGAAGGTCACGTGCCACTTGAGGCAATTAACAAATTGTTAAAAGAGCAGCCTGACATTGATGGTATTGCCTTACCTGGAATGCCTATAGGCACACCTGGTATGCCAGGAGAAAAAGAAGAACCGTATGTTATTTATCAACTTGTTGATGGAAAATCTTCAGTGTTTATGACTATTTAATAATTCAGATCAATTATGAAATTTAAAAAAATATTTATTTTATTTCTCTTAGTAACTTTTTCTAACTCTTCTTATGCGAACCAAAGCGTAGAAGAAATTATTAAAGGAAGAAAAGCTATGTTCAGTGAGAATTATCAAAATGGAAAAAAAATTTCTATTTTACTTAAATCAAAAAATATTGAAGAAGCTAAACCTTTGATGAAAAAAATGTCTGATAATTATAAAAAGTTATTAGATTACTTTCCTGACAATACTAAAGAAGGATTTAAAACAGAAGCTCTTCCAAGCATTTGGGAAAATAAAGATGAGTTTAACGCTTTAATGCAAAAAGCATCCGATGATATGATCAAGCTTGCAAAAGCAATTGATACAGCGGAAGATCTAAGAGCTGTTCAAAAAGAGTTAATGTGGAACAACTGTTCAGCTTGTCATAATAGGTTTAGAGCAGATCATTAAATGTTATCACAATTAGTTCCCATGGTTTTATTTGGGATCGCTACTTCTTTCTCACCTGGACCCAACAATATCATGACATCGTATACTGCTTTTAATTTTGGTGTCAGGAAAGCTATTCCTACTATGCTAGGGGTTATTTTAGGTTGGACACTTCTAATTATTTTACTTCAACTTGGATCTGTATCAATATTTCAAAAATATCAGTTCATTCAAACAATTATTAAACTTTTAGGATCAATTTACCTTTTATATATGGCTTACAAACTTTCTTTTGGAGGTCAAACCAAAGATAAAAAGTTAGATCCAAAACCTGTTACTTTTATAAACACATTCTTTTTTCAATTCGTAAATCCTAAAAGCATTATTGTTGGTCTTACCTCGATATCTTTGTTTATTGATGCAGAAAATAATTATTTAAGAGACTCAATTATCTTAACTACTCTATGGTTTTTAATGGCAGTAGGTAGTCAAACAGGTTGGTGTTTAATGGGAAAATATATGAGAAAATTTGCCACAAGTGAAAAATTTATTAAGAATTTTAATTATTCGATGTCTTTTTTACTTATAGTTTGTGTTATTTTGTTCTATGTATAGCCAATGAAATTTAATAGTAAAAATTCATTTCAATCTCTCGACACACTTAATTCCTCAGGCAAAGATTACAAATTTTTTAACTTAAAAACTGCAGAAAAAAATGGCTTAGAAGGGGTTTCAAAATTACCTAAATCTCTAAAAGTTTTATTAGAAAATCTACTTAGATATGAAGATGATGTCACAGTAGATAAGAAGCAAATTTTAGCACTTAAAGAATGGTTGAAAACAAAAAAATCTAACACTGAAATAGCTTACAGGCCCGCAAGAACTTTATTACAAGATTACACAGGTATACCAGCCATAGCAGATCTTGCAGCTATGAGAGATGCTGTTAAAGAAAAAAATAAAGATCCCAATAAAATTAATCCACTATCAACCGTAGACCTAGTTATTGATCACTCAGTGATGGTAGACAAATATGCCTCTGGCAAATCATTTGATCAAAACGTTGAAAAAGAATTTTCTAGAAATGGAGAGAGATACGCATTTCTTAAGTGGGGTCAAAAAGCTTTTGATAATTTTAGAGTTGTTCCTCCAGGAACAGGTATTTGTCATCAAGTAAATTTAGAATATTTAGCTAAAGTAGTTTGGTCATCAAAAAGTGGTGATGATCTTTATGCTTACCCCGACACTTTAGTTGGAACAGACAGTCATACAACAATGGTTAATGGACTATCTGTTTTAGGATGGGGAGTTGGCGGAATTGAAGCAGAAGCAGCTATGTTAGGCCAACCAATATCAATGTTAATTCCTGAAGTTGTAGGAGTAGAAATAAAAGGAAAATTACTTGAAGGGTTAACGGCTACAGACCTTGTACTGGCAATTGTTGAGATGTTAAGAAAAAAAGGTGTAGTAGGAAAATTTGTAGAATTTTATGGTGACGGTTTAAAAAATCTAACACTGGCTGATAGAGCTACTATAGCAAATATGGCTCCTGAGTATGGCGCAACATGTGGCTTCTTTCCTGTTGATGGTGAAACTTTAAAATATTTAAAACTTTCAGGCAGAGATAATGAAACCATTGAACTTGTAGAAAAATATTCAAAAGCACAAGGTCTATGGGCAAGTGAAGGCATGGAGTTCACTGATACTTTATCTTTAGATATCAGCACCGTAGTTCCAAGTATATCAGGTCCTAAAAGACCCCAAGATAAAGTTTTATTAACGGACTCAGCCACTGGCTTTGCAAAAGTCTATAAAGAAAACACAAAGAGAGACAACCCTATTCAAGCTGATGTTGCTGGAGCAGATTTTAAAATCAGTGATGGAGATATAGTAATCGCAGCTATCACTTCTTGTACAAACACTTCTAATCCAAGCGTAATGATCGGGGCAGGATTGCTTGCAAAAAAAGCGATTGAGAGAGGTTTAAAAATAAAGCCTTGGGTAAAAACATCTTTAGCTCCAGGATCTAAAGTAGTTACAGATTATTTAGAAAAAGCAGGTTTAAATAAATATTTAGATGAACTTGGATTTAATTTAGTTGGTTATGGATGTACAACGTGTATTGGAAATTCTGGTCCTCTTAACACGAATATTTCTGAAGCTATACATAAAGAAAATTTATACGCAGTTTCTGTACTTTCTGGAAATAGAAATTTTGAAGGAAGAATAAGTCCCGACGTTAAAGCTAATTATCTTGCTTCACCACCGCTTGTTGTCGCTTTCGCTTTGGCAGGTAATATGAACTTTGACATGTATAAAAATTCCCTAGGAACAGACAAAGAGGGCAAAGATGTTTTCTTAAAAGATATTTGGCCAAGCAATAAAGAAATTGAAGACATTATGTTAAAATCAATTAACGCAGATATGTTTATTAATCGTTATTCAAATGTTTCTGAGGGACCAAAAGAGTGGAGATCAATAAAAACGGTTGATAGTAGCATTTATAATTGGGAAGATAATTCTACGTACGTCAAAAGACCTCCTTTTTTTGACAATTTACCTGATCAGCCAGAAGGTTTTAAACCCATTAAAGATGCAAGATTATTACTTTTATTAGCTGACTCCGTTACTACTGATCATATATCTCCAGCAGGAAATATAAAAAAGGATAGTCCAACAGGAGATTATTTTATGAAAAATCAAGTGCAACAAAAAGATTTTAACTCATATGGAGCAAGAAGAGGAAATCATGAAGTAATGATGCGAGGTACATTTGGAAATATAAAAATTAGAAATGAAATGGCTCCAGGCACTGAAGGTGGTTTTACAACACTGCAACCAGATGGAAAAGTTATGAGTGTTTATGATGCTGCTATTGAATATAAAAAAAGAGGAAATGATTTAGTTGTAATGGCAGGAAAAGAATATGGAACAGGATCTTCCAGAGATTGGGCAGCAAAAGGCACAAAACTTTTAGGCATCAAAGCTGTAATTGCTGAGAGCTTTGAGAGAATTCATAGATCGAATTTAATTGGAATGGGTGTTTTGCCACTTCAATTCAAAGAAGGTTTCGATAGAAAAAAATTAAATATTACTGGTGAGGAATTAATAACTGTCGTTAATATTGACAAAGGTGTTAAGCCGAGAGACGAAGTATCTTGTGAAATAAAATATAAAGATGGAACAAGTAAGACTATTAAAGTTTTATGTAGAATTGATACTCAAAATGAAGTTGAGTACTACAAGAATGGTGGAATCCTTCAGTATGTACTAAGAAACATGTTAAATTAATGAGAAATATAACTGTAAAAGTACATCCATCAAAAAGTAATTTAAAAAAAAAAGATCAGTTAGCTTGGAAAATAGCAGAGATAGCATCGGATAAAGCAAAAATTAATAAAGATGCTATTGAGATGGTAATTAACAGAATTATCGATAATGCTTCAGTTGCAATCGCATCTTTTAACAGAAAACCAGTTACCTCAGCAAGACAAATGGCTTTAGCTCATCCAAGAAAAAGTGGAGCAAATGTTTTTGGTTTAAATCCAAATATAAAAGTAGATTGTGAGTGGGCGGCTTGGGCAAACGGAACAGCTGTAAGAGAATTAGATTATCACGATACATTTTTAGCAGCAGATTACAGTCATCCAGGAGATAATATTCCAGCTATTTTAGCTGTGGCACAACAAAAAGGATGCAGCGGTATGGATTTAATTAAAGGAATTCTAACTGGTTACGAAGTTCAAGTTAATTTAGTAAAAGGCATTTGTTTACATGAGCATAAAATAGATCATATAGCTCATTTAGGTCCAAGTGTTGCAGCGGGACTTGGAAGTTTATTAAAACTAAATACAGAAACTATTTACCAATCTGTTCAACAAGCTCTTCACATAACTGTTTCTACAAGACAATCCAGAAAAGGAGAGATCTCTAGTTGGAAAGCCTTTGCCCCAGCTCATGCAGGAAAATTAGCAATAGAAGCTGTCGATAGATGCATGAGAGGTGAAGGTGCACCTAGTCCAATTTATGAGGGAGAAGACAGTGTAATTGCTTATGTTTTATCTGGACCAGGAAAAAAATATACAGTTCCTCTACCGAGAGTTAATGAACCAAAGAAAGCAATTTTAGAAACTTATACAAAAGAACATTCTGCCGAATACCAATCACAAGCGCTAATAGATTTAGCTAGAAGTTTACATAAAAGAATTAAAAATTTTTCTGACATAAATAAAATTACGATAGAAACAAGCCACCATACGCATTATGTTATAGGAACTGGAGCAAATGATCCTCAAAAAATGGATCCATATGCCAGTAGAGAAACATTAGATCATTCAATTATGTACATATTTGCGGTAGCTTTGGAGGATGGTGCTTGGCACCATGTTAAGTCTTATACACCTCAAAGAGCTAGAAGAAAAAGCACAGTTAAACTTTGGCGTACAATAGTCACAAAGGAAAATAAAAAATGGACAAAAAAATATCATGAAAAAGATCCTAAAAAGAAGTGTTTTGGCGGAAAAGTAATTATAAAGATGAAAAATGGCTCAACAATCGCAAAGGAAATAAATGTGGCTGATGCTCATCCAGCGGGCAAAAGACCTTTTACTAGAAAAGAATATATTAATAAATTTAAGACATTAACCGATGGAATTATCTCTAAGAAAGAGTCAGAAAGATTTTTAAAAGTAGTACAAAATTTAAAAAATCTTAAAGCAAAAGATCTCAAGGGTTTAAATATTGAAGTGATGCCGAAAATTAAAAATAAATCAAAACCCAGCAAGGGTATTTTTTAATTATCTAATTTTCTTAACTAAATCATTAGCACTTAACCAAGCATCCTCTACTTTAGGTCCATTAAACCAGTCTCCACAAGCACCTAATTTATATTTTTTATTCCAATAACTTAAATAGGGAGTTTTTTCATAGTTGTAAGAGTACTTCCATCCATGAATTTTTTTAAATATAATTTTATTTTTTTCAAAACCTGTCAAATTTGTAAATCTTGAAATCAAATCTTTCAAGATCGATGAGTTTTTTTTATATTTATTTATAGTTTTCTTAGACCATTTCAAAGAAGCTTGCAGCGTCCATAAATTAGTTTTTGATTTAAATCTTTTTTTACTATTTTCATTGGCTGCCCAAGCTAAAATATCATCTTTAAATTTTATAGAACTTATAGGTAAATCTTTTTGATTTTTAAAAGCGACCATCACAGTGATATTAGGCTGCATTTGAACTTTTAAATTAAGTATTTTTTTATCTAAATATTTTTTAGCGATATTTTTTAATTGGGGAAAAGGACAGGTTAAAATTAAATATCTAAATTGATGGTTAGAATTATCCTTAAGAGAAATTTCCCAGTAATTTTTTTTATATTGAATTTTGGTTATTGCAGAGTCAAAAGATTGTTTGATGCCTTTTAAACTATATTTAACAAAATCATTGTTAGCTTTTTTGCCAATATATTTTACTGATAAAGGTTTTTTTTCAAATGTAAAATCCAAATGATTTCCATCCCAAGTTTTCAAGATTTTTTTTTTAAATAGTTTTTGGGTAAATTGTTTAAATTTTTTAGATTTAGGAGTGATATATTGAACCCCGTGATCAAAACTTAAATTTTTATT
Source organism: Candidatus Pelagibacter sp. (assembly GCA_028222435.1). The sequence continues at coordinate 45,078 of JAOIST010000001.1, read as the reverse complement.
AAATCGTTTATTCGAAGACCGTCCGCCTGGACCTCTAGCTTTATCAAAGATATGAACTGAATATTTTTTAGATAATAAATTTGCTATTGTAGAGCCAGCAATTCCTGACCCTAGAATGCAAAAATCCATCATATCGCAAATAGGAATTTATACTTCTCGTTTATTGACAGAACTTCGTAATTAACTAGACCACCAATAATTAATTGTAAGGCAATTATAAGTATAACAAATAAGCCTAAATACCCAAGCCACTGATGTTTTTTAATGAAGTCTGCAAAATAACTTGCAAGAGTAGCTATTAAGAAGACCGACAGCAACAAACCTATGACCATGATATGAAAGTTGCCTTTAGAAGCAGCAACCACAGCTAAAACGTTATCAAAGCTTAAAGTTAAATCAGCAATTAAAACTTGATAAACACCTGTTGAGAAACTTTTTGTTTCTTTTGACTTTAATTGTGGAGATCTAACTTTATTTTGACCAAAGAAGTCTTGACGTAAATTGTTAATCACCCAAACTAAAAGTAAACCACCTAAAATTTTAACCCAAGCAAATTCAAAAATATAATTTGCACCTGTTGCAAATAATATTCTAAAAATAAAAGCAGCAGCAACACCCCATGCTATAATTTTTCTTCTATTTTCAGGGGCAAAGTTTGCAGCAATTAGACCTATTATGATGGCATTATCAGCGGCCATCACAACGTCAATAATTAATATTTGAAAGGTAATAAATAATTGCTCTAACATTTTAATAAGAGGTGTATATAAGCTAAATTATACATTTAAAAGAAGAAAAATGAAATTAGCAAAATATTCAACAAAATTTTCAAAAAAACAAATTATCTTATTGTCCATTCCAGTTTTTTTTTCAAATTTAGCAATTCCATTAGTTGGGATGGTGGATACCGGACTAATGGGCAACCTCGGAGAGACAAAATACTTGGCTGCTACGAGTATTGCAACCTCGGTAATGACAATGGTTATTTGGAGCTTTGGCTTTCTTAGAATGGGCACCGTTGGTATCGTTTCACAAGCTTATGGAAGAGGTGATTACAGAGAAATTGTCAAAACATTATTAAGAAATTTCATTATTGCTATGGTCATAGCTTTATCAATTATTATCTTAAAACCTTTAATATTTATATTGATACAAAATTCTTTCAAAACTTCTTTAGAAACGCAAAATTTAATTAATACTTACTTAAATGTTAGAATTTTTTCTGTTCCAGCAGAGCTTGCAATTTATATTTTGGTAGGTTTTTATCTAGGAATTCAAAAGACAAAAATTTCAAGCTTATTAATAGTAACCTTATCCATATTGAATATAGTTTTTAGCGCTTTATTAGTCTTAACTTACAACTTAAATGTTTTTGGCGTAGCTTTGGGAACTTTATTTGCAAGTTATATTACCTTGATTATTTTTACTTCGTTTACTTATAGCTTTATAATTAAAAAGTTTAAAATAATCCCTAGATTTGAAAAACTAATTGTTAAATCAAAATTATTAAAGTTGTTTAATATTAATTTTGATATTTTTATTAGAACTATATTTTTAACCTTTTCTTTTTTATGGGTTACCTATCTTGGTTCAAAATTAGGTGAGGATTATTTAGCTGTTAATACAATTTTAATGCAGTTTATTATTTTAGCTGCATTCTTTTTAGACGCCTATGCATTTTCTACGGAAGGAATTATTGGGTTTACTGTTGGTAGAAAAAATAAGATTTCTTTTTTATCAGTTGTAAAAAATTCTATTCAAGTAAGTTTTTTTACAGCTTTAATAATTTCTTTTTTATATATTATTTTTTTTAAAGATATTATTAATATTATTACCGATATAGAAATATTAAGATTTATTTCTTATAAACATTTTATCTGGATTTTAATTATTCCTCCTATTGCATCTTTTTGTTATCAACTAGATGGAATTTTTATCGGTGCTTCTCAAACAAAAGAAATTAGAAACGCAATGATTGTATCAGTTGCTGGTTTTATTTTTCTCTCAATTTATTTTACTGATATTTTTGGCAATCATGGTTTATGGTTTTCTCTGACGATTTTTATGGTACTTAGAGCATTAACATTAAAGTTTTATTTTAATAAAATTTTAAGAAAGTTTTAAATGCAATTTTTATATAAGATACCTGGATATATCCTTCTTTTATTTGGGGGATTTTGTTTAAGTTGGGGTGGTTTTATTATTAGATCTTTTGAGGAAGCAAGCGTTTGGCAAATTCTATTATTAAGGTCTATTTTTTTTATGATTGCTTTAACGGTTTTCTTAATTTCTACATATAAAAAAAATACAATTAAAATTATTAAAGACGCAGGCTATCCTGCGCTTCTTGGTGGTTTAGTAATGTCTTTAAGTTTCATTGCTTTTGTAGTTTCAATGAGTAACACTACAGTCGCAAATGTTGTTTTTATAATAAGCACACAAACAATGTTTCTTGCAATCTTTGGATATTTTTATCTTAAAGAAAAAATTTCATTAATAAGTTTTTTTTCTATTTTGTTAGCGATGGGGGGCATCATAATCATGGTTGGCGACTCACTTTCAACAGGTTCTTTTTTTGGCAATATAGTTGCTTTAGCAATACCAATTAACTTTTCAATTCTAGTGATGGTAATTAGAAAAAATAAAAATCTGGATATGGTTCCCGCAATTTTTTACTCGGGAATTTTTAGCATTATTTATGGATTAATTTTATCTGAGTCTTTTGCTTTTACTAGCCATGACATACTAATGGGTTTTTTTCTTGGTGTTCCTCAATTAGCATTTGGTTTTATTTGTATTACTATTGGCTCAAGAACAACTCCTTCAGCAACAATTGGACTTCTAATGTTAACTGAAACCTTATTTGCGCCTATATGGGTATGGTTGTTTTTAAGTGAAATACCCCCCTATAGCGTATTAATTGGAGGTGCTATAATAATTTTAGCAATTATATTAAAAAGTTTAGATAAAAAAAAAGTTGTAAGTTAATTTTTTAATGTCTTTAAAAAAATTATTTTTAAAAACCAAGTTTTCTTATAAAATTTATTTATATTATAATCTTTATATAAGACACAAGGGTTACAAGAATAGAGCCCAATATTCTCAGTGGGGTGAAGATCTATTTATCAGTGAGTATTTTAAAAAAAAAACAAAAGGAATTTATTTAGATATTGGTTGTTTCAACCCATTTATGTACAGTAATACTTGTCTTTTATATAAAAAAGGATGGAATGGTATTAATATAGACATCAATCGTACCTCAATTGATTTGTTTAATATAGCTAGACCTAAAGACATCAATATATGTACTGCAATAAGTGATGAAAAAAAAATTTTTAAAATGTATCAAGATGATCCATTTAGTCCAATTAATACTTTAGATGAAAAATTCTATAAAAAATTAAATAAAACCAATTCTGATAATTCAAAAATAATAGACATTAATTCTAAATCAATAGATGAGATTATGAGCATAAGTAATTTGAATAAAAATATAGATTTTATTAATATTGATGTAGAAGGTAGTGATTTTCAGGTTTTAACAGATATTAAGATAAAGAAACTTGACCCAACATTAATATCGATTGAAACACATAATGTTGATGGATCAGCAAGTAAGAATTTTGAGAATATTAAAGAATACCTTAAAAAATATGATTTTATTATTTATAAAAGGATAGGTCCAACCACACTATTTAGCGCTAAATAATTATACTATCTATAATTGAAAACAAATCTTATTGACTTTCAATTATTTTTAATCATTATGAGTTAGTAACGGGAGAGACTATTTAAATATAGCGCCGAAGGAGCAACCACCCCGGAAACTCTCAGGCAAAAGGACCGTTACCGTAATAACTCTGGAAAGCAGGCTTTTTGGCCTCACCGAAGGATTAAATCTCTCAGGTACATAGACAGATGGGGCATGAAAAGAGTTATTATGGAAGTACAAAAAACAGCTTTATATAATTATCATAAAGATCTTGGTGCTAAATTTGTTTCCTTTGCAGGTTATGAAATGCCAATTCAATATAAAGATGGAATTGTAAAGGAACATATTTCAACAAGATCATACGCAGGTTTTTTTGATGTTTCTCATATGGGGCAGTTCTTTTTAGAGGGAGATGAAACATTAGCCGATGCTTTAGAAAAAATTATTCCAGCAGATCTCAGATCTTTAAAATTAAATCATTCTAAATATTCTTTCTTACTAAATAACGAAGGAGGAATTATAGATGATTTAATTATCACAAAAACCTCTAAAGGATTCTGCATTATTTTAAATGCAGCATGTAAAAAAAATGATGTAAAACAAATTGAGAAATTTTTAAGCAAAGATCACAAGTATTTTTTAAATAATGATTTATCTTTAATAGCATTGCAAGGACCAAAAGCAGTTGAGATTTTAGAAAAAATTGTACCTGGTGTGTCAAATTTGAAATTTATGACCGGTGATAATTTTAAGTTTAATAATGAAAACTTATATATAACTAGATCAGGATACACTGGTGAAGATGGTTTTGAAATATCTATCCCTAATATTAAAGTTGAAAAACTCATTTCATTACTAAAAGAAAATAAAGTAAATGCAGTAGGATTGGGAGCTAGAGACACATTAAGGCTTGAAGCAGGACTATGTTTATATGGTCATGATCTTAATGAAAAAATTAATCCAATTGAAGCTAACTTGAAGTGGGCGATAGCGAAAAGAAGAAGAGAAGAGGGTGGATTTAATGGTTGGGATAGAATTAAAAAATTAATTGAAAATGGTAGTGAAAAAAAAAGAATTGGTATTTTGCCAGAAGGAAGAGTGATTGCTAGAGAAAATACGAAAATTTTTTCTGAAAGCGGAGAAGAGATTGGTTTAATAACTAGTGGAACTTTTGGTCCTAGCGTAAACGCACCAGTTGCAATGGGTTATATTAATACAAAATATGCAGAGGTTGGTACAAAAATTCAATTGGAAGTAAGAGGAAAGAAATATGGGGGTAAAGTTTCTGAACTTCCATTTTTTAAAAAGAGTTATGTTAAATAACAAAGGAGCAAATAATGAGTGAGAAAAAATTTTCAAAAAAACATGAGTGGCTTTCACTTGATGGTGATACTGCAACTGTAGGTATTACAAAGCATGCTACTGAAATGTTAGGGGATATTGTTTTTGTTGAAGTTCCTGAACCAGGTAAATCAGTAGAGAAGGATGGCCAAGCCGCTGTCGTTGAGTCTACTAAAGCAGCAAGTGATGTTTACTCTCCAATCTCAGGTGAAATTTTAGAGGGAAACAAATCAATTGTTGATGATCCGGGTAATGTAAATGCTGATCCTGAAGGAGAAAGTTGGTTTTTTAAAATAAAAGTTAAAGATAAATCCGAGCTTGACACATTAATGAACAAAGCAGATTACGATAAATTTTGCGCGGAGAACCCTAGCTAATGATAGACGATAACTCTAAAGAATTCATTTACAGACATATTGGTCCTTCTGAAAAGGAGCAAAAAAAAATGCTTGAAGCAGTAGGTTATAAAACGCTGGAAAATTTGATGGATAATACAGTTCCTGAAAAAATTCTTTTAAAAGAAGAGTTAAAAATAAATGAGCCACTATCAGAAAATGATGCTTTAAAAAAATTAAAATCAATTTCCAAACAGAATGAAATCTTTAGAAACTTTATAGGAATGGGTTATTATAACTCTTTTACTCCTAATGTTATTTTAAGAAATATATTAGAAAATCCAGGGTGGTATACTTCATACACCCCTTATCAGCCTGAAGTAGCACAAGGCAGATTAGAAATGCTTTTAAATTTCCAACAACTCATTATTGATTTAACAGGAATGGATATTGCAAATGCCTCATTATTAGATGAAGCAACAGCAACAGCTGAAGCTGTTGGATTAAGCCAAAGATTAGATAAAAATAATTCAAAAAAAATATTTGTTTCAGATTCATGTAATCCACAAACTATCGATCTGATAAAAACCAGAACTGAACCTTTTGGATTAGAACTTATAATTGGAAATGAAAAAGATGATTTAAGTAAGATAAATGAAGATATTGTTTGTGGAGTTTTAGCTTACCCTGGAACATTAGGAGATATTCAAGATCCTAGTGAAAGTATAAGTCAAATTCATAAAAAAAATGGTAAAGCAATTTTGGTATGCGATTTATTAGCATTAGCAAGATTAAAAACTCCAGCAGAATTAGGAGCAGATATTGCAGTAGGAAGCGCGCAAAGATTTGGAATTCCGATGGGTTATGGTGGTCCCCACGCAGCTTTCTTTGCAACAAAAGAAGAATTTAAAAGATCAATGCCTGGAAGAATTATTGGCGTGTCAGTTGATCGACATGGGAAAAAAGCTTTTCGATTATCTTTACAAACGAGAGAACAGCATATTAGAAGAGACAAAGCCACAAGTAACATTTGTACAGCTCAAGCGTTGCTTGCAATAATATCTGCCGCTTTTGCTATCTATCATGGTCCATCAGGAATTTTAAAAATAGCTAATAGAACATCATCTTTAGCAAAATTATTTGGAGATGAGATTAAAAAAGGAGGATTAAAAATATTAAGCGATCATTACTTTGATACTGTAACAATTAAAACAAATGAAAAGACAGAAACTATTCTAAAAAAAGCTTATGAAGAAAAAATAAACTTAAGAAAAGTTAATAAAGATACATTATCCGTTGCATTTGATGAGGCTAAAAAACTTGATGACGTAAATAACTTATTAAAAATATTTGGGATATCGAAAACTTTAGATCAAAACACAAAAGTAGAGTTGAATAATTTACCAAAAAATCTTTTAAGAGCTTCAAAATATCTAACTCATCCAGTATTTAATAAATATCATTCAGAAACTGAAATGTTGAGATATCTTAAAAAATTAGAAGATTGCGATATTGCGTTAAACAGATCTATGATTGCGTTGGGATCTTGTACAATGAAATTAAATGCAACAGCTGAATTAATGCCAATTACCTGGAAAGAGTTTTCACTCCCTCATCCTTTTGTGCCCACAGAACAAATGAAAGGTTATAAAGTATTATTTAATGATTTAATTAATGACCTTAAAGAAATAACTGGTTTTGATGCAGTTTCTTTGCAGCCAAATTCTGGAGCTCAAGGCGAGTATGCTGGCTTAATGACAATAAGAAAATTTCATAAAAATAACAAACAATCAAATCGAAATGTATGTTTGATACCCAATTCCGCTCATGGCACAAATCCTGCAAGTGCACAAATGTGTGGAATGAAAGTTGTTGTTGTTAATTGTGATGACGATGGAAATGTTGATATTGAAGATTTAAAAAATAAAGCTGAAAAATACGCTAATGATTTAGCGGCTTTAATGGTGACTTATCCATCCACTCATGGTGTGTTTGAAGAAAAAATTATGGAAATTTGCGGTATTATACATAAAGCAGGAGGTCAAGTTTATATGGACGGTGCTAATTTAAATGCTTTAGTCGGTATTGCAAAACCGGGAAAATTTGGTCCAGATGTTTGTCATATAAATTTACATAAAACATTTTGTATTCCACATGGAGGAGGAGGACCTGGTATGGGTCCAATTGCTTGCGGTAAACACCTAGCAGAATTTTTACCAACTCACAAAGTTATAAAAGAGTCAGGGCCCTTAAATGGAATGGGCGCTGTATCTGCTGCACCCTGGGGAAGTTCAAGTATTTTACCTATCTCTTGGATGTATATCAAAATGATGGGTGCAGAAGGTTTAAAAAAAGCATCTCAAGTTTCAATACTAAATGCTAATTATATCTCTAAAAAATTATCTAGAGATTACAAAGTGTTATACACTGGCAAAAATGGAAATGTAGCCCATGAGTGTATTATTGATATAAGACCAATTAAAGCAAGTTCAGGAATTTCAGAAGAAGATATTGCCAAAAGATTAATTGATTTTGGATATCACGCGCCTACAATGTCATGGCCAGTTGCAGGAACAATTATGATTGAGCCAACTGAAAGTGAAAATTTAGAAGAGATAGATAAATTTTGCAATGCTTTAATAAAAATTAAAAAAGAAATAAACAAAGTAGAAAATTCTAAATTTGACAAAGTAGATAACCCTCTTAAAAACGCGCCACATACATATATCGAATCAGCTTCAAATGAGTGGAAACATAAATATTCAAGAGAGGAAGCTGCCTTTCCAAACGAATTCGTAAAAAATAACAAATATTGGGCTCCTGTCGCTCGTGTTGATAATGTTTACGGAGATCGAAATCTTGTCTGTTCATGTCCTTCTATGGACGAGTATAAAGAAGAAGCTGCATAATTTATAAATGAAAATAGCAGTTATTGGTTCAGGAATTTCAGGTCTATCTGCATCATATTATTTTTCCAAAAACCATAAAGTAGATTTATTTGAACAAGATGATCATTTCGGAGGCCATTCTTATACTTATGATATTAAAGAAGAGAATAAGATTATAGCAGTTGATCTTGGCTTTATTGTTTTTAATGAAAAAACTTATCCAAATTTAATAAGATTTTTTAATGAGTTAAACGTGCCTTTTGAAAAAAGCAATATGTCGTTTTCTGTTTCCATAAAAGATACCAATGTGGAGTATGGCGGAAGTGGTTTTAATGCAATATTTGCAAACAAAAAAAATTTATTAAATTTAAAATTTTTAAAAATGATAAATGAAATAATTAATTTTTATAAAACAGCACCCTCTCTTGTAAACACAGAAACTAGTAATACAACTTTAGGAGATTATTTAAAGAGTTCAAAATTATCTAAATATTTTATCGAGTACCATATAATTCCAATGGTAGCTGCAATTTGGTCTATGCCATTTCAAAAAGCAAAAGAGATGCCTTTAAAACTTTTTTTAAATTTTTTTACCAATCATGGTTTATTTAAATTAAAAAATAGACCTCAATGGTATACCGTGTCTAATCGAAGTAGAACTTATGTTAAAAAAGTTTTAGAAAAAATAAGTGGAGAGGTGTTTAAAAATTACAAAGTAAGTAAAATTTTAAGAAATGAAAATAATGTAAGAATTTTAATTGGAAATGAATACCTGGATTACGATCATGTGATTTTAGCTTCTCATGCCGACCAAAGCTTAGAATTATTAGATGAACCATCTTTAGAAGAAAGTGAAACACTTAAAAAATTTACCTACGTATCTAACGAAGCATATTTACATAGGGATGAAAATTTGATGCCTATTAGAAAATCAGCATGGTCAAGTTGGAATTCAATTTCGAAAAATGAAAATACTTGTGTTACATATTGGTTAAATAAACTTCAAAATCTTAATTCAGAAAAAAATTATTTTTTAACATTAAACCCTGTTGAAGCAATCGATAAAAATAAAATAATAAAAAAAATTCATTTTACACATCCATATTTTAATAAAGCTAATGTGGCTTTGCAAAAAGATTTACATAAACTTCAAGGAAAAAAAAGAACCTGGTTTTGTGGAAGTTATTTTGGTTACGGTTTTCATGAAGATGGTTTAAAATCTTCAAAAGAACTTTTTAAAAAATTTGAAAATTAATGAACTCTTGTATTTACAATGGCTTAGTCACTCATCATAGATTTAAACCTGTAAAACACTCGCTCAAATATAAAACATTTTCTTTGCTTTTAGATTTAGACGAACTTGAAAGGCTTGATGAGAAAATAAGCATTTTTTCTATTAACAAATTTAATGTATTTAGCTTTTATTATAAAGATCACGGACTCCGTGATGGTAGTTCGATTAAAGATTGGATTGTAGAAAATTTAAAAAAATTTAAAATTAGTTGTGAGATAACAAAAATTGAATTACTTTGTTATCCAAGAATTTTCGGCTATGTATTTAATCCTTTAAGTATTTTTTATTGTTATCAAGAAAATAATCTTAAAGCCATTTTTTATGAAGTTAAGAATACTTTTAACGAGCAGCATACTTATATTTTTAAAGTAATTGACGGTGAAAAAATTGAACAAAAATGCAAAAAAAAATTTTACGTTTCACCTTTCATGGATATGAACACTTTCTATAATTTTAAACTTATAGCCCCAGGAGAAAAACTTTCTGTTATTATTAAGCAAACAGATGACGCAGGCACAGTTCTAACTGCAACACAGGAAGGAAACCGAAAAAAGCTAAACTTTAAACAACTTTTAATAAATTTTTTTAAATATCCATTAATGACTATTAAAATAATTGGTTCGATACATTTTGAAGCATTTTTATTGTGGAAAAAAGGGGCAATATACAGAAAAAGAAATACCAAAATTTTAAATAATTTAAGTTATGAGGAATATTAAATGAGTCTAATGAAAATTTCAGAAAAAATTATTTTAAATAAATTAAAAAATATTGAAAATGGAAACTTAAAGTTAGTAAACTATGATGGGAAAGTTTTTCATTTTGGAAATTTTGAAAGCGAAATTTCTGCTGACATCAAGATTAATAATCCTAAATTATATTTCAATATAGTAATTGGCGGCAGTTCAGCATTAGGAGAAGCCCACATGAATAAAGAATTTTATACATCTAATCTTACAAATCTAATAGAACTTACGGCACGAAATATTAATTTAATTCATTCTTTCTCTGGTAGTTTTAAAATTCAAAAAATTAAAATTTTTTTAAGGCGAATTTTTGCTTCGAACACTAAAGCGAAAAGTTTAAAATATATTTCTAAACACTATGATTTAGGAAACAGTTTCTTTTCCGAGTGGTTAGATAAAACTCTTACTTACTCAAGTGCTGTTTATGAAAATAAAAGTGATAGTTTAGAAGATGCTCAAAAAAATAAATATCAAAAACTTATAGATTTATTGGAAGTTAAAGATGGAAATAAAGTTTTAGAAATTGGATGTGGTTGGGGAGGTTTTTCTGAATATCTGGCAAAAAATTATAATGTAACAATTGATTGTATAACAATTTCAAAAAAACAATTTGAGTTTACTCAAAAAAGAATAAATAGATCGGGTTTAAATAATAAAGTTAATGTAATGTTTTTAGACTATAGAGACTTAAGGAGTAAATATGATAAAATTGCCTCTATAGAGATGATTGAAGCTGTAGGTGAAAAATATTTAGATAAGTATTTTGAGACAATAAAAAAATCACTCACCCCTGACGGTTCAGCAGCTTTACAAGGAATTACAATAAGAGATGATTTATTTGATAGGTATAGACTCAGTGAAGATTTTATTCAAAAATATATTTTCCCTGGTGGCTTTTTGCCTTCATTAAAATTTATGAAGTCATTAATCAAAAAAAACAATCTAAGTCTTTTAAAAGTTAATTCTTATCCAGATGATTACGCAAAAACCTTAGCTACCTGGAGAAAAAATTTCTTTAGAGCTTGGGGCAACATAACTCCTCTAGGTTTTGATGAAACATTTAAGAGAATGTGGGAGTTTTATCTGTCTTATTGTGAAGCAGGGTTTAAATCTAGAAACATTAACTTGATTCAATTTTCTATGTCGAATAAGCAATAGTGATGAATAAATTATTTGGAATTTTTATACTAATAATATTAACAGGATGCACCAATACAATGAAACCAACAGATTTTAAAGATCAAAAACCAAGACTTATAATTGAAGATTACCTTGCTGGTAATGTAAAAGCATGGGGCGTTCTTCAAAATAGATCAGGAAAAGTTACACGACAATTTAAAGCCGATTTAAATGGTAAATGGAATGGATCACAATTAATTCTAGACGAAATTTTTAACTGGACTGATGGCGAAAAACAAACGCGTCAGTGGACAATAAATAAAATTGATGAACATAATTATGAGGGCACCGCAGCAGATGTGGTTGGCAAAGCCAAAGGATATTCGTACGGTCCAGCTTTTAAATTTGAATATGTATTGTTAGTTCCAGTAAAAGGAAAAAATATAAAAATTACTTTTGATGATTGGATTTTCATGCAAGATGAACGAGTTGCAATTAATAGAGCAACGATGACAAAATTCGGGATTAAAGTTGCTGAGCTTACGGTGATGTTTGTTAAAGATTAGCGTTTAACTAATTTATCAACTAAAAATAAATAAAATTTATAAGGTAAAATTCTCAAAAATTTTAAGGTCAAAGTTAATTGTTTTGGAAAATGAATCTCAAAAGATTTTGATTTGACTAAACCTTTATAAACTTGTTTAGCAGCAAATTCTGGAGACCTTAAAAACGGCATTGGAAATTCATTTTTGTCAGTTAGAGGAGTTTTAATAAATCCAGGGGATACAACAGAAACTCTTACGTTAAATTTTTTAAAATCAAAATAAATACTTTCTGCAAAATTTGTTAAAGCAGCTTTAGAAGGACCATAGCCACTAGAATTAGGTAAACCTCTATAACCTGCAATAGATGATACAATTGAAATATGACCATCTTTTTTTTCTTTAAAATATTTTTCTACAGTCTTCACACAATTTAGTGTTCCAAAATAATTTACATTCATTACAAATTTATTTTGTTCTAAGTTTAGATCTTGCTCTTTTTTTGGATCATATGTACCACTGCAAAAAAAACAAATATCCAAACCATTAAATCTTTGAATTATTTCTTCGAATACTGATTTACAACTTTTTTCATCTGTTACATCGAGAGGAAAAGACTCTATATTTTTGTTTGCTGCAATTTGATCTAAGATTTCTTTTCTTCTGGCAGAAATAGCAACTTTCCAGCCTTCTTGTGCAAATTTTTCTGCAACAGCTCTTCCAATTCCACTACTAGCGCCTGTTATCCAAATTTTTTTCTGATTTTCTGACATAAATTAGTTATATCTTATTTTTCAATGAAGAATAAATATTTATCATTTTTTATCATACTTTTAATAACTTTTATTGCTCCAATGACTGGAAGTTATGTCACGGCTTCATTTAAGGAACCTTGGTATTCTGAAATTATCCTTCCAAGCTTTAATCCACCAAGCTGGGTATTCGCTCCTGTCTGGACTACACTATATTTATTAATGACAATATCAATTTGGAAAATTTGGATAAATTCTTTCAATAAAGGGGTGTTAAAAATTTATTTCATACATTTAATATTTAACAGTACGTGGAGTATAGTTTTTTTTGGATTTCATTTAATCGGCTTAGCATTAATTAATCTTATAATTATTTTAATTTTTATTACTATTTTAATGAAGATATATTTAAAAATAGATAAAGTTAGTTTTTACTTAATGGTCCCATATTTTTTATGGTCAAGCTATGCCTTTATATTAAATAGTTCGATTTTAATATTAAATTAAAACCACCGCGTTGGATATTTTCTTTTTAAAAGAAACTTATTTATTAAAACTGAAAAAATTATTATTGAAACAGAACCAACAATAACTGGAAAAACTATATAATTTAAAGATACATCAGCAAATAAAGCAATTAGAGGATTTGCCGCCGCCGGGGGATGAATTATTTTAAAGTAAATCATGAGAGAAATAGTGGCACCAACGGATAGCCCCAAAGTGATAAAAGAAATGCCCAAAAACTCATTAAATAATACGCCTATTACTATACCTAATAAGTGACCAAAAAAAATATTAGCAGGTTGCGCAAACTCACTTTCATAAAAAACTAATACAATTAATACAGTTGAGCCAAAAGAAAACATTAACCAAAAACCTGTGGATGTTTCAAAGCTAAGAAACGCAAGAACACCAATAATTATTGCACCAAAAAAACCAATGAGTATAGGTTCAATTTTTTTTAAAATTTTCATATATATTTTTTTTCTAATTAAGCTATATAAACATAATGGATTACAACAAACCATTCAATTTTCTTAAAAATTTACCACCCAAGCTGAACTTATTTTACAAAAAAAAATCTAAGTCAGGAGTAATCGTTAACAATAAATCAAAGACTAAAAAAGATTTTGACCCTGTAACTAATTTTGATAAAGCTTTTGAAAAATATATAAGAACACTCATTAATAAAAAATTTCCAAAAGATTCAATTATAGGTGAAGAGTTTAATGATAAATTTACTCTGAATGATTATAAATGGTCAATTGATCCAATTGATGGGACGAGAGCTTTTGTAATCGGTGCCCCAACTTGGTCTAATTTAATTAGTTTATCCTATGAAGAGAGATCAAAAGTAGGTTTAGCTAATTTTCCTGAATTAAATAAATATTATATCAACGATAAAAAAAAATCCTATTTATTTAAAGATAAGAAAAAATTTATTTTAAAATCATCAAATAATAACAACTTAAAAACAATTAAGATAATTGGAAATTTTCATGGAACTTTAAGTTATGAAAAACAAAGAAAGGTAATTAAAAAATTTGGTTGGTCCTTTAGATTGGCAGGATTCGATGCTCTGAATTATTGTTTACTTGCAGAGGGGAGAGTCGATGCAGTAATCGAGGCTAATCTAAAGCCATATGATATATTACCTTTAATTCCAATTATTAAAAAATCAGGAGCAATTGTAACTAATTGGAAAAATGAACCAGCGGAAAATGGTGGAAATATCTTAGCAACATCAAACAAAGTTTTACATAACAAGATATTAAAGTTATTAAAGCCATTCACAAAAAAATGAAATGATAAACTTATTTTTAAATAGAATTTTTAGAGCAATAAAGATTGATATTGATTTATTTGAAGAAGTTGAGAAAGATAAAAGCGCAACTTTTCAAGCTGGCGCTGTTGTAGTTTTATCCAGCTTAGCTGCTGGAGTAGGATCTATTCATTTAGGGGCGTCTAATTTTCTAGTTGCTCCAGCTCTTTCTTTATTGAGTTGGTATGTTTGGGCATATGTAATTTATTTTGTAGGTGTAAAACTTTTTGGTGGGGCAAAAACTAAAAGTAACCACGGAGAGCTTTTGAGAACAATAGGTTTTTCTAGCGCTCCAGGTCTTATTAGGGTTTTTGGTATAACTCCAGAATTAATGACGGTAACATTTATTGGCTCAGCATTTTGGATGCTTGCATGTATGGTTGTTGCAGTTAAAGCAGCCTTGGATTACGATAGTCTTTGGAAGGCTTTTGGAGTTGTGGTTGTTTCTTGGTTGTTTCAAGCTTTCTTTTTATTCTTAGTTATTGTTTTATTTAAAGGAATTTAAATAGGAAATATTTTTCTAGTTAAATTACAACTATTACAAATCTTATAGCTATGCATAATTAAATTTTGTTTAACGCTTACATCTTCTTTTTTACATTCCTCACATATATTATCAATCTCTAGTCCGTTCTTAATGACCCAAGCTCTATGATAAAAATTATCTATATTTTTTTGTATTAGTCCTTTTGCGAGATTTTCCGCATGTTCTTTTTTAAATGGTCCATGAATTATTTTGGTACCTTCATCAATAGTATCAAAATTATTAGGATTTTTGTGAATACCCTCTACGACAATAAAGTCATCGTTTTCCATAATGAATAATATAACATATTTAGATGAATAAAATTTTACTATTTGTCTCATTAATATTCATGAGTTCTTACAGTTATGCAGAAGAAAAAAAAGTTTACTTTGCAGGAGGTTGCTTTTGGTGCATGGAAGAGTCTTTTGACCAAGTAGAAGGAGTAATCTCAACTACCTCAGGTTACTCAGGAGGGCATTTAAAAAATCCTAAATATGCCGATGTTGTTTATACAGATTCAGGACACGTTGAGACTATCGAAATAACCTATAACTCAAAAATCATTAACTATGAAAAATTATTGGATATTTATTGGAAAAATATTGATCCTTTCGATGCCAATGGTCAATTTTGCGATAAAGGTAAAAGTTATAGGTCAGTCGTTTTTTTTGAAGACCAGCCACAAAAAGAAATAATTAATAATTCTTTTAAACAAGTAGAAAATAAATTTAAAAAGAAAATTGTTACCTTAGTTTGGAAATTTGAAAAGTTTTACCCTGCAGAAACTTATCACCAAGATTATTATGAAAAAAATTTTATACGTTATTTAATGTATAAAAAATCTTGTCAAAGAGAAGAAATATTAGAAAAAATATGGAATTAAGAAAAATATTAATTTTTATTTTTATTATCTTTTTTAGCAGTAAACTAAATAGTGAAATTATAAACCCTAATGAAAATTTGTTACCGTACGATGTTGTTAAAATACAATTAGAAGCTCTAAAAAAAAACAATAAAGAAGACGACGGAATAATGCAAACATGGTTGTTTGCACATCCAGAAAATAAAAAAAATACAGGTCCGTATGCGAGATTCCGAATTATGATTTATGGAAATCAATATAGGTCTTTATTAAACCATTCATCTCATAAGATAAATTTACTAATGAACACGCCAAATAAACATATTTTTAAAATAGAAATTTTAGCAAAAGATAAAAAATTATTATTTTATGAATGGCACGTTGAAAAAGCTTCAGAAAAAAATTGTAATGATTGTTGGTTTACATCAGCTGTTTCAATTCCCATTGATCAAGGAAACACTATTTAATGAAAAGGCCTCCTTACACTTACCGACTTATAATAATTTTACTTATATTAACTGTAGTACCAATTGGAGCAACGCACGTAGGATCGATATACCTAGGATCAAAAAATGGAATTCTTTTAGGTTTTTGTGTTGGTATTCCATGTGTAACCTTTGCTTGCTGGAAGCTTTTTATGGATGGCTGGAGAGATGAGGATGAAGAGTGAATTTTGTAACTACAAGAAAAGAGGCTTTAGATGTCATGGAAAGGTATATTGAAAATAATATTTCAGATTATACAGCTAAACGAAATTTTGATTTTGGACTACAGAATAGAAAAAATATTTCTTGTTTGTCGCCCTATATAACTCACAGATTAATATCAGAGTATGAAGTAGCAAAAAAAACATTAAGTAAATACCCGTATCAGAAAGTAGAAAAATTTATTCAGGAAATATTTTGGAGAGTGTATTGGAAGGGATGGCTAGAATTACGACCTAAGGTTTGGACTGATTTTGTAGAAGATACAAAAAACATTGAAAATACAAAAGAATATGAAAAAGCAATAAATGGTGAGACAAACATAGATTGTTTTAACGATTGGGTTAAAGAACTAAAAGAAAATAATTATTTACATAATCATACGAGAATGTGGTTTGCGAGCATTTGGATATTTACATTAAAACTACCTTGGCAAAAAGGAGCAGAATTTTTTTTAAGAGAACTGTATGATGGTGATGCTGCTTCAAATACTTTGAGTTGGAGATGGGTAGCCGGCATCCAAACTAAAGGAAAAAATTACATAGCTCAAAATTGGAATATAAATAAATTTACTAATAATAAGTACAAGGATCTAAAATTAAATGAAAATCCACAACCTATTATTGATCAAAGAGATTATAAAGTTTCACCTTTAAGTATTAGCAATAACGAAACAGCATCAGATAAATTAGTTTTTTTTGAAAATGAATTAGATTTTCAATTTTTCAATATAGATAACCATAAGAAGGTTTACTGTATTTTATTAGCAAATGACGAACGACAGGTTAAATTAGGCAGCAAAGTATTAGATTACAAAAAAAATCTAATCAAAAATCAAATACAAAACTCAGGCTTAAAAATTGAATTTATTGAAGGAAATAAATTTATTGAATTATCAAGCAATGATAAAGACTTTGATATTGTTTATCCGTCAATTGGAGAAAATATGTCTTTCTTGAAAAGAGTAATAAAGAAAAATAATTTAAATATAAACTATTTGACTAGAGAAGAAGACAATTATTGTTGGCAATTTTCAAATAAAGGTTATTTTAATTTTAAATCAAATATTCCAAAAATTTTAAGTCAGTTTAAACTTAATTAATTTTATTACCCGAACATTTTTTTGAACAATATTTCACACTTGACCAGTTAAGTTTCCATTTTTTTCTCCAAGTAAAAGAGCGTTTACAAGTAGAACAGATTTTAGTAGGTAAATCTTTTTTCTTCATTTCTTAAGAAGGTGTTTATTTTTTAAAAATAAAAAATATGCTGCTATCTCATAAAAGATTTTTAATAAAAAAAACATAGGTTTGTTATTAAATAATTTGTATAAAAAATTATATTTAGGAATATTTTTCCAAATAATTAGAAATACTTCTGCTCCTTCGATTAAATTCCCATCTTGAATAACGTGCATTCTCCTTAGAAGTTGTTCGTATGACTTTGAGGTTATTTGTTGAGCTTCTTTATTATTTGTAACATCAACCCATTCAATATCTTTATTAGAATATTTTTTATAATGATTAATCTCAGCTCTACAAATATTACATGAATTATTAAAAAAAACTTTATTTTTCATTTAGTTTGTATTCTCCTTAATAAATTTATCTGCAGCTTTTAATATTCTTAATTTTCTTTCTTGGTTCATTTTTTCAGAAATTCTTACCATCATTGCAAGTCTAGGATTTTTTGAGAAAAACTTTTTATTCTTATCTATAAATCTCCAGTAAAGTCCATCCATCACATCGCACCAAGGTCCTTTTTTAAAATGCATCATTTTTAAAAAATAACTCGAACCACATATATATGGTTTTGTAGCAAATATTCCACCATCACTAAATAAACCCATGCCATATACATTTGGAGCCATGACCCAGTCAGAAGAGTCCACAAACATTTCCATGAACCATTTGTAAACTTGTTTAGGATTAATTTCGCACAAGTTCATAATATTAGCTAAAATCATAAGACGTTCGATATGATGAGACCAACCATAATTAACAGCATTAGAGATAGCATGATCTAACGGAGGCAATCCTGTATTTCCCTTATACCAATTATTTTTCATTTTTCTTTTGTGATTAAAAAAATTAGTCTTTTCTAAACGTTCATCAAAATTTTGATAAATTCCTCTCATGAATTCTCTCCATCCAATAATTTGTCTAATATAACCTTCCAGGGAATTCATAGGAATTTTGCCTTCAACATTTCTAAGTTTTTCAATTATTTCTTCAGGTGTCAAAAGACCTAAATTAATTAAAGGACTCAATGCGCTATGAAATACAGTATTGGATTTATCTGTTACAGCATCTTCATAATCACCAAATAATTTTATTCTTTCTTTTATAAATTCATCTAACCATTTGTTTGCATCTTTTCTGGTAGAGGGAAACCAAAAATTGTCTGTATTTCCTGGATGATCTTTAAAGTTATTACTTATAAATTTTTTTAAAATAGTAGTATTTTTCGTATCTTTCACTTTTGATATTTCAGGAATTTTTATTGAACTAGGAAGTTTTTTTCTATTGTCTTCATCAAAGCTCCATTTATTTCCTCTTGGTGTACCATTTTTATTCATTAATAAATTCGTTTTAGTTCTTACGATTTTATAAAAATTCGCCATGAATGGCCGCTTATTTTTGGAGAGATAGTTTTTAAATTCATTTCTATCTATTAAAAACATTGGAGATTTAATTTGATTAATTTTAAGTGAATTCTTCTTTGCAAGATAAAGAATTTTTTTTTCAAAAAATTTATCTTCTATTTCAAAAAATGAAATTTCTTTGATTTTCTTTTCTTTAATAGTTTTAGTTATTTTCTTTTCATAGGATAGTTTAAAATCTTTATTAATATCTTTGTAAATTATATTGAAATTTTTGGACTTCAACTCGTCTCTGAAAGATCTCATCGATGATAAAAATAACAAAATTTTAAGTTTGTGATGTTTTTCGTAAGTGCACAAATCATAATCCTCAGCCATAAAAAAGGTATGGTCTTTAAAATCATTTAAGTATTTTGGTGAAAATAACTGATTACCAAGCAATAAAAAAAGCTTCATATGTTGCAAATTACACCTTTTAACAAGTTATTACACGCGTCATTATTTGCATTTAATTAACAGCTAATAGTGTTATTTTTAAATATGAAAAAAGTAATTATAGGTGCAACAGGTTCAATTGGATCATCGTTAGCGAGAAGTCTCGTTGAGTCTGGAGATCAAGTGCATTTAGCAGGAAGAGATGAAGCGAGTTTGTCCGAACTAGCTAATGAATTAAACTCAACATATACAACTTGCGATGTATTGGAAGAAAACTTTTCTGATAAAATAATAAATGATTTAAAAGATGAACAAATAAATGGCTTAGCTTACTGTGTTGGATCCATAGATCTTAAACCTTTAAAACTTACTAAAAAAAGTGACTTTATGCAGTCATTTAATTTAAACCTAGTTTCAGCTACAGAAGCGA
Organism: Candidatus Pelagibacter sp.; assembly: GCA_028222435.1. Next base: position 24,968 of record JAOIST010000001.1, on the reverse strand, counting down.
TAAAATCTTTAGCTGATAATTTGAAATCTAATAAAGGTTCGATAGTTTTATTTTCGACAGTAGCAGTTAAGCAAGGATTTCCAAATCATGCCATTGTTTCTTCCGCAAAAGGAGCAATCGAAGGTTTAACACTAGCACTTGCTGCAGAGTACGCCCCAAATATAAGAGTAAATTGTATAGCCCCAAGTTTAACAAATTCAAAAATATCTAATTTCTTGCTTAAAAATGAAAAGATGGCCGAAAGTATCGCTAAGATGCACCCACTGAAAAGGATAGGCAACGGGAACGACTCTTCATCTATGGCTAAATTTTTATTAAATGAGGAAAGTTCATGGATAACTGGACAAATTATAGGAGTTGATGGTGGAAGATCATCTGTCGCATAACAATTTTAAAAAAGACTATTAGATATATAATATGAAAAAAATTATTATACTTTTTTTAACGCTTCTGATTAGCACTAATGCATTTGCAGCAGGTAGCGACAGTAGCAGTAGCGGAAGCTCAGAACAATCAATGTACGATGAGGGAATTAAGCTAGTCGAAAGAGCAGGTAAGCTAGAGAAAAAAGATAAATTAGAAAAAGCAAAAAAACTTTACTCTCAAGCATTTAAGAAATTTGACAAAGCATACTTAAAAGATAAAAAAAATCCTGATATCTTGAATTATCTTGGTTACACTTCTAGAAAATCTGGAAACTTTTCAGCTGCAGAAGATTATTATTTAAAAGGTCTTAGTATTAATCCAAAGCATAATGGAATTAATGAATATCTAGGTGAACTTTACGTTCAAACTAATAGAATTGATAAAGCCAATGAAAGACTTGAAATTTTAAAAAACTGTAATTGTGATGAATATAAAGAACTTGAGTTAATAATTAAAACTCGAGGAACAAAAATCTACTAAGATAAATCTACAGCATATTTTTTTAGCTTTTCCATTGGTATAAGTTCTAAAGTTTTTATATTTGTTTTTTTTAAATACAAAAAACAAGCAGCATCTTCTTCAATCGCTCTTGCATACCATGAGGCACAAACACACCAATTATCGCCATCTTTTAAACCTGGAAATCCAAATTCAGGGTGAGGGGTAATTAAATCATTACCAACTTTTTTAGACCAAATTAAAAATTTATCAGTTACTTTTGCACAAACAGTGTGAACTCCACGATCATTTTTATCTGTATTACAACAACCATCTCTAAACCATCCTGTTACAGGATCGTTTGAGCAAGGCTCAAGCGGTTCTCCAAAAACATTTTTTTGAATTTGATCACTCATTTAGAGAAAACATTGGCAATTTTTTTATCAATTTCTAAGTTAAAAGAAAAAGACCTTCTTTCCCCGTCAGATTTGAAAGGGTATGCCGTGTGCATTAAATAATGGGGAAATAACAGTACATCCCCAACTTTTGGTTGATGATTGAAAATACTGTCACTTAAAAGAATTTTATTACCGCTGATAAAGTCAATTGAGCCATCAGTTTTAATTTTTTTTTTATTTTTTAAAATAAATTTAGGAATTTTTAAATATCCAACCCCAGAGATATGCCCATCATGGAAATGTATAGGATTGTAATCATTATGGAACTGGCGCACTACCCAAAAATTTTTAATATTAATTTTTGAAATTTTTTTTCCTAAACATTTATAAATATATTTTTTAACTTCATTAAATATTATTTTTTCTAAATTTTTCTTAATAAAACTTTTTGGAATTTGAAATTCTTGTTTAACTTGGCCAACTAATTTATTAGAATAATCTAATTTTTTGACTAGGTTTTTTTTGGAAATTATTTTTTCTACTTCATTATTTAACTTTTTAATTAAATTAGAAGATAGCTTTAGCTTTGCTATTTTAGGACCAAAAGGACTTAAAACTTTCATTATTATAATTTTGTTGGATTAGGTTGACCTTTATAAATTTTTTCTGGATCGAATTTTTTTTCTTTCTCTTTAAAATTTAGTTCAATTTGTTCAGAGTTTTTTATAGGTCCTAATGGTATCGATCTATAAAAACACGACTTGTAACCAACATGACAACTTGCGCCACTTCCTATATCTACAGACATCCATAAAGCATCTTGATCGTCGTCAATTCTTAGATCAATTACTTTCTGAATAAATCCGCTGGTTTTACCTTTGTGCCATAAGGCTTTTTTTGATCTGCTCCAGTAATGAGCTTCTTTTGTCTCTATTGTCTTTCTCAAAGCTTCTTGATTCATATAGCCATGCATTAAAAGATCTCCTGAATTACTGTCAGTAGTAGTAACAGGTATAAGACCATCTGTATCAAATTTGGGAGAAAGAAATTTTCCTTCTTCAACTTCAAAAACGTTTTCTCTTTTTTTAAACATGATGACAAAATAGTGAAAAAAAGACAAAATAGCAATTTGCAATAATTAATTTTGTCCTGTAAAAACATCACAATATGAAATTAGTAAAAGACATTAATAAAGAAGCCCCCAATAAACCTAAAGTTAGCGACAAAGAGGCAGAAGAAGCGATTAAAAAAATTTTAACTTGGATTGGTGAAGATCCAACTAGAGAAGGGTTGTTAGAAACTCCAAAAAGAGTTGTTAAAGCATTTAAGGAATATTTTAAAGGCTACCATCAAGATGCAGAAGAAGATTTATCAAAAACTTTTGGTGATGTAGAGGGGTATGACGATATGGTTATTGAAAAAAATATAACATTAGAAAGCCATTGCGAACATCACATGGCACCAATTATTGGAGTGGCACATGTTTCTTATATTCCAAATAAAAAAATTGTTGGTCTTAGTAAATTGGCCAGAACAGTAGAAATTTTTTCAAAAAGACTTCAAACTCAGGAAAGATTAACTATGCAAATTGCGAAAACATTAATGAGCGCTTTGGAGGCAAAAGGTGTAGCTGTTACAATAGACGCAGCACATCAATGCATGACAATGAGAGGAATTAAAAAAGAAAAAGCAACAACTGTAACAAACTTTTTTTTAGGTTCGTTCAAAGATGATTTAAGTATTCAAAATAGATATTTAAGTTATATCGGAAAATAAATGTCTGATAAATTTAAAGCTATTGTTATAGATAATCAAAACGAAAAATTTACAAGAGACATTAAAGAAATAGAGAAAAATCAACTTAAAGATGGAAACGTTTTGGTTAAAGTTGATTATTCTAGTTTAAATTACAAAGACGCATTAATATTAAACGACGGTGGTAAAATAGTCCGTAAATTCCCTTTTGTTCCGGGAATAGATTTTGCTGGGACTGTTGTTGAAAGCGAAGATAGTAAATTCGCAAAAGATGACAAAGTAATTCTTACAGGTTTTAGAGTGGGTGAGGCTTTTTTTGGTGGTTTTTCTCAGTATGCTAAAGTTGACTCAAATTTTCTAATTAAGATTCCAAAAGATTTAGATACCCATAAAGCAATGATGTTAGGTACTGCAGGATTTACTGCTTTACTATGTTCCTTTGCTGTGAAAGCAAAAGAAGAATTATTGTTAGGTGAAAAAGTGAAAGACGTGCTCGTAACAGGTGCTACAGGAGGCGTTGGAAGTATAGCTGTGATGATTTTATCAAAGATGGGCTATGATGTGCATGCTGTGACAGGCAAAAAAGATAAAAATGATTATCTAAAAGATCTAGGTGCAAAAAATATTATTGACCGAAAAGAATTTGATGGCGAAAGTAAACTACTTGAAAAAGGAGTTTGGGATGGTGTTGTTGATACCGTTGGTGGTAGTGCTTTAACAAAAATTTTTGCTCAAACTAAACCTGGTGGGGTAGTCGCAGCCTGTGGGAATGCAGGAGGAATTAAAATCAATACTAATGTTATGCCATTCATCATAAGAGGTGTAAAACTTTGGGGAATTGATTCGTCAGGCTCTTCATTAAAGAGAAGAGAATTCGTTTGGGGAGAAGCAAGAAAGTTAATAGATTTTTCAAAAGTTCAGTCCTTTACAAAAGAGTTATCATTTACTGAGCTTTTAGATACTTATCCAAAACTTTTAAAAGGAGAGTTTTTTGGAAGAGCAGTAGTAAATCCAAATAAATAATTTATAATCAAACAAATTTATGGATTGGGATAAACTCAAAATATTTCACACAGTCGCAGAAGCATCTAGTTTTACCAAAGCCTCAACTATATTAAACTTGAGCCAATCGGCTATAAGTCGCCAAATTCAAGCCTTAGAAGGTGATTTAAAGGTTCAACTTTTTGAAAGGCATGCAAGAGGTTTAGTTTTAACCGAGAATGGCGAGTATCTTTATAAATCAGCTCATGAAATTATTTCAAAGTTAAAAGATGTAGAGTCTAATCTAAGCGGTCACAAAGATAAACTAAATGGAAAACTTACAGTTACGACTGTAGTAAGCTTTGGCACCACTTGGCTTACACCTAGAATCAAAGAATTTATGGATTTGCACCCAGATATTGAAATTGAATTAATATTTGATGATAAGGAACTCGATCTAAGTACAAGAGAAGCTGATGTTGCAATTCGAATGAGAAGACCTAAACAATTAAATTTAATCCAAAAAAAATTTGTAGATTTTAATTATCATATTTATGGTTCAAATGATTATTTACAAAAAAATGGATATCCAAAAACTTTAAAGGATTTAGACAAACACAAGTTTATTACTTATGGAAAAGGAGCACCTTCTCCAGTTTATAATCCTGACTGGGTTTTAAAGCACGGCATTAAAGATGGAAAAAAAAGAAAATCAATAATGAAAGTAAACAGCGTTTATGGATTATTGTTAGCAGTGCAAAGCGGTGTGGGTTTAGCTGCTTTACCAGATTATATTGCCCATAATGTGAATAATATTACTAAAGTTTTACCGGAGGAAACAGGAAAACCTACAGAAACTCATTTCGTCTATCCAGCATCTTTAAAGAATAATGCAAGGTTAATGGCTTTTAGAAACTTTATTTTTACAAAGGTTAACGAGTGGAAATTCTAATTTCTTTTATTATTCCGTTTATAATTTTACTTACAGTAGTTGTTTTTATTCATGAGTATGGACATTATTATTTTGCAAGAAAATATGGTGTTGGAGTTACCGATTTTTCTATAGGTTTTGGAAAAGAATTATTTGGTTTTAATGATAAATCAGGAACTAGATGGAAGTTCTGCGCAATTCCTTTAGGAGGATATGTTAAATTTTTTGGCGATAGAAATGTCTTTAGTCAAGCAGAACAGGAAGAACTTTTAAAAAAATACAGCAAAGAAGATAGAGAAAAACTTTTTGTAGTTAAGCCTATTTACCAAAGATCATTGATTGTCGCTGCTGGACCTTTTGCAAATTTTTTACTGGCTATAGTTATTTTTGCTTTTATTTATATGTTTGCTGGAAAAGATTTTACTCCAGCACAAATACAAGAAGTTCAACCTGATAGCCCAGCATTTATTTCAGGCGTTAAATCTGGAGACATTATTAAGTCAATTGATAACAGAGAAGTAAAAAGTATGATGGAGGTTTCAGCCTTTATTAACGCATCCTCATCAGAAACCATAAATTTAGGAATTATTCGAAATGAAAGCGAATTAAGCATTAACGTAAAACCTCAATTTGTAGAAGGTTCAGACTCATTAGGTAATAAAATTAATAAAAAAATCATTGGAATAAAAATTGCACCTCTAAATGACAAAATAGAAAGAGAACGACTTGGCCCTGCTACAGCATTGTTTTATGCTATTAAAGAGACCTGGTTTGTTATTGATGCTTCATGGGATTTCGTTATATCAATGTTCAAAGGAACAGGTGACACATCTCAATTAGGAGGGCCAATAAAGATTGCTAAAATTACAGGGCAAGTAGCTAAGTTTGGAGTTGTCGCCTTTTTAAGTATTATGGCTTATATTTCTATCAGCCTTGGTTTTATTAATCTTTTTCCAATACCAATGCTAGATGGTGGACATTTAATGTTTTATGCATTTGAAAAAATACTTGGGAGACCTTTGACACAAAAAACTCAAGAGGGATTTTTTCGAATCGGGTTATTTTTGTTGCTTTCTCTAATGTTTTTTACGACGTTTAATGATCTTAGAGATTTAGGCCTATTTTAAGCCATTTTAATCTTCAAAAAAGTCAATAAAATCAACACTTATTTAATATACAATATGTAGTGTTGATATTTACGTGAAACACAAAAAAACATTGATTTTATTGGTTTTTTTTGCACATTAGAAATTAACTTAAAAAAGGGGCATAAATGAATAAAAAACAACTAGTAGCAAAAATATCGTCTACTTTGGGTCAAAGTAAAGCTGATGCTGAGAGAACTTTTGATTCAATAACGACTATTATTTTAGATGCTTTAAAAAATGACGATACTGTGAAGATAGCTGGTTTTGGTACTTATAAAGTAGCAAAGAGAAAAGCTAGAGTAGGAAGAAATCCTAGAACAGGTGAGTCAATTCAAATTTCCGCATCTCAAAAAGTAAAGTTTTTACCAGCTAAAAGCTTGAAAGAAATGTTTAATAAATAAACTTTTTAGCCCTTATTAGATAAACTCTAATAAGGGCTAAAATACTTGCAAAAACTGCATAGCTCAAATTAACACAAATCAATACTAATTTTAATTAATTAATTTTATAAGGCCTCCAACAAGGGAGAACTTATGAAAAAATACATTAGCTACTTTATAGCAGGTACAGCCATCTATTTTGGCTTTGCTGGTTTAGGTTATGCCGAAACTACAGTATCTGCAGAAGTACAATACATATTTAATACCCTATTATTTTTAATGTCAGGTTTCTTGGTCATGTGGATGGCCGCAGGTTTTGCAATGTTAGAGTCAGGTCTTGTAACATCAAAATCCGTATCAGCAATCTGTGCTAAAAATATAGGTCTTTATTCAATCGCTGGAGTTATGTTCTGGTTGGTTGGTTACAATTTAGCTTATGGTATTCCAGAAGGTGGATATATCGGAACATTTACTCCATGGAGCGATGGATCAAAACTTGAAACAGGTTATTCTGATGGATCTGACTGGTTTTTCCAAATGGTGTTTTGTGCAACAACGATGTCAATCGTATCAGGCACATTAGCTGAAAGAATTAAAATTTGGCCATTTTTCTTATTTGCAGCAATTTTAACTGGAATAATTTATCCAATTGAAATGGGCTGGCAATGGGGCGGTGGTTGGTTATCAACTGCAGGGTTTTCAGATTTTGCTGGTTCAACATTAGTTCACGCTGCTGGTGGTGCTGCCGCTTTAGCGGGTGCTATTGTGCTTGGAGCAAGATCAGGAAGATTTAGCAGTAGGGGTGAAGCTAAGCCTATGGCGCCATTTGCTGCATCATCAATTCCATTAGCAACTCTAGGGGTATTTATACTTTGGATGGGCTGGTTTGGTTTTAATGGTGGATCACAACTTGCTGCTGGAACACTAGAAGACGTTTCCTCTGTAGCAACAATTTACATTAATACTAATTTAGCTGCAGGTGGTGGAGTGATAGCTGCTGCAATTATTTCTAGATTAATTGGTGGAAAAACAGATGTAGTTATGATGCTTAATGGTGCAATTGCTGGATTAGTAGCAATTACAGCTGAACCATTAACTCCTAGTCCTTTAGCTGCGATATTTATCGGAGCAATAGGTGGACTAGTAATGTACTTCTCAACTAAACTTTTATTTAAACTAAAAATAGATGATGTAGTTGGAGCTATTCCTGCACACTTAGTTGCAGGTGTATGGGGTACGTTAGCTGTTCCATTAACTAATGGAGATGTTTCATTTGGAGCTCAATTCCTTGGAACAATTTCAGTAGTAGTATTCGTATTTATTGTTTCATTTATAGTGTTCAAAATTATGAAAGCTACAGTCGGTCTAAGAATTAGTAAAGAAGCTGAAAGACTTGGAACTGATAAAGCTGAAATCGGAGTGATAGCTTACGGTATAAGAGACTAAAAATTCCCTCCCTCGATAGTTGGGAAAAATTGTAAGGCCTGGTTGGTTCCCCCGCCCAGGCCTTATTTATTTTAACAAGTCTAGTATGCATTTAAATCATGCTTAAAAATTCATAAATTTGATACTAAGAACAAAAAAAAAGGGGGAAACATGAAAAAAAAAACGTTCATTTTTTTAGGTTGTATTTCTGCACTATTTTTAAGTACTAATAGCTTTGCAGAAACAACAATGTCTCAAGAGGGACAGTATATTTTTAACTCATTAGGATTTTATTTAGGCGGAGTGCTAGTTGCTTTTATGGCGGCTGGCTTCTGTATGCTCGAGAGTGGTTTAGTGACTACCAAGAGTGTATCGACAATTGCCGCTAAAAATATAGGTAAATTCGCTATATGCTCAATTATATTTTTCTTAGTAGGTTATAACTTGGCTTATGGCGTGCCTGAAGGTGGTTATGTTGGTTCATTTTCAATTTGGACTGATAACTCTAACGCTGAAACGGGGTATTCAGGATACTCAGATTGGTTTTTTCAAACTATGTTCGTTTGCGCAACAGCGTCAATCGTTTCAGGAGCGGTAGCAGAGAGAATTAAGATATGGCCTTTCTTTATTTTCGCAGCAATCATGGCTGGAATTATCTACCCTATATCTATGGGGTGGCAATGGGGCGGAGGCTGGTTAGCAACTTCGGGCTTCTCTGATTTTGCAGGATCAACTCTTGTTCATGCTTGTGGTGGTGCTGCTGCTTTAGCTGGAGTAATAGTCCTTGGAGCTAGAGAAGGAAGATTTGGAAGAAGAGGTGAGAAAAAATCTATGGAACCTTTTGCAGCCTCAAGTATTCCTTTAGTGACTTTAGGTACTTTTTTACTTTGGTTCGGCTGGTTTGGATTTAATGGTTTTAGCCAACTTGCTATGGGTACCTTTGATGATGTAAACGCAATTTCAAAAATTGCAGTGAACACTCATTTAGCTGGTGCCGCAGGCACAGTTACAGGAGCAGCTTTGACAAGATTGATCGGTGGAAAAACTGATATTGTTATGATGTTAAATGGAGCTTTAGCAGGTTTAGTTGCAATAACCGCTGAACCATTAACTCCAGGACCTATTACAGCAATGATCATCGGATCTATTGGAGCTGTAATTATGTATTACGGAACTAAAATGTTAGAAAATTTAGGATTAGATGATGTAGTAGGAGCTATACCTGTACACATGTTTGCTGGAATTTTCGGAACATTAGTTGTTCCTTTTACTAATCCAGATACATCATTTGGCACTCAGTTAGTGGGCGTTACTTCAGTATGCGTATTTAGTTTTGTACTATCTTGGATAACTTTTAGTTCTTTAAAATCAACTGTGGGATTAAGAATAAGTAAAGCAGCTGAAAGACAAGGTACGGATAAAGCTGAAGTTGGCGTAGTAGCTTATTCAATACGAGACTAAATAATAGAAATATTTAAGGCCCGAGAAATCGGGCCTTTAAAAGTCTAGTTTTTACTATTATCCCACAATTCTTTTACATCCACCAAAGGTGAGATTCCAAATACGGAGTTAATATTAGCACAATGAATAGCTAAAGAGGGCATTGGTGATAAACATGGATTATTTTTGTAAATTTGATGTAATGGTTTTTCCCAAGGATCAATCCATTCAATCCCCATTTTTTCTAAATTATTATAATTTTTCTCTATTAAATTTTTGCTAGTCATAAAAGTAACTAAACTTTCAGATACAAGACGCCAGTGGTATTTTTCACCAAGATAAATTTTCGTCTCTTCATCTTTGGAATATAAATATGGATAATCTGATGGAAGTAAAATTAAATCTTTTGAGAAAATAGTATTAAATTTCTCATAAGTAAAAATCATTTCGGTAATCGTACTTGGGGAATGAATATAATCATCCTCAACAAAATAAATTAAATCAGCATTCTCTTTTTTTGCAATCATCAAAGAAGTATAAAAATTTGCCATATTTGCAAACTTTGCATTCGAATAACCTGATTTTATTTTATCTTTAAAATTTTCTAGATTAATGGAAATAAATCTGCTCTCGATATTTGACTGATCTAAAATATTATTTATCTTATTTATATCTTCTTTAGGTGAGTTAGTGTCGGTAACCAAAATTTCAAATTTGACATTTTTAAATTGGCTAGAAGCTATACTCATAGATTTTATCAATGAATTAAGAGTTCTAAATGTGTATTCATTTTTTTCTTTTTCAAATATTCTTTTTTTATTTTGATCCATTATTAATTCAGAGGTGCAAGTTCTTAATATTACCTTTAATGAACGAACCTTATTTTTAATGTTAATTTGACCAAGTGGGATAGTTATAGATTTTTGACCCTGCATACTTAAAGTTTCATTTAAATTTTTTTGTAAAGTAGGTGAACTAAAATTTGATTGGTCAATTATTTCAAATCCGATTAATCTACATATTTTGATAAAAATCTTTTTAAAAAAATTGGTTTTTTGTACGTTTTTAATTTTTTTCATTATGATAAATTATATATATTAGTTTATATTCTAGTTCCATGAACATAAAATCATCTCAAAAACTTGTTGAAGAAGCTCAAAAATGTATTGAAACTTTATCTTCTTCTGAAGTCAAAAAATTATCAGACAACAATGAAATTACATTAATAGATGTAAGAGATATTAGAGAACTTTGGAAAGAAGGCACTATAGAAAACTCAAAACATATTCCTAGAGGTATGCTTGAATTTTGGCTAGATCCTGAAAGTACTTATTATCAATCAAACAAAATTAAAGAGATAAAAAAAATGGTTTTGTTTTGTGCTCTTGGGTGGCGATCTGCACTCGCAACAAAATCATTAGTAGAAATGGGTTTTAAAAATGTAGCTCATGTAGAAGGTGGATTTGATGCTTTAAGAAAAAGCGGAATGAAAATTATTACAAAGGAAAAAAAATAACTTATTTACTAGCTTCTTTTAAAGCAAAATCAATTCTATCTTGTCCCCAAAAAATTTTATTATTAACTACAAAAGTCGGAGCACCGAATACACCTCTTTGATACGCATCAGAAGTTTTTTTTCTAAGAGAGTCTTTTATTAAAGATGATGCTGATCTTAAAACAAATGTTTTTGGATTAACATTTAAATTTTTTAAAACTTTTTGAATCACAATTTCATCATTCATATTTAGTCCGTCTTGCCAGATAGTATTGAAAATACTATCTATGTAATAATTTTTTATATTATCTTCTTCAGCCACCAAAACACCTCGCATTAGATTCAAGCTTTGTATAGGAAAGTATGTATTAAATTTAAATCTTGTATCATTTTTTTCAGCTATAAGTTTGCAGTCTCTAATCATGTGCTTTGCTTTAGCCGGTATAAAAGCGGGAGCTTTGATTCCGTGTAAATTATGCAAACCACCTAAAAGAATAGGATTGTACTTAACTTTAATATTTTCTTTATTTTCAATTTTTCTTATTTCTTTGTGAGCAAGAAATGAATAAGGACTAATAAAATCAAAATAAAATTCAAAAGGTTTAATCATCAAAGCTAACTTTTTTAGCAAAGAATATTCTCATAAACCAATAAACAACTAATCCAATTGGGCCAGTGAAATAAGTTAAAATTACAGAAGGTATCGTAATAGCTTTTGGAATAAAATATTTTTTACTATCTCTCACAATCCAGGCACCAGCAAACAAACTGATAGCTAAAAAATGGAGCCAAAAAATTAATAATAGAACTTCATTAGCAAACATTGAGTATAAACCATCTAAGCCATTATATAATTCAAATCCATCTAAAAGATTTCCTTCTAAGTAAATTGTATACGATAGATAAGCATAACCAATCGCTAAAAGAAGAGGAGCAATTACAGATTGTGTGAAAAAACTTGTTAATTTATGATTAGGAAGAAAAATTAATAAAAGCCAAAAAGGAATAACACCCCAGTTAGCAATCAAATAAATATTTTCATAAGTTAAGAAAGATATTAAATTATTAATCATTAAAAATAATATAGTATATTAGATAAATGAATCCCACAGTTAATAAAAGTGATTTTGAAGATTTAACTACAAATCTTAGAGACTTAGCTTATTCGTATTTGGAAAAATATAGTCCCTCCAAACAACAACTAAAAGTATTTTTACTCAAAAAATACTTAACCAAAATAAAAGGAACAAAATCAAAGAAAGAAGTCTCATCAATTATTGATGAAATAATCTTACATCTCGAAAAAAATAAAATTTTAAATGATGAAATGTACTCAGACTCAAAAGCAAGAATGTTTTTAAGAAGAGGTTATTCTTTAAACAAAATCAATCAATCCTTAAGGAACAAAGGAATAGATAATAAATTTATAAAACAAAGTATTGATAAAATTAAAGAAGATGAGATCGAACCAGATTTTGTTTCAGCCTTAAAATTGTGTAAAAGAAGAAGAATAGGCCCTTTAAGGCCAGGCACTAACCGTGAGTTATTTTATAAAAAGGATATGGGTATTTTAGCAAGAGGAGGTTTTAGTTTTGAATTATCAAAAAGAGTTTTAGATTTCGAAAAAAATGAGTTTGATAAATTAATCAAGATTATCTGATTTTCTTTTTTTTTCTTCTTCAACTAAAATATCCAGTTTTCTTTTAAGAGCATTTCTTACTAAAATAAAAAATAGAACACCAAAAAAAGTTACCGACAAAACAATTATTGCAATAGTTTTAACCATCTAAATTTTCTGCCCTTTTTATTAATAAACTAGGATTTCTATAATCTTCTTTTCCGTATAAGAAAGGTTTTTCATCAAGTGTTTTTATTATTGCACCGGCATTTTGAGCTACAGCATGACCTGCAGCATAATCCCATTCATTTGCCCTTTCTCTAGCTGCATAAACATCGTACTCTCCGGTTGCTATCACACAAAATTTATAAGAGCTTGCCATTTTGACTATGTTAGTAACATTAAAACTTTTTAATTTATTTAAAATAATATCTGAGGGTTTTACTACGCTTGATAGCGCTACCACTTTTCCTTTTGGTTGCAGCTTTTTACAATTAAGCTTCTTAGTTGTTCCGTTTTCTATTAAATAACTTTCTCCTGGACCATGCGTATAAAAAAGTCTATTTTTTTTTGGAACACCTACTAAACCAAGCACTGGAACGGTATTAATTACTAACGCAGCATTAAGAGTGTATTCATCTTTACCAGCAATATATTCTTTGGTTCCATCAATAGGATCAATCAACCAAAATATTTTTGCTTTATTTTTTATCTTCAAATTTACAGTTTCCTCAGAAACTATCGGAACATTTGGTGTAAGTTTTTTGATCTGATTAGTTATTAATTCATTTACTTTAAGGTCTCCATTACTTACAGGAGATTTATCCTCTTTAATTTCTATTTTTAAACCTTTTTTATAAAGATCAATAGCTACTTTTCCAGCATCATTAAAAGTATCAATTAAATTTTCGCTTATAGATTTTAGCTGGCTAGTTTTCATCGTTTAATTTCTCAAGATTTACATTTTCAACATTAATTACTCTTTTTCCGTAATTTTCAAAATTTACGGTTACTTTGTTACCAATAATTGATTGGACTTGCCCAATACCCCAGCTTTTGTTAGCAGGATTTACAACATAGTCCCCTGGTTCAAAATCAATAAGCATTATGGAAAATCACAATTTTTTCGATTATACACTTAAATAATGAATTCTCTAGGAATTAATAAATCAAAAAAAGATACTAAAGTAGTCGTTGCCATGTCTGGCGGAGTAGACTCATCTGTTGTGGCTGCACTTATGAAGCAAGAAGGATATGATGTAACCGGCATAACATTAAAATTATATGATGATTCTAAACAATCAAAAGAAGGTAGACAATGCTGTGCTGGTCAAGATATTTTGGACGCTAAAAGAGTTTCAGAATATATCAATATCAGTCATAAAATTCTATTTTATCAAAAAAAATTTAAAACTGAAGTAATAGACTCTTTTATAGATAGTTATGCCGCTGGTGAAACACCAATTCCATGTGTACAATGCAATCAAACAGTAAAATTTAGAGATCTATTTAAATACGCAAAAGAGTTAAAAGCTGATGCACTTGTAACTGGTCACTATGTTTCAAGAATTAAAGTTAATAGCCATGCAAATATGTACAGAGCGAAAGATCAAAATAGAGATCAAAGTTATTTTCTGTTTAGCACTACCCAAGAACAATTAGACTATCTTAGATTTCCTTTGGGAGAAATTGATAAATCCGAAACAAGACTAATAGCTGAAAAATTGAAATTAAATGTAGCCACAAAACCTGACAGTCAAGATATTTGCTTTGTACCTAACGGCGATTATGCATCAGTTATAAAAAAATTTAGACCGGAGTCTTTTAAGTCTGGAAAAATTCTTGATATTAATGGTAGAGAAATAGGAGATCACGAGGGAATTATAAATTATACAATAGGTCAAAGAAAAGGGATAAAGATAGCAAGCAACAATCCACTGTATGTTGTAAATATAGACGCAGATAAAAATACTATTATTGTTGGTACTAAAGAATGTCTTGAAGTAAAACAAATTAGATTGAGAGATTTAAATATTCTTGGATCTAAAAAAGAATTTAATGAAACAATCAATATTAAAGTAAGATCTACAGGAAGGCTTTTAAAAGCTAAAATTAATTTTTTAGATAATTCAGCTGATGTAGAAATTTTAGATAAAGAGACAGGAATTTCTCCTGGTCAAGCTTGTGTATTTTACTCTAAAGATGATCTTGGGGATAAAGTATTGGGCGGTGGTTGGATACATAAGACCTATAATAAAAATTTATCCACTAAATTAACAGCTTAAATCACTGCACGTTAAAAGTGATACCAATTTTTTTTTTAAAATGATTTAATTAATCTAATTAAGAGGCAACTCTTAACTGGCCATTTAGGGAAAAACCGAGAGGTTCAAGCTTAAAGGGCAGAAAGGTGGACCTAGTAGCGCTAGAATAGTCCATCGGGACGGCTTGGCGGTAGCGCCTAAAACGACGAGCCAAAACTACTAAATTTCTGGGCGAAAGCCTAGAAATTTATGTGGTTCTTCTCCAAAGAAATCTTGTAAAAAAATAAAATAATATAACTCCGACAAAATAATTCCACTCCAATGCATGCTTGAAGTGCGTATTTCCTTTATCAATAAGAATAGGTACGCTCAGTATCGCAATGGTTGCTAAAACTAAAACTAAAATAGCTTTTAAAGTTAGAATTTTTTTATTAATTAAATCTGAAATTTTTTCTTTGATTTTAAAAAAAATGATAAACAAGTATTCCTTGAGCTATAATTTCAAATATAATGAATAACAACAATACAATTCTTCTCAATAATTTAAAAATTTGAATATCAAATTTTATACCAAGAAAAATAGAATGAATAGCAAGAAACACGGCTGAAAGAATTCCAAAAGTTTTAAATTTATAATTTATATTTGTTGATTTGAACTTGTTAACTAAATTATTATTATTTACCCAATAATAATAAAGAATTATTGCCGTGATAATCATTGCTGGTTTAAAAATTAAATACTGTGGGAAGGTTCTAGAAGCTCTACTAATTGACAAACTTCCATCAAAGTAAGGTATTGAAAATCCAGACCTACCAATTTGATCTACACTAAAAAAAGTATTTTCTAAAAATTCGGGGTTTTGTGAGATGACCAAGCAAAGGTTTATTGCTATTAATGGAATAAAAAATATCCATAAACTCAATTTTCTTATTTGAGTTATTTCATTCATAAAAATTTTGTTGATTATTTTTTCTTATTTCTTTTTCTTGCTCTTCTTTTTTTTGAGCCAATTTTTCTTCTTCCACGGTGCTTTTTTGGATAACCCATATTTTTGCCTCCTTTTATATATCTTAATTATATAATTATTATATAAAGTTCAATTACACTTATTATATGAAAAAGTCTATTAACACATTTTTAAAACACCCTACAAAAGATAACACTAATAGATCCGCAAACCCTCCTGTAGCAAGAGCATCAACAATTCTATTCAATACTATGCAGGAATTGTACAAGCACGAACTAAAGATTAAACAGCATAAAAAAGTAACTCATTATAGCTACGGTAGATATGGAAGCACTACAACAATTGAACTTGAAAATATTATAAAAGAACTTGAAAAAGCTTACCATGTTTTTCTAACAGGCACTGGTTTTGGTGGAATAGCTCTAGCTTTAATGAGCTTGTGTAGGCCTGGGGATGAAATTCTAGTTTCCGATAATGTTTATGGGCCAACTAAAGAGATTTCAGAAAAACTTTTAAAAGAATTTAATATTCACGCAATATTTTATAATCCTGACTCTTTTGAAGATTTAAAAAACAAAGTTACAAAAAAAACAAAAATGATTTTAGTTGAAAATCCTGGAAGTATAACATTTGAATTTCAAGATCTTTCTAAAATTGTTACACTAGCAAAAAAAAAGAAAATATTAACATTATTAGATAATACCTGGGGAACCCCATTATATCTTAAACCTTTAGAACTAGGTTTCGATATGTCCTTTTCATCTGCAACTAAATATTTTTCCGGTCATTCAGATGCCATGAGAGGTTCATTAGCGGTAAATAAAAAAGTATTTAAAAAAATAATGTTTTTTTACAAATTATCAGGTTATCGAATGTCTGCCGATGAGGCATATTTAATTATACGTGGTTTACGTACTTTAGATACAAGATTAAACCAACATTATCAAAGTACTATACAGGTAATTCAGTTTCTTAAAAAACAAAAAAAAATTATAGAAATTCTTTATCCTCATAAACCATCAAGTAAAAATTATAAACTTTGGAAAAAATACTACACTGGTGCTACAGGATTATTTTCAATTGTTATAAAATCTAAAAATAAATCTTCAGTAATTAAATTTGTAAATTCATTAGAACTATTTGGTATAGGTTATAGTTGGGGTGGTTTTGAAAGTCTTGCAATCTTACAGGAGTTAAGGGCAAGCAAAGATGAATACAGCCAAGGAAGAAGATTTTTTAGATTTGGTAAAGATGAACATATAGTTAGATTACACATTGGTTTGGAAGATCCCAAAGATTTAATCAGTGACTTAAAAAAATCTCTAAGATATATAAAGTAATGAAAAAATTTATTCCAAACAGAATTGCTTTAATTACAATGTTAGCTGCTTGTGCAGCAATTTTAGTTTCAATGGGAATGAGACAAACATTTGGATTATTTTTTAATGCTTTTGAAGAAGGGTTAAATTCAACAAGAACTGAATTTGGTTTAGCAATAGGAATTCAAATGTTGTTTTGGGGTTTGTTCGCACCAATTTTTGGTTTACTTGCAGATAAATTTGGAGGTAGTAAATCTGTTTTTATCGGTTTTGTTATTTTTGGCATAGGTATTTATATGCTTTATTCTGGTCCTAATACCGGAATTTATTTTCAAATAAGTCTTGGAGTTTTAGTTGGTATAGCTTTAGGAGCCACAGCAATGAGTGTACCTGTTTCAGAAGTTGGAAAACATTTTTCGAATGAACAAAGGACGATTGCAACAGGTATCGTAACAGCCGCTGCTTCTATTGGTTATTTTGTTGCACCGTTATTTACAAAGTATACTTTAGGAACAGTTGGATGGGAGCAAACTTTGAAATACTTCTTATATTTTATTTTATTTGGAGGAATTGCGTCGTTATTTATTATTCCAAAAAAAATAGAGGTCAACAGCTCCTCGAATACTAAAAATCAAAACTTTACAGAGGCTTTAACCGAGGCGTTCTCACATAAAGGTTATATTTTATTAGTTTTAGGTTTTTTTGTATGTGGGTTTCAAATTACTTTAGTCGGCACACATGTTCCTGGATACATGCAAGATAGAGGCTTAGGAGGCTGGTCAGCAACAATTATTTTATCTTTAATAGGTTTATTTAATATTGTGGGTACATTAGGCATGGGATATTTAGGTACAAAATATAGCAAGAAAAAATTATTAAGCGTTTTGTACGCACTTAGAGCAGTAGTAATTTGCATCTTTATCTTTTCACCTCCATCAATTTATACAGCTATCTTTTTTGGATGCACTTTTGGTATTTTGTGGCTATCAACAATACCTCCAACCAATGGAATAGTTGCTCAAATATTTGGAACAAAATATTTGAGTTTGCTTTTTGGAATTGTTTTTTTAAGCCATCAACTCGGTGCTTTTGCGGGAGCGTATTTAGGCGGTTATTATTTTGATCTTTATGGTAGTTACGATTACGCTTGGTATATTGCTATCGCATTATCAGTTTTTGCAACTCTTGTTCATTTACCTATTGATGAAAAACCAATAGTTAGATCTAAACAAACCATCTAAGGTTGCATTATGAGTCTTAAAGTGAATCAAAAGCGAATCAAAACGTGAACATTAATATCAACTCAACTAAAGATTGTGGATAATTTTTTTGTTTAATCTTCTGTTTTTTTTTAATACGTTCATTTAAAAAAAAGGAGCCAAAATGTTTTCAAAAGAATTAAATAAAAAATTAGACCAATACCACTTATTAAATCACCCTTTCTACAAGTCATGGAATGAGGGTAAACTTACTAGGGAAATTATTAAAGATTATGCTGAACAATATTATCAGCATGTAAAAGCGTTCCCAAGATATATCAGTGCAACGCATTCATTGTGTGAAGATATCGAAAAAAGAAAAATTCTTTTAGAAAATCTTCAAGATGAAGAAAACAAAGATGCTGATCACCCAAAACTTTGGAAAGATTTCGCAGTTGAAATGGGTGCAGATCCAGAAAAAAATTGAAAAAGCAAAACAAGAAAGTTTTACTAAAGATCTTATAGATAATTTCTTTAAACAAGGAAGATCATCATACGCAGAAGGTCTGGCTTCATTATATACTTATGAAAGACAAATCCCTGAAATAGCAGAGACTAAGATACAAGGTTTGAAAAAACATTATGGATGTAGTTCCAAAAAAGGCCTTGAATTCTTTGAAGCTCATAAATCAGCTGATGTTTATCACAGAGCTGAGTGTGAAAAATTATTAGACGGTTTATCTAAAGATGAACAGACAAAGGCAGAGAAAGCAGCATTGTCTACAGCAAAATATCTTTGGAATTTTTTAAGCGGTATGTCAGCTAAACACAATCTTCAAGTAGCTGCGTAAGTTTTTTTTAATGAAAAACGATGATCATAAGTGGGACAACAAGCATCCCACTGCACAAATGCTTGGCCGTTGGCAACCTTGGCATGCTGGTCATCAAAAATTATTTGAGGAAATATTAAAAAAAACTGGCCAAGTAAATGTAATGGTTAGAGATGTCAAAGGTGTAGATGACAATCCTTTTGATTTTGAAACTGTAAAAAAAAATATATTTGAAGCCCTTAAAGATTATAAAAATAGAATACAAGTTACATTAGTGCCTAATATAACTAATATCTGTTATGGAAGAGGCGTAGGCTATAAAATTGAAGAGATTGTTTTAGATGAAAAAACACAACAGATCTCAGCAACAAAGATCAGAGAACAAATGAGAAAGGATGGAAAACTCTAATAAAACCATAGCTTTCTAACTTGACCTTCAAATTTGGTCTATATATAAAAGCTCAACTATTATGTTAACAAACAATCCATTTTCATCATTAGCTGAAATTATTCCAGCAATAGCCATGCAAGGTTTTGTGTTAGCCATGGCAGCTCTAACTTTAGTAGGTGTATTAGTTGATATTATTCATAAAAAAAATGTGAAGTATTTTTTTGAAAATGCAAAAAAAGCAAAGAAAAATGCTCAGGTTGAATTAACAACTGGGAAAAGAACTACAGTTATCTTAAAAACCATTGCTCATGATATTGCAACAACTTCAGAGCTTGGTTGGGGCAAAAGAAGATTGGCGCATGTTTTAGGTATGTACGGAACAATTATTTTTTGGATTTGCTCAGCTATTTTAATTTTTTCTTATTCATCTGTGGGTATTGAAACTCCATCAACTTTAACAGCTTTATGGCACATAGGTGCAATCTTAACTTGTTTAGGTGGATATTGGTTTTGGTTTTTTTTAAGAGTTGATGTTTCTGCAGAAGCATATCCTTGGTACAGAATAATTAAAGCAGATTTATTTGTCTTGGCTTTATTAGCTTGCGCAACATTTGGTTTAGCATGGTCATACACACAACATTCAAACATGAATAGTCTAAGTTATTTATTTTTAGTTTTATTTGTTATTTCAAACCTAATTTTATTTGGAGGTGTTTATTGGTCAAAATTTGCTCATATGTTTTATAAACCTGGTGCAGCGATTCAAAAGAATTTAGCGGAAGCCGATGGATCTAGAGACAATTTGCCACCACCAGCTGACGCTCCAGAACAATTTGGACTAGGAATTAAAAGAGAACAACCAAAGCATTATTAGAAAATTTATGTTATTAATTTTTAAGGGAGAAAAATAATTTATGTCAACTTTTGTATATATGACGAGGTGTGATGGTTGTGGTCACTGTGTAGATATTTGTCCATCAGATATAATGCATATTGATGAAACAATTAGACGAGCTAAAAACATTGAACCAAACTTTTGCTGGGAATGTTATTCATGTGTAAAAGCATGCCCTAATCATGCGATAGATGTTCGAGGCTATGCTGATTTTGCACCAATGGGACATAGCGTTAGAGTAAGAAGAGAAGAGGAAAAAGGAACTATATCATGGAGAATAAAGTTTAGAAATGGTACAGAAAAAAATTTTGTTTCGCCTATTACAACTAAACCTTGGGGTAAATTTATTCCAAAGTTAGCCGAAGAAGATAAACCTAACCAAGGTGAAATAACTACACAGAGACTTTACACAGAACCTAAAGGTTTGAATATTAACGGAGACCTTCCAACAGTAAGCAAGGAGTCATTCAAGAAAGGTGTCTACTACTAATGGCAAAAGTAAAAACTCACGTTGAAGAAAGTGATGTTCTAATTATCGGCGGTGGTATGGCCGGAACGGGGGCCACTTTTGAAGCAAGGCATTGGGGAAGAGACCTAAAAATAGTTTGTGTTGAAAAAGCCAACATCGATAGAAGTGGAGCAGTAGCTCAAGGTCTTTATGCAATTAATTGCTACATGGGAATGCAATGGGATGAAAATCAACCCGAAGATCATGTCAGATATGCTCGAAACGATTTAATGGGAATGGTTAGAGAAGATTTAGGTTATGACATGGCACGTCATGTAGACTCAACAGTTCATATGTTCGATGAATGGGGTTTACCGATGATGAAAAATGAAAAGACAGGACGATATTTAAGAGAAGGTAAATGGCAAATCATGATCCATGGTGAAAGCTACAAACCTATTGTTGCAGAAGCAGCTAAAAAATCTGCAGATAAAATTTACAACAGAATTATGATTACTCATCTTTTAATGGATGATGAAAAAGAAAATAGAATTGGTGGAGCAGTTGGTTTTAATATGAGAACCGGCGATTATCATGTTTTCAAAGCTAAAGCAGTAATTGTTGCTGCTGGTGGTGCATCACATATATTTAAACCTCGAGCAGTTGGAGAGGGAATGGGAAGAACTTGGTATGCGCCTTGGAGTAATGGTTCAGCTTATGCATTACCAATTCAGGTTGGTGCAAAAATGACTCAAATGGAAAATAGAATTGTCTTATGTAGATTTAAAGATGGTTACGGTCCAGTTGGTGCTTATTTTTTACATTTAAAAACTTACACCCAAAATGCTAATGGAGAAAATTACGAGAAGAAATGGTATGATCATACGAAAGAAATGGTTGGAGAGTATATTGATCACCATCCAACACCAACATGTTTACGTAATCATGCGTTTATCCAAGAAGTTCAAGCAGGTGGGGGACCAATTCACATGGTTACCAAAGAAGCTTTTCAAGATCCACATTTAGAAACAGTTGGTTGGGAAAATTTTTTAGGAATGACAGTCGGCCAAGCAGTCGTATGGGCTTCACAGAATATTGATCCAAAATATACTAATCCAGAATTGACAACTTCTGAACCTTATGTAATGGGTTCACACGCAACTTGTTCAGGAGCTTGGGTTAGCGGACCAGAAGACTTATCACCACCAGAATATTTTTGGGGTTACAACAGAATGTTAACCGTAGATGGTTTATTTGGTGCTGGAGATACAGTTGGTGGTAGTGCACATAAATTTTCTTCAGGATCATTTACTGAAGGAAGATTAGCAGCCAAAGCAGCATGTAAATATATAGAGGATAAAAAGGCTGATGGAATTAAAGTGAATGAAAAACAATATACAGATCTTAAAGAAGTTATTTATAAACCATTAGAAAATTACACTGTTGGAAGAAATGAAATAACAGGCGGAACTGTTTCTCCAAGTTATATTTCTCCAATACAAGGCCTACAAAGGCTTCAAAGAATTATGGATGAATATGTAGGTGGTATCGCAACTAATTATATGACTAATGAAAATATGCTTAACCGAGGTTTAGAATTACTTAAGTGGTTAGAAGAGGATTTAGAAAACGTAGGAGCTGAAGATTATCATCAACTAATGAGAGCTTGGGAACTAAAACACAGAACAGTTACGTCACAATGCGTTACAGAGCATACTAAATTTAGAAAAGAAACAAGGTGGCCAGGATATTATTATAGAGGAGATCATTTAAAACTTGATGATGAAAACTGGCATTGTTTGACAGTTTCTAGAAGAGATCCAAAAACTAAGAAATTTACAATGGAAAAAGTTCCCGTTTACCATATCGTAGATGAAAAAAAGGAAAAGAAAGCTTCATAAAGTTTAATGGAGCTGTTAAATAAATCTGACAAAGAATTAAAAGAAATAGCCCAACCGATCTGGGATAATTTAGTTAAATCATCAAACATTAAAGACTACGGAACTTTTACAAAAGATTTCTCCTCACAAATGCTTTATGGAGCAAATGAAGTAGAACTTGGAAAACAATGGGCTAATAACAAATTATTAACAAGTCTTTCAGAAAAACAGGAATTTTTGGGAACAATAAGAAGAAATCAATTTATTACAGTTCTTTACAAGCAAACTAGTCAGACTATGCCTGGTGAATTTTTAGGAAGATTAGTTCTAGGAGTTGAGGATGGTAACGTTAAGGTTTTTGGCGCAACGATTTATTAAGATTGACTTCTCACTATTACAAGATTAATTAGAATAATGCTTGAGATTTATCTTCCTATTGTTCAAGTTAATATTGATATCTTTTTATTACTCTTCTTAAGCTTACTCGTAGGTATTCTTTCAGGATTATTCGGTGTTGGAGGTGGATTTTTAATGACGCCGTTTTTAATTTTTATGGGTATTCCTCCAATCTATGCTGTTCCAAATGAAGTAAATAATATTTTAGCAACTTCAGTTTCTGGTTCTTTAACTCATTGGTTTAAAAATACTTTGGATTACAAAATGGGATTAATGATTGTAGCAGGCGGTGTAATGGGAACGCTGTTAGGTATTTCTACTTTTTCATATTTTGAAGGCATAGGAAAAATAAGTGTAATTATTTCACTACTTTACATGTATCTTTTAGCAATTGTAGGAACTCTTATGTTAATTGAAGCTTTAAGAGCTGCTACTCAAAAAAAAATTATTAAAAAAAAATTGCACGAACATAATTGGTTGCAAGGTTTACCTTTGAGAATGAGATTTCAAAAATCAAGGTTATACGAGAGTGCACTGACACCAATATTACTCGGTTTAATAGTTGGATTTGTTGCAGCGATGATGGGAATTGGAGGAGCTTTTTTGATGGTTCCCGCTATGATTTATATTGTTGGAATGCCTGTTAAATTAATTCCAGGAACATCTTTATTTGTTACAATTTTTATTAGTGCAATAGTAACTGTTCTTCACTCTTTTAATTACGGCACAATAGATTTCTTTTTAGTTGTTCCATTAATTCTGGGGTCTATTGTTGGAGTGCAGCTAGGCCAAAAACTAGGACAATATCTTGAAGCCAATCAATTAAAATCTTTATTTGCAGCATTATTAATATCTGTTGCTATAGCAATTGCTTATGACTCTTTTTTCAGAGAACAATCTCAATTAATTAATAAAGAAAAAGTAATTCAAACTGATCTAAGTAAATACGCAGAGTTTTCACTTAAATTATCGAATGAGTTTCCATTTTTATACGGAGCTTTTGCAATTATTGTAGCCATAGGTCTTGGAATTTTAGCTGCTTGGATGAGAAAAATTATATCTGATTTAAGAAAGAAAAAACCAAATGAAGAAGTGAAATTTCCAGTAAAATAATTATTTTTTTCTATATTTTTGTCTTTCAGGTATTACACCTCTCACACCACCTCTTGGATCTTCGACATCACCTTTTCGTCTTGGAATTAAATGAATATGACAATGCATAATTGATTGACCGGCATCCTTACCTACATTAACGCCAACATTAAACCCAGTGATTTTGCCATCAAGAACTTTGAGCTCCTTTTTTTGATCTTTTAAAATTTGATTTAATTCAATATTTTCTTCATTATTAAGTTCAAAAAAATCTGAAACATGCCTGTTTGTTATAATTAATGTGTGATGTTCTGTTACAGGATAAGCTGTATCTCTTATAATAAAGAAATATTTTAACTGCTTTAAAATTTTACAATTAATTTTTTTGCAAAAGATACAATCTTCTTGAACAGAAGACATTAAGCACTTCTATAAAGCTTAGTCATAACAAACTCTCTATGACCTAAAGCTTCAGCGCAAGTTAATCTTCCATTAGCTACTCTTAACATTGATTTGATTAATTCATCACCAGCTTGAGACATATTCATTTCTCGAGACAAAAGCTTTGATACATCACAATCTATATGTTCTTTCATAGTTTTTACGGTTAATGGATTTGCAGTTAATTTTATTACTGGCTCGATAGGGTTTCCAATAATATTCCCTTGTCCAGTTGGAAATAAATGAATATTAAATCCTGCGGCTGCTTGAAGAGTTACACATTCTGCTGCAGCTGATGAAGTATCCATAAAGTAAAGTCCTTTTCCTTTAGTTGGTTCTTCAGCAGGCTCTAAAACATCTATAAACTTTCTTGTTCCAATTTTTTGAAAATTTCCAAAAGCTTTTTCTTC